>JBBRZF010000045.1:0-20866 GCA_038236965.1 Terriglobales bacterium | reverse complement strand
GATGAACTGCAGGACCCTAGTCACGACTACCTCCAACGGAAGTGAGTTGTGCAAACGCATGGCCGTGACTCGGAATTCCTAAAATACAAGAAGAAATACTCATAAGTTACTGAATCCATGTATCAAATTGGCTCGATATATTTCCTTCCCTTTTCCGAACTCGCGATTCTGGCCTCCAGAAATGGGCAATCTCCCGCACTGGGTTCGTGAAAACCCCCACTGTTCAAAAATTTGGGGGAAAAGACGCAATCGACTAATTAACCACTTTGGTGTGGCATGGAAGCCACGCTGTTGCAAATGGCCACAACAGGGGAAAGCGCGGCTCAGCCAGCGAAAGCGGAAGGTATTTTGAAACAAAGAATGGGGCGGGATGTGAATCCCGCCCCTGGTTGAACACTGATTCAGACTAGTACGAGAACACCAATCCTATCCAAGCAGTATCGAAGATATTGGCGTTACTCGGGAGGGTTCCCCACCAATCATTGAAAGTGAGATCCGAATGTTCATCAAGCAAGTCCCATCCAGGGTTGCCATGAGCAGTGTTGCTCCAGATCGTGTTCCCCTTCGAGAACGGGTCGATGTGGATGCCCAAGTAGACGTTGTTGCTGGCGGTGTTGTTCTTGATCACCGTGGTGGTGGCAACTTGTACCGGAGTTCCGGAAGTATAAGCAGCATCCGTATAGACGCCGATGCCTTCATCGTTTCCATACAGAGTGTTGTTGGATACCGTGACGCCACCGGTGATGCCATACACCAGGATGCCGGCCGCACTCAGATTGGCCATCGTGGAGCCGTAGGTGAATCCGCTGATGTTGTTGCCATCCACGGTTCCCTTTGCGCCACGGCTGATCTGGATGCCATTCTGTCCGACTACGCCGACCACGTTGAGGCCAGTGATGGTGTTGCCGGTGACGTTTACGTTAGTGTTCGTGCCGTCGACGACGATACCACCCTTGGCGGGACCGATGACCGTGTTGTTGCTGATTGTTCCCGTGTGACCAATGTAGCTCAATCCCCTCGAACCGAAGCGGATTCCAACTCCAGGTTGGCATCCCCACTGGCTTGGGTCTAATTGCTGGATTCGATCAATTTTATTGCCGCTGATGATGGCATTCGCATTCTTTACAAAAATGCCATAAATGAGGTCTGCGCAGCCATCGACAAACATCGGTCCGGCAACCGTCATGTCCTTCACGAGGACGCTGGTCGCGCCGCCCGTAATAGTCAAAAGCGTCTCATGGCCATCAGCATCGTTCGTGAGTTTCGTCGCGGCCGGTGCCTTCAGGATTGCCGTGTTCTTGGTGAACGAAACCAGGCTGATGTTCTTTGCGATCGTGATCTGCTCAACGTACGTGCCCGGATAGACAATGACAGTCGATCCAGCAGCAGCCTTGGTCACGCCATCAGCAATGGTTTTGCAGGCGGCGGTAGCCGTGCCGCAAGTAGTCGCGTCATACGGGGTTACAGTCTTCGTCGCATCGACGATGACCGTCTTGGTAGAGGAGTACACCATCATCGGCAAAGCTGAGCAATTGTTCGTCGACACAGCTTCGGAAACCGTAAAGGTGTCGTTCGCGCAAGCGACCAGGAAATACTGTCCACCCGTGATGCTCGTGGAAAGCGCAAGCGTGGTAGCTGCGGACGCCGAGGAGGTGCCAGCAGCTAACGTGCTGATTGAGCGCGTTCCCAACAATGTGCCGCCGCGTACGGCAGTGCTGTTCAGATAGAAGCGGTTCACGGACAAGCCAGCATTTCCAAGACCTAAATTGCTGACCGTTTCGTTGATCTGAATGCTGCTGCCAGTTATTACGGTGGCAGGAACAGCAGTCAAAACTTCAGCCAGATCCGCGCCCGCGATCGTGATCATCGAAGAGGCGCAATTATTGGCCGTATTGCTGTCGGCAAGGGTAAAAGTATCGTTCGCGCACGCAAGCAGGTAGTAGTTTCCAGACACGCCCGCCGGTAGGGTCACAGTTGTAGTCGCGGTAGAGAACGCGGCCGGAGCCAGCGACGAGAAGCTGCGATTGCCCAGCAACGTGCCACCGCGCACGGCGGTAGCGTTCAGATAAAAGCGAGTCACGGAAAGGCCAACCGGCAGAACGCCGACATTGGTAGTTGTATCCGTCACTTGAAGGCTTTTACCAGCAATCGGTGTCCCAGCAATGGTTCCAAGGCTTTCACTCACATCGATCCCGGCTTTAATCGTGATGGTCATCTGGCCAGTGAGAACGGTGCTAAGCAGAGTGGCATCCGAGGCGACCGCGGTCACGGTATGCGTGCCCACTGCCAGATTATTCAGGACGATAGTGGCGTTCCAACCGGACGGGAGGTATGCGGCTCCATATGCGGTCGCAACGTCCTGGCGGTTATAGCCCAGCACAGCGTTTCCAACCGTGGTGCCGTCGATGAGAACCTGTACCTTCGCCACGGGCGCAAAGGTGTCAGAATCAGCAGCCCACCCGCTAACGATCAGCGTGGACGTGGGGGTCATGGTGGTTTTGCCAGTGTTATCGGCCGCTGAATCGAGGTAACCGAACGGCGCATTCTGCGCGAAAGACGTTCCTACGAGAAAGCAGCAGGCAAGCAGTACCGAGACTGCAAGCGTTCGGATGCGTGCGTTGATACGAATGTTCATAATGCCCCTCAATGATGCAAAAAATATTTGAAAGAGTTTAGTGGTAACGCCTGATATTTCTTTTTTTGTCCTGCACGACTCAGAATTTGGCCCAAGTCCAAAACTGTTTTGCTGGCCAGGGGGGAGGGGGGGGCTGGCGACCAGAACAATCTAGTGGTTCCTTACATTAGAAAAACTTTGGAATCGTCGAGCAATTGTGGCACAGCTGTTCCAGAATGCAATCCAGAGTACAAGAAACCTTGGTAATCAATTCCCAAAACGGGAACTATGCTTCTCAAATGCCTTGGCGGGCCTCCTGAAACGGGAGGCGATATTCCCTGCTTCCGCCACTCACAAATCTGGAGCTTCCCCTCGTGGAATTGCGCGCTAGCAATCACTTGTGTGGGGCATTTCGCTCAACTTGCTCCAGATTTCAAACCGAAGAAATGACGTAACCGTCCCAGTTTCAGCAACTTGTATTTTTCAGCAGTCTGGCCAGCGGCTTGCATTTACGCAATGGCAAGTGAAGGAGCCAGAACTGTGATTTCTGTTTGGCAAAAGTTCCATAAAACACTCGCATCGATACGCACCGGCATCATTCTTCTTATTATTACGGGCGTGTTCTCCGCCATCGGGACCTTTATTCTTCAGCGTCCCGCGACAGAAGTGGATGTCCTCGAGCGAAGCTACTCGCCGACTACGTTATTGTGGCTTGACCGATTTGGGCTTACCGACGTCTTCCATGCCTGGTGGTTCGCCGGACTGCTGGCGTTTGTAAGTTTGAGCATCATCTTCGCTTCGCTGGAACGCTGGCCCAATGCCTGGCGCTTCTATGCGCGCCCCTATCGTCGGCCGGAAGCACACTTTCGCGCTGGGCTCGCTCACCACACCGAAATCCCCGTCAAGGATGCCGCAACCGGGTTGAGCATAGCGGAAAGAGCATTCCGGAACGTTGGTATCAACGCCGAACGCATCGTGGACTCGGATACGGTTTCACTCTTTGCAGAGCGCAATCGTCTCTCGGTGATGGCTGTGTACATCGTGCACGCCAGCTTGCTGCTGATTTTCTTCGGCGGCATTCTGGATGCAATCTACGGGTACCGCGGATACATGCCGATTCCCAAGGGCGAGGTGAATCAGGAACTAGAGATTCGTATGCGCAATAAGGATGTTAAGCACAAACTTCCCTTTGCGATTCGCTGCGACGACACCGGTCAGGAAAACTATCCAGACGGAACCCCGAAGAGATGGTGGTCGAAGCTGACCGTGGTCGAGGATGGCAAAGATGTAGTAAAGAAAGAGATCGTGGTTAACGATCCACTGACCTACAAAGGCATCCGCTTCTACCAATCGAGCTACGGCGCGACGGGAAAACTCGAGCATCTGGAACTACATGCCACAACTCCGGACAGAGCCCAAGCGGCTAAGACGCTCCTATTAGGTCTGGACAAGACGGTACCGGTCGATCCCGACACAACCATCAAGTTGACCCGCTTCGTCCCCGACTTCTTCATACAGGACAACGAGGTATTCGCGCGGTCCAACGAGTTGGGAAATCCTGCATTTGAGTTGCTCATAACCTACAAGGGTAAAGAGACGAAGACGTGGCTTATGCCCCGGGTTTCTAACGTTACCGATGCCAAGGATCTGCCGTACATCTTCACCGCTTCTGATCTGAAAATGCTGAACTACACCGGCCTGCAAGTATCCCATGAGCCTGGTCAGTGGTCGGTTTGGGCTGGCGTAATCCTGATGGCCTTGGGTTTAGGCGTGGCGTTCTACATGATTCACATGCGCTTCTGGGCGATCGCCGTTAACGATCCGCAAAAGGGTTGGGTGATCTGGGTTGGGGGAGCCTTCAACAAGAACAAGGAACGGTTTGAAGAGAAGTACAACGCGTTGGTGGAAGCCATGAAGCGCGAAGCGAAATTGTTGGAACCAGTTGCGCCGCCTTCGAACAACAAAGAGAAGCGCGAGACCACACTGGCTGGCGTATAGGCCTGCAAGGATTACGGAGGAAATGATGTCAACGCGAGCAAAGATCGAAGAACAACCGCAGCCCGGCGGCAACACGCTGCTGGTGATGGTGGGCCTGGGAATGGCCTTTCTGCTGATGACGGCGTTACTGGGCGTGGTCAAGGCTCACAACGCTCCTCTTTTCAATGAGAGCAACATGCTTTACATCGCGCTGATTTTTTACGCAGGCGCTGGCGCGCTGTATATGGGTTTCGGAGTTACAGGCACTGATAAGTACGTAACATTCGCCTCTATTGCGACGATGATCGGATTTGCGGCGAACACGCTGGCCGCGGGACACCGCTGGTATATCGCTGGACGTCCGCCGTTTTCTAATCTCTACGAAATGCTGCTGAGCTTTGTGTGGACGGTCGCGCTCTTGACGTTGTTCGCCGAGCGCTTCTACAAAGTAAAGATCATCGGCAGCGTCACCATGCCGCTGAGCGTGGTCAGCGTCATCCTGATGCAGTTGATGCCCAGCGAAGTTCGTCCGCTGGTGCCTGCGCTGCAATCGACCTGGCTGCACGTTCACGTTACTCTGGCCATGCTTTCCTACGCAGCCTGTGCCGTGAGCTTCGCGGTTGCGATGATGTTCCTTATCAAAGACAAGATGAAGACAGAGACATTCCTCGCTCTTACAAGCGCAGGAATGGCCGCTGTTTACGCCGGCACGCTGCTGCGCTTCAACCATGGCGCACTTAGCGTCATCGCCTGGGACGCCGCTGAAAAACGCGAGATGTTCATTGCTGAAGGTCAGCGACTGTTCATCGCCATTCCTGACCTGGGATGGTTGGTTGCGCTGGTGTTTGTTTCCACGCTTGCGCCGCTGGTGCTGTACGTCATCGGTCGCGTGAAGCACGACGATCAATACTTCAGCTTCGCCGATCGCGCGATGTTCATCAGCATTCTGCTTCAGATCGTCGGACTCGCTGCGTTCGTCCTCCGCGTTCGCAGTGGAAGCTACCTGCCGATCAGTCCTGACGTAGAGGGTTCATTCGTCACCGACTTGGCGGCAAGCCCGTTCATCCTTGCTGGACTCATCGGCGGAATCTTCTCCGGACTGCTCTACGTGATGATGATGTGGCGTCGCGAAGGTCTGGAACGCATGCTGCCCGCAGCCGACATCCTCGACCGCGTAACCTACAAAACCATCTGCCTTGCCTTCCCGCTGCTCACGCTGATGATTGCCGTTGGCGCGTACTGGGCGAACCAGACTTGGGGTTCGTACTGGAGCTGGGACCCGAAGGAAACCTGGGCGGCCATCACATGGCTCGTTTACGCCGGATATCTGCACATGCGCATTACTCGCGGATGGCGCGGACGTCGCGCGGCCTACTTCGCGATTCTCGGATTCGCAGTGGTGATCTTTACCTTCTTCGGCGTCACCTATCTTCTTCCCGGATTGCACGCTTACGCATAGATTGAATCCTCCTGGTAAACGCGGGTCCGCCAAGCGGGCCCGTTTTTTTCTACCTCCTCTTGCCTCTTCCGTTGCCTGAATGTGGCGCGAGCGCCCTCGCTCGCGGTCTTTGACCTTTGATCGGTACCCGAGCCCCAACACAAAAGCTTGTGAGCTGCCTTGGCAAGAGGCCATAATGAGAGCAACTTCTTTTTCGACTCTCTGAATCGGGGGACCAACTCCGCATGGCACGTGTGCGCATGAACTGGCAGATGAAGGCGGTTTTGCCCGTGGCAGCCGTGCTGCTCAACGGATTGCTGCTCTTCGTGCTGGTCACGCTTTCGCTGGGCGACCCCGAACGCAACACCGTGCTGGTGATCGCGACGGCTGGAGCGGTCGCAGTCTGCGCGGTCATGCTGATGGTGCTCGCGGTTGTGGTGCGGCGTCCGATGGTGGAGTTGCAGCAGAAGATCGCGCGCATACGCGAGGGCGACCTGGATGTCTCTGTCGATTTTGCCGACCGCAATGACGACCTTGGCGACCTGGGACGCGACTTCAATACGATGATTCAACAGCTTCGTGAAAGCCGCGAGGAAATCCAGCATCTGCATCGTACGCAGATGTCGCGCGCGGAACACCTGGCAACACTGGGCGAAATCGCCGCCGGTCTCGCCCATGAAATTCGCAATCCGCTGGCGGGTATCGCCGGAGTCATCGAGATCATTGGTCGCGATCTCCCCAAGGAAAGTCGCGCCCGCGCCGTATTGGGCGACGTCAAAAGCGAAGTTCAGCACATCAACCGCATCATGACCGAACTGCTGGAAATCGCGCGACCGAAGAAGCCGGATTTCCGCGTAGGCGATATCCACGCGACCGCTGAACACGCCGTGCTTTTTGCCCGCGAACAGGCTAACTCCCGCGGAATAGAGCTGGAACTGGTGCGATGCGAAGGGCTGCGCAGCATCGAACACGATCAGGGACAACTCCATCAGGTGCTGCTGAACCTGGTATTGAATGCGATTCAGGCCTGCCAGGAACACGGCAAAGTCCGGCTGGAGATCAGCGATGAGGACGAATTCCTGTCCATCGCGGTGACGGACACGGGCAAGGGAATTGCGCCGGAGATATTGCCCAATATCTTCCGCCCCTTCTTCACCACCAAGGGGAACGGGACGGGGTTGGGATTGTCGCTGGCGCGCAGAATCGTGGAAGACCACGGAGGCCGGCTGGAAGTGACCAGTTGGCTGGGAAAAGGTAGCCGTTTCGTGGTGCTGCTGCCGTTCGTACGCCCAACGCTTTCAGCTACTTCGTAGTAAAGTAGTGAGTATCAATGCCTGCTGAAAAAGTCTTAATCGTCGACGATGAAAAGCTCGTCCGCTGGTCTTTGCGCCAAAAGTGCGAAGAGTGGGGGTACCAGGTTCTCGAAGCCGAGAATGGGACTGCCGGACTGCGCATCGCGCACAACGAGTCTCCCGACCTGGTGCTGCTCGACGTACGCCTTCCCGACCAGAACGGCATACAAGTCCTGGAACAACTGAAGTTGGCCGGGGATGCGCGCGCCGTCATCATGATAACCGCCGACCCGCAACTGGACGACGTGAAGCACGCGCTGAAACTGGGCGCCTACGATTTTGTCGGTAAGCCGCTGGATTTCGACGAACTCGCGGTCGCGGTAAAGAACGCGCTGGAAACAACGCGTCTGCGTACGGAAGTCGCTTCCCTGCGCGGACAGATGAAGCGGCACACCGGCTACCACGATGTCATCGGCGTCTCGCAAAAGATGACCGAGTTGATGAACTTCGTCGACAAGGTGGCAGCCAGCGAAGCTACCACCATCCTCATCCAGGGTGAAAGTGGCACCGGCAAGGACCTTATCGCAAAGGCCATCCACTATCAGAGCAGCCGTCAGGAAAAAGCGTTCGTCGCCATCAACTGCTCGGCCATCCCGGAAACGCTGATGGAAGCTGAGTTGTTCGGCCACGAACGCGGCGCATTCACGGACGCGAAGGCGATGAAGAAAGGCCTCTTCGAAGTCGCGGACGGGGGCACGCTTTTCCTCGACGAGATCGGTGAACTCTCCCCGCTCTTGCAAGCGAAGTTGCTGCGAGTGCTGGAAGACCAGGTGATCCGCCGCGTGGGTGGAGTGCGCGACATGCAGGTGAATGTGCGCGTGATTGCCGCCTCGAACCGCGATCTGGAACGCGCGGTGCGAGAGAGTACTTTCCGCCAGGATCTTTATTACCGCCTGGCCATCATCTCCATCTTTCTGCCTCCCTTGCGCGACCGCAAAGAGGATATCCAGCCTCTGATCGACTTCTTCATCGAACGCTACAACCGCAAATTCAAGAAAAGTATTCACGGGATTTCGGAAGACACGCGTCGCCTGCTGATGAAACACGATTGGCCGGGAAATGTGCGCGAGCTGAAGAACGCCATCGAACGGGCGATGATTCTGGAAGAGTCCAACATCTTGACCGCCGCGTATTTGCCTTTCGCCGTGGGACAGCAACCGACGGGATTGACGGCCTTTGAAATGAGTTCGCCGCAGAACGCGGCAACGGTTGCGCTGCCTAACGGACGCAGCCTGCCGCGCCTGAGCATCCCCGAAGGCGGTACTTCGCTGGAAGAAGTGGAGCGCTCGCTGGTGGAAATGGCGCTGGAACAGGCCAACGGAAACCAGACCCACGCCGCGCGCCTGTTGGATATTAGCCGCGATGCGCTGCGCTACAAGCTGAAAAAGTTTGGGCTGATGCGCGAAGACGAAGACGCGACCACGCAGGCGTAGTCGAAGATACAAGTAGAAGACACAAGCAGATGACCAAAGCCCACATCCTCGGATGTGGGCTTTTTGCTGCTGCGACTTTCTAGCGAATGAATTTCTAACGGATGGTAGGAGCTTTGTCGGTCTTGGTGCCGGGCTTCATCGTGGAATGCTCTTTGGCTTTGGCGATGAGCTGAGTCACCTTTTCACGATTCTCGTAATTGGGATTGGTATCGAGTAATTTCTGCCAATCGGCGACGGCTCCGGTTACGTCCATCTTGCCCTGCCAACGCACCATCCCACGATTGAAGAGGGTGTTTGCCATCTTCGGATCTTCTTTTAAGACGGAATCGAACTCGGCGAGCGCGTGATCGGCATCGCCCAGATACCAGTAGGCGGTTCCGCGGTCGGTGCGAACGGAGAGGTTCTTAGGCGCGACTTCCAGTACGCGGTCGTAGTATCCGATGGCTTCTTCGTAAAGCTGGGCGTCGTAATAGACGTTCCCTATATCGGAGAGGATCGAGGGATCTTTCGGTGCGCTCTGCAGTTTTGCAAGAAGCGGCTCGACCTGCTTTTCAACCATGTGCTTCAACTGTTCGCGAGTGACCTGTCCGGGATTGGCTCCGCCGCCCATTCCTGCGGGCGCCTGCTGCGAGGCGGCAGCCGCCTGTGGGGTGGAGGCTTTTTCAGAACCACGGAAGAAGTAGCCGATTGCGATACCTACGACGAAGCAGATGACGGCCAGGACGTACATCTGAACGTTGCCATTGGGGGAGTTATGAGTAGTGCCATTATTTGCCATGAAGAATGCTCCAGCGGACAATCGATTCAATTGAAATCTTAAACAGCTCAGACACAGGAGGCTGTGATTTTGCTCACAAAAAAACAAAAATGAAAGCCCAAGCCTTTTGTTGAATTCTATCTCCAAAACGGGACTCGTGGATAGATTCAACTCAGGGCTCGCATTTGCCGATAGCGAGGTCATGCGAATCTCACGCGTAATGTGGACTTGCTCATTGGCTGTGTTGCCCTGGCTCAGAGGCGTTCCGGCAGAGGCTTTTTTCTCGAATGATGGCGCCGTGGCACATCCGGGAGAAGGTGTGGATGTGAATCGCGATGCCGTTCGCTCAGGCGAAGGCGAGCCTTCCGTGGATGCTGGCGGGTTTACCTTTCGCAGCTATGTGGAGGAAGTGCGCGTCAGTTTCAGCGTCGCAGGGCGGGACGGGCATCCGGTATTCGGAGTGGGACAAAAGGACCTAGAGATCTACGAGAACGCGGTCCCGGTGCAGCACATCACCGCCTTCGAACACAATGACGAGACGCCAAAACGATTTGCGGTGTTGTTGGACAGCAGCGGTTCTGTGGACGGTGAGTTTCAGTCGTTGCAGGAGACAGTGGTGGAGATGATGGCGGGAACGGTGCGTCCCGGCAGGGACGAAGCGATGATCGCGTCGTTCGGTGGACACGGGCTAAATGTCCTCACACCATTCACAGACTCTACCGATGCAATGAAGGCCGCGATGCTTCCGACACATGCTGTTGGGCCAACCGCTCTCTACGATTCCGTAGTTGAGGTGACCGGGAACGGCTACTGGATGGCTCCCGGCAAGGCGCGCGCGCAACGCGTGATATTGCTGGTGACCGACGGCGAAGATACCGTCAGCTTCCACACATTGCAGGACGCGATTCGTGCGGTCAGCAGCACGAGCTATTACGTGTACGCGGTGGTGGTTCCGCCCTCGCACCTGTCGAAGAAGCGCAGGAAGATGGCGGATTTTTCCACGCGGGGCATGGAAACCTTGCAACAACTTACGAAAGCGACTGGCGGCCGCGTTTTCGAGATGCGGAACAAAGGCGATTTCAACGGTGTACTTCGCACGATCAACGATGACCTGAAGGCGCAGTACTCCATCGCCTACCGGCGTCCATCGACGGGCAGCGGAGCAGGCTTTCGCGAGATAGCCATCATCCCTAGCGACCACGATTGGGTGATACGCTCGCGTCCCGGATATGTTGCGCGAGAGAGGGATTGAAAGTCAGGACTTCGACGACTAGTTCGATGGTTGGGATCGGGTAGGGAGGCGGAGTTACCTCCGCCGTCCTCCCACACCACCGGACGTGCGGTTCCGCATCCGGCGGTTCATGAAGCAGACGAGAAGCGTCGCTGGGTCTCCAGCAGAGAAACCAGCCCCATACGATCGAACCAAGACTTCGGGTAGGCTTCGTTCATGTGCGGGGCAGCGCCGTTCCATCACGGGCCATGCCCGTTGGTGGCCGATTGCCACGCTCGCGATTCGCTCAGCCCAGCCCGCATCAGGTTCCTTGCGCGTGTGTGATTGCGTTTCCATTGCCGCCACAGAAGTGACCGCAGTTTGTGTCTTAGCCAGCCATCGACATCTTCCAACACACCTTTGACTTCGGTGAGCCGGAAGTACGCGACCCAACCCCGCAGTTGGGGATTGAGTTGGTCGATCACTTGTTTCAGACTTTTCCCGCGAGCCGCCCGCAGCGTCTTGCGGATTTTATCCGCCAGACGTTCGCGACTTGGGTGCGCAATCTTCAGCTTCGGTTTCCGGTGCCACGTCATGCTGCAGCCCAGAAACTTCCGCTGCCACGGCCGCGCCACCGCGCTCTTGGACACGTTGACCTTCAGCTTCAGTCCTTGCTCCAGAAACGCCGTGATCGCCGTCATCACCCGCTGCCCGCTCCGCTGGCTTTTGACATAAATGTTGCAGTCATCGGCGTGGAAAGGCGTGACAAACTACACGTGGATAACTTGCTGAATTCACAGGCGTTTGTGGAAAACTCATAGGCCGCTGGCGATCACCTTCGGGGCGATGGGGGGCCGGGACTTGTGCAGGACGAGCCCCAGCTCTGTTGGCTCAACCTTTGCACCCGGATATTGCATAAGGACGACCTTTAGGGTCTTCAGGAAAACGCGGCGGAAGAACCGGAGTTCGGCATAGCCCTGCCCGAACTGCGCCTGCACAAGCGACCATGCGAGGGTATAAGGCCGCTTAGTGAAGGTGCGCAAGCACAGGACGGCTTTTTCCACGGTGCCCGGAATGGGCGGCTCGTGGTGATCGGGCCGATTAATCTTCCCGTGGGCCGCTTGTTCGTGGAAGAGGTCATCACCGAGTGCCGAAAGCGCGGCGGTTCCCGGGTGGACGTACTGGCTTTCGAATTCGAGATGGGTCTGTTTCCTGCCGTGCTGGAAGAAGCACGCAGTAAAGGCATTGACCTCTCCCCGAAGTACATTCCCGCCGAAGTCTTCGATAAGCGAGCAGTGGACAAGGGGCAGGTCGTTTTCCACGACATCAGCTTTGTGGAAGCCACGCCACGCTACAACAAGAAAAACAAGTTCGCGGTTCAGATCGAACTGACGGACTTTTCCGTCTACTACACCCAAGGCGCAGCCGAGGCCGCAATTGCCTCCATGAAGGAAGGCAAGAGCGAGGTGATGTGCGAACAAGGGCAGCTCTATAAGGTGAGCAAGAGCAAGGAAGGGATTGTCAACAAGGAGCGGCTGACCAAGCACTGGACGGACTGGGTGGACTATTGGGCCGTGGACTTCGACTATATGAGCCGTAAGGAGATCATCAAGGTGGCCGTGAACTCTGGTTCGCGATGGCTGCGTCCCTGCCAGGTCTTGCGCCGCCGCAAGCCGAGCTGGTTCTGCCTGACTTTGAAGAACGTTGGACGGGTGGATACATCTTCGAGAACGAATGGCAGAGCTTCCGCACCCGCCAAAACCGGGACCTGGAGCTGAAGACGACCGAACACACTTACGACCGGGCAGGCCGCTACACCGTAGCGGTGAAAGTGATAGATATCTTCGGCAACGATACGATGACGCTAGTACCGGTGAACGTGGGCTAAGGCTCACCCAGCACGACCTAAATCAAAATCCGCTCGACCTCATCGAGCGATACCTGATCGTTGCGCCGGTCGTAAAGCCCGGTCGTGCGGGCGCTTTCGTGGTTCGCCATTTGTTGCGCCACTTCAAGCTTGCCGCCGTTGCGCAAGTATTCGGTGATGCCGGTTGCCCGGAAGGTGTGGCAACCGATGCGCGTCTTGATGCCGGCGTCGGCTGCCCGACGCTGTATCATGCGGTAGACGTCGGCCTGGCTCATGGGACGCTCGGTCAGATAGCCGGATTGCCCCTCGGTCGTGCGAAACAGCCAGCCCTTCCGGTCTTCCCCGATGCCTGCGGCCTCGATGTACTCGTGGAGATATTCATCGAGCTTGTGATGGCAGGGCATTTCGTGGTGCTTGCCGCCTTTCTCGTGCAGCCGCACCCATGTCCTGCGTCCTTGAACGTAAATGTCCTCGACGTGCATCTTTTCGGCTGCCGCGCCACGCGGGCGAAGGTGTAAACCATGAGCGCGATCAGGGCGCGGTCGCGGAGGCCGACCGGCGTCCGCGTGTCGATGGTGTCGAGCAGCGTCCGGGTCTCCTCGGCCGTCAGCACCGGCGTCTTGCCTTTTTTGACGCTGTGCCTCGGCCCGCGCACCACGCTTGCAGGGTTGGAGGGCATGACCTGGCCGACGACAAGCCAGTCGAACAGCATTCGGATGGCGGCAAGCTGTAGCTTGACGGTGGGCGCGGTCACTCGGCTCTGAAGCTCCTCGACATAGGCGGCGACGTGGACGGGCTGGACGTCCCGGAGCGCTCTGGCTCGCCCCTGTAAATCTGCGGCGGCTTCGGGCGCTCGACCGGCTTGGGCGCGTATTGCCCCCGCAAGCTGGATATCTACCGGTCCGATCTTTGCCGGTAATCAAAGACAAACTGGACGCCCATCTTGGGGCTCACCTGGCCCCACTTCTCGCGGAGCTTGTTCAGCTCCGCCCGCGTCTTCCAAAAGTCGGGATAGTAGGCTTCGCCGGTGATCTTTCCGGCGTTGTACTTCAGGCCGATCTCGGCTTCGTGGATGGCAAGCGCTGCTGCCCGCGCCGTGTCGCGGAGGTAATCCGCGCGTGTGACATTCGCCGGGATCGGCGGCGGGTCTTGCGCCTGGGCGAGGCCGCAGGACAAGACGAGGGCAAGAAGCAGCAGGGGCAGCCTTCCCTGCCCTACTTCCTTTCCTCGGCCAGATTGAGGGCGGCGGCCTCCCGGTTCCATGCCTCTTTCATGTGGAGGAACACGAGGGGATTGGTCGCAATGTCGGCGATGGCTTCGCGGAGGAAAGCGGCTGGCACAAGAACGGTCTCCGCCTCCGGCGCATCGGAAAGCGCCTTCTCTGTTGCTTCGACAAAGCCCTGCCACTCATCCCCTTCCCTGCTGGCAAGAAACCGCTCTAGCAGCTCGGCTTGCTGTTCCTCATTGGGCATGGTTTTTCGCTCCGCCTTTCACGGGAAGGGGTTTTGTGTTGGTTTTCTTTGGGAGATGTCTATGCGAACCGTCGCCGGGGCCGGGGGGATGGTGGATAACAAACCCGTCAGGGTTTGAGGCCGAAGTCCGGTTATCCACAGACGCACGCGCCCTACTACCTGTAGTTATAGGGAATCTATATAGATATGCGTGACAAACTGCACGCGGTTTTTCCGAGTCGAGCGTGACAAACTGCACGTAGCGGCAGAAGCGATACCTGCGTCTCTCCAGTTCGCGGTCCAGATCGGTCAGCAGAATGTTTGACAGCAGTGGCGACAGCGGCCCGCCTTGCGGCGTTCCTTCCGTTCGCACACTCGTCACCCCGCCTTCCATCAACCCCGCTCCAGATAGCGCCGGATCAGCTTCAACACCCGTTCGTCCTTCACCTTGCGAACCACCCGCGCCATCAGCACGTCATGGTTGACTCGATCAAAGAACTTTTCCAAGTCCATATCCACAACCCATCGTCTGCCTTCGGCAACGTAACTCCGCGCGGCTTTGACCGCTTGGTGCGCATTGCGTCCGGGACGAAAGCCGTAGCTCGACTCGGAGAACTCGGGTTCAAACAGCGGTTGCATTACCTGATGCAGCGCCTGTTGAATCAGACGGTCCAACGCCGTCGGGATGCCCAGTGTCCGTACCCCGCCTTGCGGCTTCGGTATGTCCACCTTGCGCACCGCCGACGGAAGTTACACGCCTTCCAGCAGCGCCTGTCTTACCTTCGGCCAGTGCGCCTGAAGCCGTGGTTTGAACTCGCTCACCGTCAGTGCATCGACTCCCGCTGAACCTTTGTTCTTCACCACGCGCTCGTAGGCGCACAGCATGTTGCTGCGTTCCACCACGGCTTCCATTAGCCGCAGCGCTTCCGGTTTCGTTCGCCCAACAGCCGCCGTACGAGGCTCGGCACCAGACGCGGCCCGAGACAGGTTCCGCCCGTCTCCCTCCGCACTGGCCATACTTGCGTATGCTTCTGCTTCACCGGCTCGCATCGAGGTCTGCTGTCCTACTCCCGTGTTTCATGTTCGGCCCTTCGCCCCAGAACGGCGGCTACTATGGCCTCGGCTGACTTCTGACGGCCCTTCCCCGCGTCTCTCGACGCCGGTAGCACTTAAGCAGACCATCAGATCTCCCCGGGTATTGCGCACTTACCTTCACGCTTATGCCTGTCGGATCTACGTCACAGCGTTCCGTGCAAGAACTGGGCTTTGCATCTATGGGCCTGCTAACCCCGCCGTGCCGCCTCTATCCGCTTCCTGTTCGTCAGGCCAGCGCTTTGCCTTCGGCTTCCTTCAGATTCCACCTCGCGATGGACACCCTTGCCGTTCAGCTAACACTTCCCCTTGCCGGGTGTGTAGAGGACTTTCACCTCCAAGTAAGTGCGCCCTGCCGGGCGCACCCATGAAAAAGGACCGCGAAGGATCGCGGTCCGTATGATGCATCAAGGATTACAAAGCCCACAGAGTCAGCCTGCGGGAACGCCTTGCGTACACGGCAGGTTCTTGGGTTGTGGAGGCGGTTTCGGCGGAACCGCCCAAGGCCCT
Organism: Terriglobales bacterium; assembly: GCA_038236965.1. Taxonomy (GTDB): domain Bacteria; phylum Acidobacteriota; class Terriglobia; order Terriglobales; family Acidobacteriaceae; genus JBBRZF01. The sequence goes on along the minus strand of JBBRZF010000045.1, from coordinate 5,165 downwards.
TTAGGCGTGGAAAAATCGAAGAACTCGGTCATGTCAGGCATGGCCTTATCGCGCTCCGTCAAATTGGGAAGTCCAAAGCGAGTTTCGATGAGTTTCAACGCCGCAGTGAAATCCATCGGCGTGTGGGATACGTAGTTCTTCTTCGCGTAGGGCGATACCACGAACATCGGAACTCGGAATCCGCTCTTGGTGAAGTTCTCCCCCGGCGCGTTGGTGGGTGCGAGCATCGGTGCGATGCCGTCGGGATTTACCTCCGGCATCGGAGGCACATGATCAAAAAATCCGCCGCCTTCGTCATAGGTCTCGATGAATACCGAATCCTTCCATGAAGAACTCTCCATCAGCGGATTGATCAGGCTGGCTGCGAACTGCGCTCCTGTCTGCACATTGTTGTCGGGATGTTCATCGACTCCACTGCTGCTGACAAAATTGTTCTCCACTCCCGTCTCAATGTAGGCGACTTGAGGCAGCGTCCCGTTCTTCAGGTCGTTGAAGTATTCGCTCAGCGGAACCACGTTCTGCTTGCGATTGATGGAGTAAGTGAAATAGGAGTAATAAGTATTGTTCCCGCCCAGATAGATCTTCCAACTGATGTTCTTTGCGTCAAGCAGGGCGAAGATCGGTTTAGCTGGAATTTGCAGAGTTGGAGGTACGATCCATCCTTGCGAGGTGGCAGCCATCCAATACAACCGATTGGGATGCGTGCGAGTCGGTACGGGAGAAAACCACCGGTCCGATGTCGCAAAATTCGAAGCCATGAAATAGTAGTACGGCAAATCGTTCGAATCGTAATATCCCATCGCGCGTTTGCCGTTCACATCCAGAAACGTGCCGAAGCCGAATGCCGCAGAGTCGGCCGCGAAGTGGCCTTCGACAAAGGCAAAGCCGTTCATCAGGTCTGGCGGATTCGTCAGCACACGATCATTCAGATTAAGGGCGCGATGGCTCTCATCCCATGCGGAACTCAAGTTCTCTGAACACGCACTCTGCATGTGGAAGGCGGGAATCGGCGGACCAGGCTGGCCGGTGACGGGGTCGTACCCGACGTTCGAGACATTGGCGGGCGTCTTATCGGCGCTCCAGGTATCGAGGTCGGCGGAAAGCCCGTTCGCCGCCCGATATACATTGATCTGCCCAAAGTAATGATCGAAGGATCGGTTTTCCTGCATGAACAGAATGATGTGATTGATGGAGCCAAGACTGGCGGAGCCGGCGGGAGGCGGCGTAGCTCCCGAACCTGACGCGCCGTTAGAGCTCGAGCTTCCACCACCGCAAGAGATGAGCAACAACAGGCAAGTGACCGCTAAGCCCGAAAAGACCTTTTGCGACGACAATGGACACCCCTGGATTCTGCTTTCGTAGTTTCCGATGGTGAGCCGCAGCACTGAGTTGCCTCTCTCGAAGCACATCTTCCAATCGCTCAGAGAACCTTGTCCCAGGCTTCAAATACCTCGAAGAATGGCTTCCAAGGCAGGTCTCCGCCATCCAGAATTGCTCATGAATGGCATACCAAAGGGTGAATTCGGGGGTACGACTCGCCCGCCTTCCAGGAGTCTAGGCTATTCAGCGAGCGAGAGCCTTTCGCCGGAAGGGATTTGCGGGAGCGTATTGCGGGAGAGCTGGAAAAGTCGAGCGGCGGTTCCGTTGAGGAAGGCCTGTAGAACGCTTTCGGGGAGACCGAGGCTATCGATGTTTTCCAGGAGTTCTTCCCATGGGAGTCCATTGCTGCCCCACATACATCGCGCTCCGAAGGGAGAGCTGAGCAGAGCGGCGATCGCCTCCTGCTCTGTTTTGTTGCTGACCGGGAACGCGAAGTACAGGTTCGGATGCCGAGCCATGAGGTCGCGCATCATGCCGAGATCCAGAGCGCCCTTCCACGCGCCAACAATCTCGAGTTCCGAAAAGTCTTTGGCTATCTCCGCCAGATCCGCAGGGGCGGCGAGGTGTTCTTTGCCGTTGCTGCCAACCTGCACAACGATGGGCACTGCGAGTTCCACGCACCGCGCGTAAAGCGGATACATGCGGCGATCTAGAATCGAAAGTTGAGCGCCTTCGGTGTGGACGTACACGCCACGCATATCGAGTAAACGAACCGCCGAACGGATCTGGCTAAGACTCTCAATAATGCAATAGGGGTTGTAGCTTGCAAGTCCAGCGAGACGGGCGGGAGCTGCCTGTATGTACGACGCGATCTCGTCCACCTGCACCTCGCCGCATATCCAGTGGCGCTCGCATCGCCATTGCTTGCAAGGAGCGAGCAGGGCTTTTTGTACGCCGACTTCCTGCATGGCCGCTACCAGCGAATCGGGGTGCTCGACACAGGCAAAGGCGGGTGTCGCTGCCGAAGAACAGCTCAGTGCTTCCGGAGAGAACAGAACATCGAATGCGGGAATGCGTGCCATATCGCCACCGCCAAAGGGGCACTTCTTAGGGTTCAGCTTAGTACAGAAGCAACCATTCGGCGGTGATTCTTGTCACTAAAACGAGTGCAACGCATCACGGCTAGTGGCCATTTTCAGACGGTAAACAAAAAGATCCGGCGACAAAGCGAAGGTTGATCGGGCATCCGCGGACAACGAGTTCCCCTCCCATAGACAGCGCTAACGCGAATGGAGAATGCGATGAGAATGTGGAAAATGCCAAGCCGGCGCACCTTGATGATGGGAGCTGCCGGAATTGCGACCGTGGGAACGCTGGCCGGAGTGGGCGCAGCCGTGGGCGCGCGAGCGCTCTGGCGTCGTTTTCGAATGGCGGACCTGAGGGGAAACGTAGTGCTCATCACCGGAGCATCGCGCGGCTTCGGGTTTGCGATGGCACAGGAGTTCGCGCGCCTTGGCTGCAAGCTGGCTATCTGCGCGCGCACCAATGAAGATCTGCAGTGGGCAGCGGATGAGTTGCGGCGCGAAGGCGCGGAGGTTCTGGCCATCGTCTGCGATGTTGCTGGCTACGACGATGCGCATGCAATGGTTCGTCAAGCGACCCAGCACTTCGGGCGCATCGACATCCTGGTGAATAACGCTGGCGTCATCACTGTGGGCCCACTGGAATCACAAACCATCGAAGACTTCCGCGTGGCGATGGACGTGATGTATTGGGGCGTGGTGAATATTACGCTGGCAGTCCTTCCGCAGATGAAAGCGCGTCGCAGCGGACGTATCGCCAACATCACCTCGATCGGCGGAAGGATCGCGGTGCCGCACCTGCTTCCCTACTCGAGTGCCAAGTTTGCCGCAGTAGGGTTCTCGGAAGGAATCTGTGCGGAACTTGCAAAGGACAACATCAAGGTGACGACGGTTGTGCCGGGACTGATGCGCACAGGCTCGCACGTGAATGCGACCTTCAAGGGCGACAACCACGCGGAGTACGCATGGTTCAGCCTGGGGGCATCTGCACCCGGCGCCTCCATAGGAGCGCGCAGGGCGGCACGCGCCGTGGTGAATGCGGTACGTCGCGGCTCGACGGAAACAATCCTCAGCATCCCCGCTCAGATCGCCGCTCGAGTTCATGGCCTGGCGCCGGGAACCACCACGGCTGTACTCGGCGTAGTGAACCGGATGATGCCCGGTACGGGAGCGACAGACCCAACCAGACACAGCGGCACCGACAGCGAGTCAACACTCTCGCGATCGTTCCTGACCAAGTTCGGACGCGATGCCGGCCACGAGCTACATCAATATCCGGAGCAGAAGTTGACGGGCGAAGGTGCGGCTTGATGAGCGACCAGAACGACAAGCCCGATATCCCTCTTCCTCCAGACCGTGCGCCGCAAGCGCCTGTCGAAGAACCTCCCGATCCGCCGACAACGGAGCCCAATGCTCCGGTTCGGGAGCCCGACCCGGAACCTCAACGCAGACTTTAATCAAGTTGGGCGAGTTTCGACTCGCCCATTTTTATGACCGCTTCGCTTCAGAAATCTTTACCAGTTCTTCGCGCTATCCCCTTACCTCTCAGGTACTTTCGTGTCAGAAGCGGCCCGCTGTTCACGTATAATGAGGGATTCCGGTCATACGAATGGACTTATCTATTACTGCTCAGGAACAGCTTTGTACCACGAAATCGCCAGCAGTCGAGGGCGTATCGCGACACAGGAAGTATATTCTGCTTATCCTGGGGCTCTGGGCGGTGCTGTACCTTCCGAGCCTTTCGCGCCCCGCACTGCTCGACGACGCTGACTCCGTTCACGCCGAAGCGGCGCGCGAGATGGTGCTGCGCGGCGACTGGGTCACGCTCCATCATCCCGCGCAGGCGGAATCGGCAAGTGACCTTCGCGCAAAGATATACGGACACATGCTCGATCGCGCACAGTACGAGCGCCTTCTGCGAGATGCCATCGAGGGACGTCTTTCTGATATCGAACTGGCAGCCTTCGTAACGGCATGCACCAGCGCTCACTTCGAACTCGCAGAAGTCATCGCGCTTACCCAGGCGATGGTCAACGTCGGCGAGCAGCTCCACTGGGCGAGCGAACGCGTATTCGACAAGCATAGTGTGGGCGGCCTTCCAGGAAACCGGACCACGCCGATCGTCGTCGCGATCGTTGCAGCAGCGGGTTACCTGATTCCGAAAACATCCTCACGGGCGATCACCTCGCCAGCCGGCACCGCCGACGCCATGGCGACGATGACGCAGGTCGATCTCGATCTCCCGTCGATGCGGCGTGTGGTCGAGCTCGAAGGTGGCTGCCTCGTTTGCGGAGGTGCCGCACGACTGAGTCCGGCCGACGATGTCCTGATACGCATTGAACGCTCTCTCGATCTGGACAATGACGCGCAACTTACGGCCAGTGTGCTGTCGAAGAAGAAGGCCGCCGGCGCCACGCACGTCGTACTCGACATACCGGTCGGACCCACCGCGAAAGTACGCAGCGCGGCGGCCGCTGTGCTGCTCGGCCAGCGCCTGCAGGACGTCGCCGCAGCCATCGGCCTCACGGCCATAGTGCAGGTCAGCGATGGCCGCCAGCCTGTCGGGCGTGGCATCGGTCCTGCGCTGGAAGCGTGGGAAGTTCTGCGTGTACTTCGCAATGGCGCCGATGCTTCGGCCGACTTGCGCTCCCGTGCGCTCGACCTCGCTGCGAAAGTACTTGAAATGGATCCCGCGATTCAAACCGGAAGCGGCCGCACCTTGGCAGAAGGTTTGCTGCGCTCGGGCGTCGCCTTGCGCAAGTT
>JBBRZF010000044.1:0-20960 GCA_038236965.1 Terriglobales bacterium | reverse complement strand
TGCCGCGCCGGAAAACAGCATGGCGAAGATAACGACGAAGGAAGCCTGCTGTCGCAGAAAAAACGTCAGCGTCTCTTCATCTGCGCGGGTCACGCCATTCAACAGCAGCGCCATTCCCGGCGCGTAGAGCGACAACGATAGAATCGCCCAACGCTGATCGAAGAGGTAGTTACCGGCCACCAGCGCGACACGCCTCATGCGCTCGTCTCCGCGCCGTTCTCTGCTCCGCTGGAGCGCGCTAATTCAAGAAACAGTTCCTCGAGCGTTCTTCGCGACGGAGTCACGCTGACAACTTCTCCGCCCGCGCTCCACACGCTCTCGATGCACCTGCGCTGCTCCGCCGCCGGCACCGTCGCCAGCAGCGTCCCATCCGCTTGTTGCACATGTGCGAACGCCAACGCCGCAACTCCGCGGCACCGAATCTCGCACAGGGCGGTCGTCTCCAACAGACTGCCGACGGTTCCCAGCCGCACAAGTTTTCCGCGAACGATGATCGCAACTCGATCGCACACGACTTCCACTTCCGACAGCAGATGCGAGCTCAGGAATATCGTCTTCCCCGCCGCGCGCGCCGTCAGCAACATCTCTCGCACCATCGCCCGCGCAATCGGGTCGAGCGCGGAAGTCGGCTCGTCAAGGATAAGCAGTTCGGGATCGTTGATGAGTGCCTGCGCCAGTCCCACCTTTTGCAACATGCCGCGAGAATATTTTTTTACGTTTCGCCCAGCGACTTCCGAGAGGTCAACCAGCTCCAGCATCTCGCGCGTTCGACGTGCCAACAGCGTGCCGCTCAATCCATTCAGTCCGCCGTACAGATGCAACAAGCTCTTGGCATTGCGGTGGTACAGCGCGACATTTTCCGCGAGAAATCCGACGCGGGCGCGAGTCGCGGCGTCGCCAAACGGACACCCCAGCATCATGCCCGACCCGATCGAGGCCCTCATGAATCCCAAGGCAAGATGAATCGCCGTCGTCTTCCCTGCTCCGTTTGGCCCGAGGAAGCCGAAGATCTCTCCCGGTTCTACCGTCAGAGAGAACTCGTCGAGAGCGCGCACGGGCTCTCCGCGAAAACTGCGGTATTCCTTGCTGATTGCATTGAACTCGAGGACCTTTTCGGCCATGCCCGATAGGATGCCAGTTAGGAGTCTCGTGTGTCTCGCAAAAAAGAAAGCCCCCGCCGAGGCGGAGGCCGCTGAACTTTTGTACAGGCTACTACTTCGCCAGGAAGAGCAGGCCAAGCCAGATGAACAGAACCAGCGATTCGATAAACGCCAGGCCGAGGAACAGCGCGAGCTGGATTCCAGGGCGGGCGGCAGGATTGCGGGCAATGCCTTCCGCAACTGAAGAGGCGACTTTGGACTGGCCATAAGCGGCAGCGGCAACGGCGATGCCGAGGCCGATAGCGGAAAAGGACCAGTTGTTGGGTGCTGCGGAGGTCTGGGCGGCGGCGGGCAGCGCGATAAACGCGATGATCGCAAACAATACGAACAGCTTCTTCATGGTGTAGCTCCTGCTATGAGATACCGCCAGTGGGTGGTTGACGTCATCCCTTGCAGACGCCCTCACGCTATGCGGTGGTACAACGAACTTTTTTATCGAACCTCGTGCGCGAACTCAGTGCGCGTGTTCCGCTTCTTCGTCGTGATGCGCTGCAGCTTCCGACAAATATACCGTCGCCAGCAACACGAAGATGTAAGTCTGTATCAAGGAAACGCCAAAATGCAGAAGCAGAAATACGACGGGAACGCCGATCGGGATCAGCGAGAAGAACGCCAGCGTCAGCATGTCTCCGGCAAAGATGTTGGCAAATAAACGAACCGTCAGCGACATCACACGCGCCAAGTGGCTGATCAATTCAATGGGCACCATGAGCGGCGCCAGCAACAACACCGGGCCCATAAAGTGCTTGAAGTACGCAAAGCCATTCTGGCGGATTCCCTGGAAGTGATAGTAGAACCAGGTCACCAGTGCGCATCCGAGCGGCACAGACGGAATGCCCGTAGGCGATTCAAAGCCTGGGATCAAGCCGATCAAATTCGCCACCAGAATGAACATGCCCAGCGTGATGAGGAACGAATCAAAACGTTCATGACCGCGTCCGATGATCTCGCCGCTCAGTCCGGAGATGAATCCGTGAATGCCTTCCATCGCATGCTGAAGCACTCCCGGTTTGTCCACGGAGAGGCTCGCGCGCACAACCAGGAAAAACACCAATAGCAGAGCGAATACCAATAACTGCATGGCAACGAAATCCGGTATAGGCGCGGCACGATTGTGAGGTGTCCGCCCAAAGAGATGCATCAGGGCGGTAGCGGGTCCGGCAAGCAACCGGTTCATCAAGACGGTAATGGGCAAAGATGCGTGCATATTTATGCTGAAATCCCAGTGATTGAAAGGTCGGCTAGTAGCCGCGGCGAACCGCGACCCAAACTTCGTAGAAGGCCTCGGCGAAAATGGCTAACATGCTGATACTTAAGCCACCTACGTAACCGTAAAAGCTCTCCAAGGAACCTTTGAATATAGCATATCCAGCTCCCATCACCAACGCCAGACGCAGCACGGCTCCAAAGCCCATTCCGGCTCCAGCAACGCTGGCCTTTCCGGACGAAAGCGCGTTTTCCGCCATCGCTTCCGTTGCTCTCCGAGTGCTCCGGTGCAGCCAGCGGAAGTTCACGAACGAAAGGATCGCTCCCACGAGGAATCCCGCAGCGGCTCGCAGCGAGACGACTGCCACTCCCACCACTCCCACCGCGACCACCGCGCCCAGCGCGACCAGCCAGCGCGATAACCGCGCCTCTGAGCCTTCATAGAAATGGAGTGCTTTCAGTTCCTCGGCAGTTGGAGGAGCGGCGGGAACTTCCGGCAGCGGCGACTCGTCGGGCTGGGAGGATTCGCCGTTTTGTGCAGGCTCAAACTCGTTCATCGCTCGGCTCTCACGACTGGTCTTTGGAGGCGGCCAGCGCCATGCGGATCATCTGCGTGAATCCGGCGATGATGCCCAGCACCACGCCGGCGATGAATATCCAATGTGTGCCCATCCAGTGGTCCAGCAGTTTGCCGAGCAGCAGCCCGGCAAAGGCGCCAGCCGGAATGATGAATCCCATCTCGGAATATCGCGCAGCCTGCACCAGCAGGTTCTTCTCTTTCGGCTTCTCGTCTGGAAGGTCGGGCATGAATTTAGGCTAGCACGGCGCATCCGAAACAGCCACGCTTTGCGTGCAAAGAAAAGGCGCCGAATCTCTCGGCGCCTTCAGTTTCGACTAGCGTGTGATTACTTAAGCAGTTGCGAGACGGGCACAGCCACCGGCACAACCTTCATCGACCAGTTCACGGCTTCGATGAACACGTTCGGGAAAACGCCGATGACGACCGTTGCGACTCCCGTGATCGCCAGCGCCAGCGACATCCCTAGTCCCGATTTAACAGGCTCGTCGTCCACCGCTTCACGCATGAACATCGCGTTGGCGATGCGCAGGTAGTAGTAAGCGCCTACCACCGAGTACAGAACACCGATTGCGGCCAGCGTGTAGTGTCCAGTCTCCAGCAAGCTGAGGAAGATGAAGTACTTGCCCCAGAATCCGGCCAGCGGCGGAATTCCCGCAAGCGACAACAGGAACACCAGCATGAGGACGGCTTCCGTCGGAGCTTTCTTGAACAAGCCCGCGATGTCGTCGATGGAGTCGCCAATGATGTTGCGGCGCCGCAGCGACGTGATGACCGCGAATGCTCCGAGGTTCATGAAGGTATAAACCAGCAGGTAGATCAGGATTCCCTTGATGCCCGTCGCGTTCGCGCGGCCATCGCTGGCGACGAGGCCGAGAATCATGTAGCCCACGTGCGCAATAGACGAGTACGCAAGTAGTCTCTTCAGGTTCGTTTGCGTGATGGCCGCCAGGTTTCCGGCGGTCATGGTGAGCAGCGAAACGAAGATGAGCAGCGGAACGTAAACCGGGCGCAGCGGATACAATCCGAAAAGGAAGATGCGAAGCAGTAAGGCCCATCCAGCGGATTTCACCGCGACCGACATGAATCCGGTCACGTTGGTCGGCGCGCCTTCATAGGCGTCCGGAGCCCACTGGTGGAACGGGACTGCCGCAAGTTTGAAGAGCAATCCAACCGTCGTCGTCAGCAGCGCGACGATCACGATGGGATCCTTCGGGCTAACGGCAATGCGCTGTTCCAGCGCCAGTCCTATCTCGCCAAGATTCGTCGAACCCGTCACGCCGTAAATCAGCGAAAGGCCATATGCGAAGATGCCTGACGAGAACGCGCCCAGCAGCATGTACTTCAGCGCGGCTTCGTTGGAGCGCATGTCCCTGCGCAGGAAGCCGACCAGAACGTAGGTCGAGATCGCCATCAGTTCCAGTCCGATGAACAACAGGATGAGGTCATAGCCAGAGGCCATGCACATCATGCCGACAACGGAGAACAGGATCAGCGCATAGAACTCGCCGTGATTTTCCCGCTCCACCTCAAGGTATTTGATGGAGATCAGCACGGCCACAGCCGCGCCGATAAGGAACAGATAGAAGAAGTACAGGGCCATCCGGTCCACCACCATGGTTCCTGCGAAACCCGTTAAGCGCTGCATGTTCGCCGGAAACTTCACATGGAGTTGGATGACCGTCGCCGCCGAAAAACCAATGCCCATCAGGGCCGTAAGCGCGTTCACACGCTTCCAATCGTCCGGAAGCATGAGGTCGATGAGCAGGATGCCGAGTGCAAACACCGTCAGCATGATCATCGGTAGCGCGAGCGAGTAATCGGCGCTGTTAAAGAATGATGTGGAAAGCATCGTTTTCCTTCAACCCACCCGGCGCTCTCGGCGCCAGGCTGCAAAAAGTTACCGTACTACCGTGGCTGCCGCGACTGGCGCATGCGTGGTCGTTGCTGGCGTGGTCACCGCGCGAGCGGGCGTCTGGTTCACTTCGGCAGGCACCGCAGGCGTAGTTACAGGCGTAGCTTCCGGAATAACCACCGGAGCCTTGGCATTCTGTATGCGATCTGGATTCGCGTTATCGATCGTCTGCACCAGTTGATTCACCGGCTGATCGAGGATCTCGAAGAACGGTTTCGGATAGAGACCGATCCAGAGCGCGATCAACACCAGCGGAACAAAGGTAGCCAGCTCGCGAGGCGTCAGGTCCTTGAGCAATTCATTCTTCGGATTCGTAACTTTTCCGAAGAATACGCGCTGATACAGCCACAGCAGATAAGCCGCGGCAAGCACAACGCCCGGAACCGCCCAAGCTGCCCACGAGGCCTTCGCCATGAAGGTTCCCTGCAGGATGGTGAATTCTCCGACAAAGCCGTTCAGCAGTGGCAGGCCCATCGACGACATGAACATGATGAGTGTGATGGTCGCGTACACCGGCATCACCGTGGAAATGCCACCGTACTCGGAAATCTCACGCGTGTGGCGGCGTTCGTAAAGGATGCCGACGATCAAGAAGAGTGCGCCGGTGGAGATGCCGTGATTGATCTGTTGCAGAATCGAGCCGCTGATTCCGGGGCCATTCAACGCAAACAATCCGAGGGTACAGAAGCCCAAGTGGCTGACGGACGAATACGCCACCAGCTTCTTCATGTCCTTTTGCACCAGCGAAACCAGTCCGCCGTAGATGATGCCGATGATCGACAGCGCGATCATCCATCCGCGAACCGTGTGGTGCTGCACGATGGAGGGGAAAAACGGCAGCGAGAAGCGCACCAGTCCGTATGTTCCCATCTTCAAGAGCACGCCCGCCAGGATCACGGAGCCAGCCGTCGGCGCTTCAACGTGCGCATCCGGCAGCCAGGTATGGAACGGGAACATCGGCACCTTGATGGCGAAGCCGACGAAGAACGCGAAGAACAGGACGATGCCCGCCGTACCCGCAATCTGCGGAGCCGTCTGGTACAACGCCTGCAAGTCAAACGTATAGACGCCCGTCCTCTTGAAGTGGTCAAAGTACAGATAGATGATGCCAAGCAGCATCAGCACTGAACCGGCCAGCGTGTAGAGGAAGAACTTGATGGCCGCGTACAGTCTGCGCTGGCCTCCCCAGATGCCGATCAGCAGGTACATCGGGACCAGCATGGCTTCCCAGAATACGAAGAACAGGAAGAAATCCATCGCCATGAAGACGCCGAGCATGCCCGTCTGCAGCACCAGGAACCAGATGTAGTATTCCTTCACGCGTTCCTGGATCGCTTCCCACGAGGAGAGGATTGAGATCGCTCCCAGCAGCGTGGTCAGCATGATCAGCAGGAACGAGATGCCGTCGATGCCCATGTGATAGCCGGCGCCGATGGACGGAATCCAGTTGTTCGCGGCGCCTTCGACAAACTTAAAGCCCGGCTCGGACTTGTGCGCCCAGAACCAGGGGATAAGCGGAAGCGATACGGCGAATCCGGCCATGGCAAAGATGTTTGCCAGCCAGCGGATCGCGTTCTTATTCTCCTTCGGTATGAGCAGGAGAATGAGGGCCCCCACGAGGGGCGTGAACAGCACGATGGAGAGGATGTGGTTATACATTGTTAATTCCGTCCGTGAAGCGAACCTGAGTTTTCAGGCATTCAATTCCAATCCGGCGCAATTCCCCGCCGGGCGCATTATCTGATTGCGAAATACCAAACAAATCCAACGAGCCCTACGATCATCACCAGCGCGTACCACTGCACGAATCCGGCCTGCAGACGTTTCACCGGCTCCGACATCGCGCGCAGGAAGATGGCCGGACCTTCCACCATCAATCCATCGATGATGTACTTGTCCCACCAACTGGAAACGCGTCCAACGAATTTCGTCATCCATCCAGCGCCATTCACGCCGCCGTCCACGATCTTCGCGTCCACAGTCCACAAGGCATCGCCAAGGCCGATCGCGCCAAGACGTACATTGCCCAGTTTCTTGCGTCCGGTGAACAGGTAGTCGTATAACTCGTCCACGTAATACTTATTAAAGAGTGTGCGGTAAACCGGGGCCGCAGCCTGTTCGATAGGCTCGGGATAATCCTTCTTCGCCTTGCCGTAATAGCGCCGCGCGAAGAACAATCCCAGAAGCGCCGCGCCGACCGAAGCCGCCATCAGGATGTATTCCAGCGGTTCGAACTCGTGCTTCGCGTGACCTTCGGTCGCGTGCAGCGGAGTCGCTTCGCCTTCCTTCACCGCCTGGTTCACGTGCTCGGCTGCAATTCCGGCTTGCTCGCCTTCGGTCATCTTGGCTGGGTTCTCGCCTGCAACCAACTTCCCTGTTTCAGACGCGCCCAGCGCGGCATGAGTCGTGGTCGCGCCCTCAGCTTCGGAGGCGAACACTGGCTCAAGGAATTTCTCGAACCGGTTGCTGCCGCCGAGCGATGCGGGAACTCCAAGATATCCGACGAGGATCGCGCCCAGCGCGAGCGCCATCAGCGGAATCGTCATCGACTTCGGCGATTCGTGAACATGATGCTCAACGTCGTGGCTCATGCGCGACTCACCGAAGAACGTGAGATAGATGAGGCGGAACATATAGAACGCCGTCATCAACGCCGTCAGGAACGCCAGTCCGTAGAGGACGCGGAACTGGCCGTTGTTGCGCGACCAGGTCTGCCAGAGAATCTCATCCTTCGAGAAAAAGCCCGCAAGTCCAGGAATTCCGGCAATCGCCAAAGTGCCGATGAACATGGTCGTAAACGTTACGGGAATCTTCTTGCGCAGGTTGCCCATGAAGCGCATATCCTGCTCGCCGCTCATCGCGTGAATCACCGAGCCGGAGCCAAGGAACAAGAGGGCCTTGAAGAACGCGTGTGTGAAGACGTGGAAGACGCCGGCCGTGAAAGCTCCAATGCCGAGCGCGAGGAACATGTATCCAAGCTGCGAAACGGTAGAGTACGCCAGCACTCGCTTGATGTCGTTCTGCACCAGTCCGATGGAGGCGGCGAAGATGGCGGTCAGCGCGCCGACGACGGCAACGATCATCATCGTCTTAGGCGCCAACTGGTAAAGCCCGTTCGAACGCGCAACCATGTAGACGCCGGCCGTAACCATGGTCGCCGCGTGGATCAGTGCGGAAACCGGGGTAGGGCCTTCCATCGCGTCCGGCAGCCAGACATAAAGAGGTAGCTGGGCCGACTTGCCGCAAGCGCCCACGAAGAGCAGCAGCGTTGCCGCCGTAATGATCGCGTCCCCTGTGTGGAAGTTTCCCGTGCGCACCAGCGCATTGATTTCCGTGAACCTCACCGTGCCCAGGTACCACATGATGGTCAGCGCGCCAAGCAGTACGCCCGCGTCGCCAACTCGGTTCACGATGAACGCCTTGTTGGCCGCCGTCGAAGCCGAATGTTTGTGGAAGTAGAAGCCGATGAGCAGGTACGAACACAGGCCCACGCCTTCCCATCCAACGAACATTAGCATATAGTTGTTCCCCAATATCAGCGTAAGCATGGAGAACATGAACAGGTTCAGATATCCGAAGAAGCGGTAGTAGCCGCCCTCATGCGCCATGTATCCAGTCGAATAGATATGGATAAGCATGCCGATGCCGGTGACGAAGAGCAGCCAGATGCTCGACAGCGGATCCAGCAGGAAGCCCGCATCCGCGTTGAACGCCGCGTGACCGCCACCATGCGTTCGGAACGTGAGGTGTCCGGTGCCGTCGCCGAGCCAGGTGTACATCACCTTCTCGTAATGCGGCAGGCCCGAGTGCGTGAACTGCCACACGGCGCCACAGGCAAATAGGAATGCCAGCACCACCATGCCCACGCATATCGCGTTCACCGCCGTCTTGCTCAAGCGCCGGCCAAAGAAAAACATCATGGCCGCGCCGAACGCCGGCAACAGAGGAATGATCCAAATGTGTTCCAAGAAGAACATAACTTTAGCTTTCAGCCATCAACGTAAAGCGATCAGCAAAACCGTTTCGTACCGACGAACTAAGGGAGCGAAGCGCGATTACCACTTCAGCAATTCCACTTCGTCCATGTTGACCGTCTCCTTGTTACGGAAGAAGGCGATCAGGATTCCGAGTCCAACTGCGGCTTCCGCGGCGGCGTCGGCGACGATGAAGATCGCAAACACCTGTCCGTGGTATCCGTGCAAGCGCGAGAAAGCCACCAGGTTCAAATTCACCGCGTTCAAAATCAACTCGATGGACATGAGGATGATGACCACATTGCGGCGCGTAAGTACGCCGATGGTGCCGATGATGAACAGCGCGGCGGCCACGACCAGGTAGTGAAGTGTAGTGATCTCAAACATGGTCAAATCCTCCGTTTCGCCATCACTACGGCGCCAACGATGGCGACCAGCAGCAGCAGCGACGCGATTTCAAACGGCATCATGTAATTGCGATAAAGGTAAAGGCCGATCTGCTGCGTGTTGTCTATCTCCGGCAGCGACTGGAATGTTGCCGGGAAGATGCCCATGCCACGCTTGTAGATGAACAGCAGCAATCCGCCCAGTCCGACGGAGAGCAACGTTCCCACCAGCCATTGATTGTTGAAGCGCTCTTCCAGTTCGGCTTTTTCAATATTCACCAGCATGATCACGAACAGGAACAGCACCATGATGCCGCCCGCGTACAGGATGATCTGCACGCCAGCCACGAAGGGCGCGTACAGCATCAGGTACAGCCCGGCTAATGCCAGCAGCGTCAGGATCAGCGACAAGGCCGAGTGGATCGGGTTCTTGCGCGTTATGGTCAACACCGCGCCCAACAGGGCGAGGAATGACAGGAAGTAGAAGAAGAACGGAGTGGCTACGGGATTCATCGCGCGTACACCGTCGGTTCCTGGCCCTGCTCCAGTTTGGGACGATCCAGGATCATTCCCGTGCGATCGAAGTAGGCCATTTCATAATCTTGCGTCAGTTCCAGCGCGTCGCTCGGACACGCTTCTTCACACAGGCCGCAGAACATGCAACGGCTGGTGTCGTACGTGAAAGTAAGAAGCTCTTTCTTCTTCGTGACCGGATTGCGCTCGCTCTTGATGGCGATCAGCTTTTCCGGACACGCCAGCGCGCACAGTTCACAGGCGATACACAAAGGTTCGCCCGTCTCAGGATTTACGCTCATGCGCGGCACTCCGCGGAAGCGGTCCGCAATCCACGGACGCTCCATCGGATACTGCTCGGTCACCAGCTCACTCGGCGCCTGGTAGCGAAACGTAATGCTCAGGCCCTTGATCAGGTCGACCATGAAAATCTTGCGAAGTAACGTGACGACACTCACCGCAACACCCCCCAAAGGGCCGTTCCCATCAATACGCCGAGCGCTGTCGGCAATAGCACTTTCCAACCCACGTGCATCAGTTGGTCGAAGCGGTAGCGCGGGAACGTCGCGCGATACCAGATGTACAGATACATAAAGATGCCGACCTTCATCGCGAACCAGTAGATGTCCTGCACGCGCTCACGCACGCCGGGGAGCAACATCACCAGACCGATGAAGCCGAGCATCGCGCCAAACAGCATCAAGCCGATGGACTGGATCTTCAGTTGGCGGATCTTCGGCATACGCGCGCCGCCGATAATGCACCACAGCGCGAGTCCGACAAAGGTGAGTCCGGGCATCAGATTGAATGCGACGTCCCAAGTATGTCCGCTCAATGCGTTCGAGAAGGGACGCAGCCATCCCCCCAGCCACAGCGTTACCGCGATAGACGATACGGCAATCATCGCCGTGTATTCACCCAGGAAGAACAGCGACCAGCGGAAGCCCGAGTATTCCGTATGGAATCCCGCAACCAGTTCCGATTCCGCTTCCGGCAGATCGAACGGCGCGCGATTCGTTTCCGCGACCATCGCAATCGCAAAGATCACGAAGGCCATAAATCCGAGTCCCCAACCGCTGAACACGAACCAGGTATGTTGTGCCTCTTGCGCTTGCACGATGCCGATCATGCTCAACGTGCCGGTGCCCGTCTTCAGGCTCGTCATGAGGACGGCGCAAACGATGGCCAATCCCATGGCGATTTCGTAGGAAACCATCTGCGCGCTCGAACGGAGTGCGCCCATCATCGGATAATGCGAGTTCGACGACCAACCCGCGATGATGATGCCCAGCACGCCCAAGGAACTGACGCCCAGCATAAAGAGGATGCCGATGTTCATGTCCGTCACGGCATGTGTGCGTCCGAACGGGATCACCAGGTAAACGGTGAAAGCGATCATCATTACCGAGACCGGGGCGAACCAGAACAGCAGTTTGTCCGCGCCTTCGGGGATGATGTCTTCTTTCAACATCAGCTTCAGAGCGTCGGCGATGGGTTGCAGGAGTCCGTGCGGGCCTGTACGCATGGGGCCGAGGCGGATCTGCATGTGCGCAAGAATCTTGCGTTCCGCGTAGGTCATCAGCATTACGCAGACAGAGACGAGCGCGAAAATAAGCAGGATATAAATGGTAGCCCAGTAGTAGTTCCCTGCTTCGCCCGGCGTGACATTCAACTTCATATAATTGAGGAAGTCGCTCATTAGCGGTCCACCTCTCCCAGCACGATGTCCAACGTACCGATGACGGCAACGACGTCGGCGACGAGTTGTCCGCGGCACATGCTATCCAGCGCCTGGAGATTGACAAATGATGGCGGCCGCACGCGCACACGATAAGGCTGCGTGGAACCGTCGCTCACGATGAAGAATCCGAGTTCGCCTTTCGGCGCCTCGATGGAGTGGTAAACCTCGCCAACCGGTGGCTTCAGCACCTTGGGCACCTTCGCCATGATGGGGCCTTCCGGCAATCCCGCAACCGCTTGGCGAATGATGCGCACCGATTGCCGCATCTCTTCCACGCGCACCAGGTAACGGTCGTACGTGTCGCCTGCGGTGCCGATGGGAACGTCGAACTCAAATTTTTCGTAGCCGCTATAGGGCTGCGCTTTACGCAAATCCCAGCGAACGCCGCTTCCGCGAATCACCGGACCCGTCGCTCCCAGGGCGATGCACTGCTCTGCCGAGATCACGCCGACACCCTTCGTACGTTCCAGCCAGATGCGGTTCGTGGTGAGCAGCTCTTCGTATTCATCAATCTTCGGCATCACGAAATCGCACAGCTTCATCACTTCTTTTTCGAAGCCTTCGTACGTTTCATATTGGCAACCGCCAATGCGGAATGCGTGCGTCGTCAGTCGCGCGCCGCAATATTTTTCAAAAATCTTCAGAACTTCTTCGCGATCGCGGAAGGTGTAGAACAGCGGCGTGATGGCGCCTATGTCCAACGCGTGCGTGCCCAGCCAAACCTGGTGGCTCGCCAGACGATTCAGTTCCGTAAGGATCACGCGGATATACTGCGCGCGCTCGGGCGCTACCACGTTCAGCAGTTTTTCAACCGTCTCGCAATACGCCAGTCCGTTGCTGACGGCGGCCACATAATCCATGCGATCGACGTAGGGATTGAATTGCACGTAGGTGCGATTTTCCGCGATCTTTTCAACGCCGCGATGCAGGTAGCCGATCACGCACTCGAGGCCCATTACTTTTTCGCCGTCGAGTTTCAGCACCACGCGCAACACGCCGTGCGTTGACGGATGCTGCGGGCCCATGTTCAGGACCATTTCGTTCGAATCCAGAAACGGCTTTTCGTGGCTGGAGATGGCCTCTAGTTGAGAGTAAATTTTTGCGTCGCTCATTGACCGCTCTCGATTCCCAGGTTGATCTGCACCCACTCTTTGTCCTGCTGGAGAATGCCGTATTCCTTGCGCAGCGGATAACCGTTCCAACCTTCCGGCAGCAGGATGCGGCGCATGTCCGGATGTCCCGTGAAGCGTATGCCGAACATGTCGAACACTTCGCGCTCCAGCCAGTTCGCCGTCTGCCACAAGTCCACGCTCGTCGGAATCTCCGCGCCGTCCTTGATCGACGACTTCACGCGCATACGAACATTGTTCTTGAAGGAATAAAGGATCCAGATGACTTCGAACTGTTCCTCTTTTTTCGGATAGTGAACTGCGGTCACATCCACGCAGTAATCAAAATCCTCGTCGTCGCGCAGCATGGTCAACACGTCATGCACGAGTGAGGAATCAACGCTGATGTAGTTTTGTCCCTGGTAGGTCAACGCTTCGCGAATGCCCGAGCCATAAAGGCCTTTCAGACGCGCAACCATCGGACTGTCCCAAGGTTGTGGCGTGGGCACAGGCGCTTTGGGCGGGACAGCGGGCTTCGGCGCCGCTGCCGCGGCAGGTACAGCGGGCTTTGGTGCCGCTGCCGCCGGTTTTGCTGGGTCGGCAGGCGTCGCAGCCGGTTTCGCCGCTACTGGTTTCTCTGGTGTCGCCGACGTCGCAGGACTCCCGGAAGCAGCCGTTTCGCCGCTTGCAACAGGAGTAGACTGGTCGTTCGCTTTAGGATCTTCGGGCATATGCGCCTGTCTCTACCGGTCCGCTAGGTTGTAGGTGTGTGTAACTGCTTCTTATAGCATCCACACCAGGTTTGCCTGACGGACACCGGTCACATCAAAAAGTGATTCCGCTCACAAATCGCCTCGTCAGTTTCCGCTGAATGAATAACTTGCATTCCGCGAACGCATACAACGAGGCCTGAAAATACGAAGCCCCGATCAGCCGCATTGGCTAATTCGGGGTTGGTTGTCGGCTATTGATCTCAACATGCCGGCAGAAACGACGATGCGTGTGGCTCAAGACGGAAACTTCTCGTCCTGCGCCCCATCGTCCTCGTATTCCCGCTCCGTCCCTGACTGCTACACCCACTCGAGAGCGCCCTTTTTCCAGATCCAGATGTATCCCACGATCAGGATGCCGAGAAAGACCAGCATTTCGGCAAATCCGAACATGCCCAGGTACTTGAACTGCACTGCCCACGGGAACAGGAAGATGGTTTCCACGTCGAACACAACGAACAGGATGGCGACGATATAAAAGCGCACTGTGTACCGTTTGCGCGCGTCATCCACCGGATCGATGCCGCACTCGTACGGGCTGTTCTTGCTTTTGCTCGGATTCGAGGGGCGGATGATGCTGGCCACAACAATGGTGCCGGCAGCGATCAGGAACGCCACTATAAGAAAAATGAAGAGTGGAACGTAATTTTGCGGCATAGAAGACTCAGTGTTTGGGTAACGAGGGAGTTTACTCCCGTCGCTCGACGGGTTCAACCTTAGCTTCTAGATGGACATAGGTTCAGTGACGGAGGTCACATAGGGTCGGCTTTTGTGAGATTCGTCTCGCGCCGGGCCGGAAATTCGAAAAAAATCTAAAGTCCTTCCCTTCTCTGCCGATGTTCAGGATGACGAGCAGTACAGGAGGATGCAATGAGCTATTCCATTAATCCTGCCGAAGTAAGCACCACCCCCGCTGTAAGCGATGCCCGACTCGATCCCTCGGCCAAAGCCGAAGACACGGTTCGCAAACGCGCAGTCTCGCAATCGCAGAACGATACCGTGCAAGTCTCGCAAGCTGCTCAGGCAAAATCGATGGCGGAGCAGGGCGAATCGGTCTCACAGATCGCTGCCAACATGGGAATTCCCACCGACACGGTCAAGACCTTGCTCGGTGTGACGGAAGACGCCACCACCGCAGCTTTGGCCGCCGTCGCCGCTGCAGCAGCCAGCGCAACCCGGACCCTGTCCGCCATGGCGTAAAACAAACGCATCCCCACAGCCGCACCGCGCCCCCCACAGGCGAAGCGCCATCCTCGCTCCGCCTGCAGGGAAGGCGTTTCCTGCTCTTGCCCTTGCATTTGCCTTTACTGGCCACCGGCAACTGGCAACTGCTTCCATCACTGCTCCCGTATAATGTTGGTTCACATACCAGCGCTTCGGAGCATCCTGCCAGTGGCACTCGACGACAAGATCTACGACTTACGTAAGGAAAAAATCGCGCAACTGGTTGCACTCGGCCAGGAAGCCTACACCCACAGATATCGCTGGACGCATCAGGTGCCCGACGTCGTCGCCCAATACACCGACGCCCCCGCCGAGCAACTCGACGCCAACCGCGTCGAAGTCTCCGTCGCCGGACGCATCATGGCCCTGCGCCTCATGGGCAAAGCCGCGTTCGCCCACCTGCAGCAGGGCGGCAAGCGCCTCCAGATCTACGTCAAAAAGGACGCCGTCGGCGACAAGGGTTGGGACCTTTTCAAGCTCTTCGACATTGGCGACCACATCGGCGTCAAGGGATACCTCTTCCGCACACGCACCAACGAACTCAGCATCCACGTCGAAGAGATGACCTTCCTCTCAAAGGACCTTCTCCCTCTGCCGGAAAAATGGCACGGCCTCACCGACGTCGAGATGCGTTATCGCCAGCGCTATGTCGATATGACGATGAATCCCGAAGTGCGCGAAGTTTTTGTAAAGCGCGCACGCATCGTGAAATCGATTCGCGACTACTTCGACGCGCGCGGATACGTGGAAGTTGAAACGCCGATGATGCAGCCCATCGCCGGTGGCGCTGCGGCGCGTCCTTTCGTGACGCATCACAACACGCTCGACATCGACCTCTTCCTGCGCATCGCGCCCGAGCTTTACCTCAAGCGCCTGGTCGTTGGCGGCCTCGATCGAGTTTACGAGATCAACCGCAACTTCCGTAACGAAGGCGTTTCCACCCGCCACAATCCTGAGTTCACCATGCTGGAGTTCTACCAGGCCTACAGCGATTATCACGACCTGATGGACCTCACCGAAGAACTCCTGAAACAGGTTGCGATGGACGTGAACGGCTCGCACATCTCCACCTTCCAGGAAAAGGAGATCGACTGGAGCAAGTGGACGCGTCTCTCCATGCGCGAAGCCATCATCAAGTATTGGCCCGAAGTAGCCGCGCCCGCACCGACGATGGAAGACTTCAGTGACGCCGTGAAAGTCGTAGAAATGGCGCGGCAACTGCAACGTGCAAAGATCGATATGCCCTTCGACGCCAAGGCCCCCGCAGGCAAAACCATTGCCATGATGTTCGAAGCCTTCGCGGAAAAAGAATTATTCCAACCGACGATCCTCTACGACTTCCCCGTTGCCATCTCTCCGCTTTCCAAGGCGAAACGCGATGAGCCCGACTGGGTGGAGCGCTTCGAAATCTTCATCGGCGGAATGGAAATCGGAAACGCCTTCAGCGAATTGAACGATCCCGGAGACCAGCTAGCGCGCTTCGAAGAGCAGGTTCGCGAACGCCAAGCCGGAGACCTCGAAGCGATGGGCGAAGTCGATCACGACTACATACGCGCCCTCTCCTACGGCATGCCGCCGACGGCAGGCGAAGGGCTCGGCATCGATCGCATCACCATGCTGATGACCGGAGCAACTTCCATCCGCGATGTCATCCTCTTCCCGCTACTCCGCCCCGAAAAGCTGGGCGAAGAAGAGCACGAACAAGGCGCGGCACAAGGACAATAGGTTCCAAGGCTCGGAAGCCGTTTTCTTCCGAGCTTTTTTTACATTTCAGGCATCTTCCTAAGTAGTTACGCGGCTACCCTTCGGGGAGTCGACAGCAATTGATCTTGAACTTGGCTGACAGCTGATAACTGGTTTCCAGAAGCGAGTACCCCATGGGATTTGACTTCGATAGCAAAACGCGTCGCGAGCTTGGCTACAAGCTCATAGACCGCATCGACGAGTATTACTCTTCCCTCCCCGACCGCTCCGTGCAATTGCCGCTGGAGCAGCGCACCTTTGGACCACTTCGCGACCGCCTCCCGGAACTCGGAGAAGACGCCGCCGCTGTCCTCGACGAGATTTGCGCCGAGATGGTGGACAAAGGTTTCCACGTCCCTAGCGCCAACTACTTCGGCCTCATGAATCCCACGCCCACCTACATGGCCGTGCTCGCCGAAGCCCTCGTTGCCGCGCTAAATCCGCAACTCGCGACCCTCGCCCGCTCCCAACTCGCATCGAAGGTCGAGAGCGAAACCGTGCGCTGGATCGCCGAGCGCGTGGGCTGGTGCAAGGTCACAGGAGGCTCGCCCGACAAGCCCTGCGGCACGGACCTCCGGTGCTGCGACGGCACCTTCACCAGCGGCGGCAACGAAGCGAATTTCTCCGCCCTCGCCTTGGCGCTTGCCTGGAAATTCCCGCGCTCCGTGGATGAAGGTGTTGCCATCATCGGCGCGCGCCCCATTGGCTACGCATCCTCCGAGTCGCACCATTCGCTCGATAAATCCATGGGCCTCCTCGGACTCGGACGCAAAGCGCTGCGTCGCGTCGCCGTCACCCCGCGCCTGCAAATGGACGCCGCAAAACTAGAAGCCGCGATTCGCGAAGACCTCGCTGCCGGCAACAAGCCTTTCATCGTCGTAGCCACGGCGGGCACAACCAGCTCCGGTGCCGTGGACGACATTCACGCGCTGGCCGACCTCTGCGCGAAATACGATCTCTGGCTACACGTAGACGGAGCGTACGGCGCAGCGGCAATCTTCAGCGACAAGCATCGCGACCTCGTAAGCGGAATCGAGCGCGCCGATTCCATCACCATCGATCCGCACAAATGGCTCTCCATGCCCTTCGCCGCCGGAGTTATCCTCACCTCCAGACCGGAGATGTTGCAGCAGGCTTTCGCCATCGCCACGCCCTACATGCCGAAGCTCGCGCACTCTGCCAGCGATGCTCCCTCGCCCAACCTCATCGACAACTTCAAAGTTTCCGCGCAATGGTCGCGCCGCATGAATTCGCTGAAGCTCTGGCTCACCCTCCGCGTCCACGGACGCCAGGCCTACGAGGAGTTGATCGACCGCCAGTTGCGCATGGCCAAAGATTTCGCGCAGTGGATCGAGGACTCGCCCGAGTTCGAACTGGCCGCGCCGCAAGTATTGCCCATCGTGAACTTCACCGTGAAGACCGGCGGCACCGAACAGGAAACTGCCGAAGCAAATAGCGCGCTCGTAGATGCCGTAACCCGCGACGGCAAGCTCTGGATCTCCCAGACCATCGTCAACGGACGCAACGTCTGCCGCATGATGGTGATCAGCTATCTGACAGACGAACACAACGTGGAAGACTTGAAGTCGGCCTTGAAGACCGCAGTCCACAGCGTCGTTCCGGCGAAGGCGCAAGGATAGTTCGCGTTTCGAGCCGAAGTGGAAAGAGCAAAAGTTACGAGTTGGTGCCGTCCTTTTTTCACCTTACGTCTACGCTCACACCTTCACGCTCGTCGCCGAGTGAACGGCCTTCAACTGTCTAACCTCGCTCAACACCTCAAGAGGAAGCGCTGCATCGATCTCCACGATCGCCAGCGCGCGTCCTGCTTCACGAGCGAGTGCTTCCCTTCCCAATGAAAGTCGGGCGATATTGATTCCATGCCGCGCAAGCGTTGTGCCTATCGCGCCAACCACGCCGGGCGCGTCCTCGTTCTCTATCACGACAAAATTCCCTTCCAGTCGCGATTCGATCTCGATGCCCTTCAACTCCACCAACCGCGCGGAGTCGCCGTGCACAAGCGTTCCCCGGCACGCGAGTGCCGCCCCAGGCCCATTAAGTCGCAGGCCAACAACGCTGACCTTCGCATTCGGCGCCGTCCGAATCTCGCGCACCACGACACCGCGCGATTGCGCAATATTCTGCGCGTTGATCAGGTTGACCGCATCCTCTGACCCATATTGCAGCACAGCCGCGACCGCCGCATTCCGCACCAGTTCCGTACGCAGATTCGAAATCTCACCTTCGTACCCAATCTCGATCTCCGCCAGATTTGAGGGAAATATCTGCGCCATGAACGTCCCCAGGCGCGTGGCGAGTTCCACATACGGACGCACCTGCTGATACTCAAGGTCGCTCAGCGATGGCATGTTGACCGCATTCTGCGCGACGCCATCTCGCAGGAAATCGCAAATTTGCCGCGCCATCTGCACTCCCGTTGCGTCCTGACCTTCGCGCGTGGAAGCGCCCAGGTGCGGTGTCGCAACCAGGTTCGGCAGCGCGAGCAATGGTGATCCCGTGGGCGGCTCCGCAGTGAACACATCGAGCGCCGCTGCGGCGACTTTGCCGGAGGACATGGCCGAAGCCAGTGCGGCTTCATGAATCAGTTCACCGCGCGCGCAATTCACAATGCGAACGCCGTCCTTCATTTTCGCGAGCGACGAATAGTTGATCATGTGCGTCGTCTGGTGCGTCAGCCCAACATGCAGAGAGATGTAATCCGCTGCGGCATACAACTCATCCAGCGAGCACAGACGTATCCCGAGTTCTTGCGCCCGTGCCGGCGAAATATATGGGTCGCATCCCACCACCTGCATTGAGAACGCAATCGCCCTTCGCGCCACTTCCATGCCTATGCGTCCCAGCCCAACAATGCCCAGCGTCTTGCCCGCGACCTCAGTGCCCTGCAGGTCTTTCTTCTCCCACTTGCCTGCGCGGGTGCTGTAGTCCGCTCGCGGAATGTGCCGAGCCATGGCCAGCATCAATCCGAAGGTAAGCTCTGCGACAGAAGTAGCCGTAGCACCCGGCGTGTTCATCACCAGGATGCCGCGCCTCGTGGCGACCTCCACATCAACGTTATCCACGCCAACTCCCGCGCGCCCGATCACGCGCAGCTTCGGCGCTCTCGCCATCAGTTCCCCATTCGCCTGCACGGCCGAGCGCACGATCAGAGCGTCAGCGTCCGAGTGCGCCATGTCCGCATCGAATTTGAACTGCTCGGGAGTGACCACCGTCAGCCCGGCGATTCCGTTCAGCAACTCCATCGCAGCATCAGCGATTTTTTCCGCGACGACGACTTTCATCGTGCGCCTCCAACCGGTACGCCCGACGCAACCCGTTGATACCACCTTCTGCGCGGCCAGCAATCCACCGCCAAGTTCGAAGCTGCCCGGCCTCAACTTCAGCAGTACCTGTTCTAACCCGGCGACGATCCCGACGCAATCCAGGTAGTCCAGATAGCCGATGTGCGCGATGCGGAATAACTCGCCCTTCATCTCGCCCTGCCCGTCGCTGATCACGCCGCCGAACTCCCGCTTGAACGTCTTTACGATTTCAGTCGCGGAAATCCCTTCCGGAGCCTTCACCGCCGTCACTGCCGCGCTCGGACTTGTCGCGAATAATTCAAGTCCCATCGCCACGATGGCCTCCCGCATGGACGCCGCACAGAGTTCAGCAGACGCGACCAGCTGTTCGCGTCCGCGTGCAACGTCGCCCTCAGCCTGTGCAGCGAGGTACAGCAAAGCTGCGTCCATCGCAGCTATCAACGCCACCGCAGTCGTATAGGCCGACTCGCCCTTCGCCGCGGACTTTCGTTCCTTGCGCAAATCGAAGTAGTAACGCGGCTGCTTCGATGTCTCCATCCTCTGCCACGCGCGTTCGCTCACCGCAAGATACGCGAGTCCCGGAGGAATCATCAGCGCCTTTTGCGAACCGCCGATGATGATGTCGATGCCGTCCTCATCCACTTGCAACACGGTAGTTCCAAGTCCGGTGATGGCGTCCACGACCAGCAGAGTTTCGCTGCCCTTCAGCAGACGCGCAATCGCCGAAACATCATGACGCACTCCGGTAGAGGTCTCCGTAGCCTGCATAAACAAAACTCGCGGAGCTTCGGCAAGCGCCCCCTTCACCTCTTCCAGATCAAAGGTCTGGCCATAAGACGCAGCAATAGTTCTCGCTTCGCAGTGGAACGCCTTCGCCAGGCTCGTCCAGCGCTCGCCGAATTTTCCCGCCGAAAGCACCAGCACCTTCTCGCCTGGATTGGTCAGGTTGCTCACCGCCGCCTCCATCGCTCCCGTGCCGGAAGCGGCCAGCACCACGACGTCATTGCGGCTTCCAATGAAGAATTTCAGATTCGCCAATACTCTCAAATACAACGCACGAAATTCCGGCGTGCGATGATGCAGGTCGGCGGCGGCCATCGCAAATTGCGAGGCGGGAAGTAGAGGAGTAGGGCCGGGAGTAAAAAGGCGTGTCTTGTGAAACATTGGGCCTCCAGTTTCGCTATGTCTACGCGAAGGAGCGAAAGTTTCTTGGGACGACGAAAACAGAGACGTAAAGCAGCCTATGCGCATCGGGAAGCGCGTTGACCAGTTGCGTTAAATTCTAACAAAGTGCTATTCGTATAAGCGAATCGTTCCCAACG
>JBBRZF010000043.1:0-21530 GCA_038236965.1 Terriglobales bacterium | reverse complement strand
TGAGCCCGGAATGGGGGGCGACAATTACGTGCTGGGAGTTGTGCCGCGCAAGAAAGACAAATTCCTCTATCGCGGACGCATCTGGGTCAACGCCGTGGATTTCGCGGTGGTTCGGCTTGAAGCTGAACCGGCGAAGAATCCGTCGTTCTGGACGAAGAAGGCCAACATCGTTCAGGTGTACAAAAAGGTGAACGACTTCTGGCTGCCTGCTTCCAACCACAGCGTAAGTGCGATTCGCCTGGGTGGGCAGGCGGACTTGAACATCGATTACAAGGACTACCAGATAACCGGCGCCATGCCGGTGAGCGGCTTGCCGAACAGCTTGCCCAATCCGCGTTCGCAGCGCGAGGGCGCGCAGGAAGCGGCCAATAACGAGGCTCGACGCTAGAGATTTTCGGCGTGAAAATCCAGCTCTGAAGTGCGTTTTGTCACTGAAATCCAGCAGCCAGATTCATTAAGATTTTAAGTAACTCGGGACCTGTGCCTCGAAAGCCCCAGGGAGGTTGTCCCATGCTCAACGTTACAGCGCCTGCAACCATCAAGAACATCCTGGTAGCAACCGACTTCTCTCCATTGTGGGATGTTGCGCTGCCGTTCGCTTCGGCAGTTGCCAAGCATCACCAGGCAAACCTCACTCTACTGCACGTGGTTCCAGGCATGATCTTTCCAGAAATGCCGTTGGAACCCTATCCTCCATCTGAAGAAAAACTGCGCGAGCGGACTCTTGAGAAACTCGGGCAGATGGCCGACACGATCCCTATCCCCGGCCCGCAAAAATCCACCGTGTTTCGCAAAGGAGACATCCTCCAAGCCGTGCTTGATATCTCGGCCGAGCGTCACGTGGACTTGGTGGTTGTGACCACGCACGGACGAAGCGGATTCTCCAGGCTCATGCTGGGTTCGACGGCCGAGCAGATACTGCGACAGGTTCCCTGCCCGGTATTGACCATCGGGCCGAAGGTGGAAACTACTCTCGAATTGGACCACATCAAGACGATCCTGTTGCCGGTGGATTTCTCCACCGAATCGCAGGATGCGGTGAAGTATGGCGTCGGGCTAGGAATGGAAAACCAGGCAAAGCTCGTGCTGCTGAATGTGGTGGACGAGACGATGCAGCCCTATGAGATCGAGTCTGACTTGACCGTTGCCAATAGGAAGATCGTGAAGTACGACACTGGAACGTTGGAAACAGCGCGCATAGTGCGCGTCGGTCACCTCGAAAACGAGATCGCTAAAGTAGCCAAGGAAGTAAGTGCAACGTGCATGGTAATGGGACGTCATAAGCACGGCATGATGTCCACACATCTGCCTTTCAACACCTTGCACAGTGTTCTTTCCAATGCACCGTGCCCTGTTTTCACGGTCGCATAAATAACGGCGGTCACCGGGAACGACAGTGACCGCCGCATTTCTTATCCTCGCCGTCCGGTGGAAATGCCTGTCCGCATAAGATGGAACAATCTTCGCAGTGGCTCCTATGCCGCCAGCCGTTCGCCCGGGTACTACCCGAGGTAGACGATAGCAGCATAAAGAGCGGAGAGGATCACCACGGTCACAAGAATCACCACGGCAATTCCGATTACGCGATTGCGCAACGGCTCAGTTCCCTCCGACTTCCTGATCTCCTCTTCCATACTCTCGAACATGACACACCTCGAATTCCAGTTGCGGCACGGAACGCAAACAAGCGGTTACAGAACGGGATTGAGGTGTTCCTCCTCTCTCCGCTCTGCTGGCGAGAGAGTTGCGATCGACAATACTTTGGGGTGCTGGAGCCGTTCGAAATCCTTGTATGCCATGCGGACCAGTTCGCGATGCGAGCCTGCATTGAAGGCGATCTCCAGATCCCGGGAAAGCTTTTCGTCGACGTATACCGGAAATCCGTAGAGGACACCGAAGGGCGGCATGGCACCGAGTTCGCAGTCGGGAAACTCATTCTCGAACTCATGCTCGGTGACCAGGGTGACTTGTTTCGCGACCGCCCCAACGCGAGTCGCGTTCAGATCGAGGTGCCTGGAACCGGGGATGACTGCCATCGCAAGTTGACCGTCAACTTTTACGATGACTGTCTTCGCAATCGCTCCACCGGGGATGTGCGTAACGGCTGCGATGCCTGCCGCAGTGTAGGCGCGCGAGTGAGTGATGACGATGTAGGGAACGTTATTGCGATCTAACAAATCTTTTAAACGTTGGATCGGCATAAGCACTCCTTTGAATAAGAGGGAGCCGAACTTCGGCTTCTCTGCCGAGTGCGACCCCTATTTAGGCTTGCGTTTGACGGTTAGGACGGGACACTCGGCATTGGCCACCACGCGTCGAGCGGTCGACCACGGAGCCTCCAGCAGCGGTCGGGAGGGAGCGCCTATTACGATGAGGTCTGCGTCTCTCTGGTGTGCAACTTCCAGCCTTAGCGCTCGTAGTGCGGTAGACACTTGAACCTTCTAACCGAACTCGTCTATTCCATTTCCCACGCGCCGCCGCGAGCTTCGAGAGAAGGGCGGCACGATCGAGCCGAGTTGTGCTTCCACGGAAAAGACCTTGCACGACGGCTCACGGCGTCATAGCAAAATAGAGCAAGATGACAAGTGCAAGTAAACCGAGTGTGGCGATGAAGATCGCCAATGGAAGCACAATTGGATCGTTGTGATGGACTGTGTGCGGACCGGTATGGACTAACATGGGCCACCTCCGATGGAGACAAACCAGCCGATGTCAATAACCACGCTAGCACTAATGCAGAGCTGATTCAGTGACGTCCGACACTTTAAAAAAATGGTTTCGCAGGGCTGCTTCCTTCATTTTCAGGCAGCATTCATGCCGTTTTCTCGAGATCTGCCACCCTACCAAGATAAGCGAAAGTGTGCAGCACTCCCAAGGTCGCTGGTTGCCGCAGGAACGCTGCTGTTCACGGGATTCTGGCCACTGCCCTTACAGATCAGATCGTTAGTTCTTTCGTCCATGATTTCCAGTCTCCTGTTTCAGCTTTCAATCTGACCTCCCGAGCCATCCGCAGCGGCACGGGAAGCTTCCAATCTCTCAGTTCGCAAACCGCAAGGAATTCGTTGCCTCGTCTCAGAGAGCGTGGGCCATGCGGCGGAATGCCCAGGTTCCTTCGCCTCTCTCTTCAATCTCGCCCACCCGGCTTTCTCAGACCCTGCCTTGGGGGCGATCACCAACTCACCCTGGCGTGTCGCGAGGGTCCTGAGAGAGGATATCTTCCTATGCCAAAGAAAGAGCAAACAACCCAGCACGATTCTCATAAGCTCAACGCCCAACCCCGTCTCCATCAGAAAGGACGTGAGATTCAAGCGTACGGCACCGTGTTGCACATGTTGCCGCTGTCGTTGGAGGAACCTGTCCGTCTGGAAATGACGGAACAGCTCAATCAACTACTGGCCGACACCATGACCCTCCGCGACTTATACAAGAAGTCACACTGGCAAACCTCCGGACCGACGTTCTACCAGCTCCATCTTCTCTTTGATAAGCACTACGGCGAACAGGCCGAACTGGTTGACACCATCGCCGAGCGCATTCAACTGCTGGGTGGGTTGAGCATCGCCATGGCGCCCGACGTGGCAGAAACAACGCAGATAGAGCGTGCTCCCCGCGGACGCGAAGAACCACCTGTGCAACTTTCCAGGTTGCTGGACGCACACCAGATCATCATCGCTGAAAGCCGCAAGCTGGCAAGTCGCGCATCTGATCTTGGCGACGACGGCACTAACGACCTGGTGGTGAGCGACGTGCTGCGCACCAACGAACTGCAAGCCTGGTTCCTCAGCGAACACCTGGTAGATGTCAGCCTGGTGGAAGCGAACAGGACTAAGATTGAAAGCGCCGCCTAGAAAATCGTAGGGATGCGGTCCGGCGTTTTCGCTTTCGCCGAGGCCGGGCCGTGTTCCTGGTATCCCAATAGGACTCGAAGGAGCACACCTGCTTGCTGCTCGACCCACAGCTTCTACTTTGGAGGGGCCGACATCGCAACTGGCGCTCCAGTCAATGGATCCGTGAGGAACATCGCTGTTTGCCGCGGACGGAACTGGTATTCGAACGACGCCTTGATGTTGGCGTGGATCAGGAACTGCACGGCCGGCGTGAAGCGGTTGCGGTTGGAACTGAACGCAAGCGGGAACGCGGCCGCGTTGGGCCCGTTAGTCCGTTGATACGGTCAGCCGTAGATTTGACACTGTCCTATCGGAACATCGTCATCATCCACGGGTAGGGCATGTAGTCGGCCTGGATAGAGCCACCACTGAAAGTGGCGCCCTGCTGCGAATGAACCAAACGGGCAGCAGAGGCGTGCTCGAAAGAGGCAACGAGATGGTCGCGCCCGCAGTGCGTATCTTGGCGGGACGAGCAACCCTGCTCCGACCTGTAGGCAGCGCCGCTCTTTTGCCTCTGGGGCGCGCGGACTTCGATGCTCCGACGTCGCAGACACCAGATTCACTCCCCGGTCGGAGTTCCGTTCGCTCCTACCGACCCGAACGAACGACCTTCAAAAACAAGACGCTGAATGAGACTTCGACGGTTACGGACGGCTGATCCCGCGCGTTGGCGACGATGCAGAAACGCTATACGGGCTTGTCGTCTAGACCGTTCGCAAACTGTCATTCAACTGTCTACTTTCCGCCCTCCCCGTGAACAATCCACGGGGAGGATTTTTCTTGCACCACTTAAGTGGAAGCCGCTGTTTACGCGGTGATTGCGAGCAAGACAACAGATGTTTGCACATCACAATAACTTTTGACTGCAAACATTGTGTGGCTGTTGCAATGCACTTAGCATCACCCCAATGTGAGACTCTGGCCAGAGTATAGGGGAGGCGGCCAGACTGCTGTCGGCCCCTTTTCAGGACTCTGAGCTGGGAAACGTTCAAGAGTTTGTTCACTCCTTTTCTTTCCTGTCAAAGATCCCGCCAGCGGACCTCACCGGCCCCAACAAATAAACACCCTAGCCAAGCAAGCTGCCACTAACGTTGCATTGCAGAATGCAGGAATATCATTTACAAAATCCAGAGACCCTGCTGCGCTTTTTAGTAACAAATAGTACAGATCGACTACTCCAGCAACACCCTAGTTCTGATTGCTGCGGGTATATGTGAGGAATAAAATGCAAAAACGCCACTTTCTGACCCTTGCTCGACTTATGATGCTCATGGCTACTCTATGTTTGGGAGTCAGCCAGAGCCGCGCAGAAACCGCAGCCGCCACACCGGCTCAGCCCGGAACCCAAGCTACCGCACAGAGCGCCCCGGCCAGCGCTCAGTGCAAGACGATGCGCTGCATCACGCAGGCGCAAAGAAAAGCAGCGGCACAACATGCCGCCTCGCGGCGAGCTACGGCAGCCGCAGCTGCGACCAAGAGCGGCGTCACGAAATCGCTGGCGGCTCCCGTTGTACGGGGTGCAGCTTCGCCTGCGGCGCAAACAATCAACAGCATTTTTGTTCCTCCCGGCTGCCCGGATCCAGTCATGAACCCAGGCGGCGTGCCGGACTACATGTCTGGTTGCGTTGCGAACAGCGCGAACAGTCCCGTTCCGACCGATCTTCTTGGCACGGGCGGAATCAGAAAGTTCGTCGATCCGCTGCCGAATCTTGCTGTCGCGGTTCCTGACAAGCAGAAGTATCCCGGCTCTGATTATTACGAGATCTCGGTGGTCCAGTTTTCGCAGAAGCTGCACACGGACCTTCCCCCGACCCTGCTGCGCGGCTATGTGCAGACGAACAGCGGCAAGGACGAGAATGGTGGAAACATCACCGCCCCCGCTCCGGTCCAATACCTTGGGCCGCTCATCATCGCTCAGAAAGATCGTCCCGTACGCGTGAAGTTCACCAACAATCTTCCGTCCGGCACCGGTGGCGACCTGTTCATCCCGGTTGACACGACAGTGATGGGTTCGGGCATGGCCCCGAATGGAAGTTCGTATTCGCAAAATCGTGTCGGCATCCATCTTCACGGCGGCAACACTCCGTGGATCAGTGATGGCACGCCGCACCAGTGGACTACGCCTGCGAGTGAAAATACGTCGTATCCGAAGGGTGTCGCGGTACGCGATGTTCCCGAAATGACTCCTTCTGCTCCTGGCGAAATGACCTTCTACTACACCAACCAGCAAAGCGCGCGGTTGATGTTCTACCATGACCACGCTTACGGCATCACGCGTCTGAACGTATATGCCGGTGTCGCTGCTGGATACCTGTTGCAGGACCCGATCGAACAGAAGCTTGTAACGGGCGGCACGATCACGCCTCCGAACCAGGCACCGGTCAACATTGCTGCCGGCACCATTCCTGCGGACCAGATTCCTCTCGTCTTGCAAGACAAGACCTTCATTCCTTCGCCCGAACAACTCGCCGCTCAGGATCCGACCTGGAACTGGGGACCGAAAGATGCAAACGGAAACTTTGTGACCGGTAATCTCTGGTTCCCGCATGTCTACATGCCGAACCAGAATCCGTTCGACGAGTCTGGTGCCAACGCAATGGGTCGTTGGGATTGGGGTCCGTGGTTCTGGCCCCCGATGGATCCAAGCTCGCTGAAAGCCGGAGAAGTACCTTGTCCGAATGACGCCAACCCGAGCCAGATGTGTCCGGGCACGCCGAATCCTTCGCTGACTCCGGAAGGCTTCATGGATACGCCGGTCATCAATGGCGCGGCTTATCCGTACGTCAACGTGGATCCGAAGCCGTATCGTTTGCGCATTTTAAATGCGGCGAACGATCGTTCCTTCAGCCTCGGTCTGTATTGCGCCGACCCCTCGGTTACGACGGCGGACGGCCGACACAACACGGAAGTAAAGATGGTTCCCGCAGTTGCTACTTCTGGATTCCCATCCACTTGGCCTACTGATGGGCGCGATGGCGGAGTGCCGGATCCCGCGACCGTTGGACCGCCGCTCATCCAGATCGGCACCGAAGGCGGATTCCTTCCGAACCCGGTTGTCATCCCTTCGACGCCTGTCAATTACAACTACAACCGCAGAGACATCGTGGTTTTGAACATCTCCACGCATGGCCTGCTGATTGGACCGGCGGAGCGAGCTGACGTCGTCGTCGACTTCTCGAAGGCACCGGCGAGCTG
Organism: Terriglobales bacterium; assembly: GCA_038236965.1. Taxonomy (GTDB): domain Bacteria; phylum Acidobacteriota; class Terriglobia; order Terriglobales; family Acidobacteriaceae; genus JBBRZF01. Next base: position 14,448 of record JBBRZF010000043.1, on the reverse strand, counting down.
CTCCACATTGGTCCTGTATAACGACGCGCCAGCGCCGGTACCGGCGTTCGATACGCGCTTCGACTATTACACGGGCGATGAAGATGAGACCTCGACAGGTGGCGCACCGTCCACGCTGGCGGGCTACGGACCGAACACCCGCACCTTGATGCAGTTCCGCCTCAACGCGCCGGGCAGCGGTAATGCCGCGACCAACGAGTTGGGCGTGTGTGACGGAGTTTGCACGGCGTTGCAGACTGCGCTGCCTGCGGCTTTCGCGGCTTCGCAAGATGTGCCGATCATTCCGGAATCGGTTTACGGTCCCGTGTACGGCACGACCTACAAGAACACTTATTCGAGAATTCAAGACACTTCGTTGTTCACTGGCACTGTCACTGGCATCAACGTTACCGCACCGGGCACCCGGTACACCTCGGCTCCTGCGGTCGCGATCACCAGCGGCGGCGGCTCCGGCGCTACGGCCACTGCGACTGTCAGCGGCGGCGTGGTCACCGGCATCACGGTCACCAACCCGGGGAGCGGCTACAACGCTACACCGACGGTCACCCTTACGGGCGGCGGCGGAACCGGCGCGACGGCGGCAGCCGTTGGCGTCCCCATGCTACGGAAGACGATCCAAGAGTTGTTTGAACTGGATTACGGACGCATGAACGCAACTCTGGGATTGGAAATGCCCTTCACCAACTTCAATACCCAGACGACCATTCCGTTGGGCTACATCGATTCCCCGACGGAAATCATGAAGGACGGAGAGGTACAGATCTGGAAGGTAACCCACAACGGCGTGGACCAACATGCCATTCACTTCCACCTCTTCAACGTTCAACTGATCAATCGCGTAGGTTGGGACGGCGCAATCCGCCCACCGGAAGCGAACGAAATCGGCTGGAAAGAAACCGTACGCATGAGCCCGTTGGAAGATGCGATCGTCGCAATCCGGCCGATCAAGCAGAATCTTCCCTGGCCGATTCCTGACAGCATTCGCCTGCAGGATCCGACCAGCCAACAGGGCGCAACGCTCAGAGTCACGGATACGACCACCGGAAACATCACCAGCGTTGCGAACGACCTCATTAACTTCGGCCAGGAATATGTATGGCACTGCCATCTGTTGGGTCATGAAGAGAACGACATGATGCGTCCTATCGTGTTCCAGGTGGCACCGGAAACACCGTCGAACCTGGTGGCAACGCCGGGCGCGCACGGTGCGCAGTTGAACTGGACCGACAACTCGAAGAGTGCGACCGGATTCACCCTGAAGCGGGCTACCGACGCCGCCTTCACGGCCGGAATCGCTGTCATCAACATCGCTGGCGCATTGCCAACCACTTACCTGGACAGTTCGCTTGCGGTAAATACGACCTACTACTACCAGGTGCAGGCCGTTAAACCATGCTGCTCGTCGGCGTTCTCCAATACCGCCACCATCACCACGCTCGGACCTCCAGCAGGTGCCACAACTGTAACTGCAACCGTCATCAATCCGTTCCAGGTCGATCTCGCCTGGTCTTTCACCGATAACATCAATCCCGCTACCGGTTTCAGGATTGAGCGCCGCATCGGAGCCGCTGGCGCGTTCACGGCGATCGCAAGCGTGGCGCCGGGGCTCAGAGCCTACAGCGACACGACGGCACCCGATGGAACAGCACTCAACTACCGCGTCATCGCTTTCAATACCTGGAGCGACGGGCCGGTCTCTAACTCCGCGAGCGCGACAACGCCACTCGCTCCGCCCGCGACTCTTGCAGGCGCAGTCACCGGCACCGGTCCGGTTCGCATCACGCTGACCTGGACGGATGTTTCGGTATCGAACACTGGCTTCACTGTTCAGCGTGCAACCAACAACACGTTTACCACTGGTTTGACCAGTTTCAACGTCACCCCGGGTACCGCAACCACGTATCTAAACAATACGGGTCTGGTTACGGGCGCGACTTACTTCTATCGGGTGCGTTCGACGCGCGGTGCTACTACGTCGGCATGGGCGGCAACGTTGTCCATCGCCACCGTGGCTCCGGCAGCACCGAGCGGGCTAACGGCGACGGCAACCACTGCGCCTTCCGTTTCGCTCGCATGGGTGGACAACTCCAACAACGAATCGGGCTTCACGATTCAACGAGCGACCGACAACACCTTTACCACGGCGTTGACTACCTTCAATGTCGCGGCAAACGTCAGCTCCTACAGCGACACAGCGGTGTCGGCTGGCACGTACTTCTACCGAGTACGCGCCAGCAACGGCATCGACACGTCGGCATTCTCCAATACTGCTTCAGTAGTAGTTGGAGGTCCGTCGGCTAGTGTTTCGCCCAATCCCGTTCCCTTCGGTTCGGCGGCTCTGAATACCACCACTGCGGCGCAGACGTTAACACTGTCGAACAGCGGGACTGTGGTTCTTCAGGTGTCGAGCATCGCTTTGGGCGGCACCAACGCTGCAGATTTCGCACTCACCAACAACTGCGGCGCTTCCCTGGCTCCGGCCACAAGCTGCACGATGAGCGCAACCTTTAAGCCCACGGCAAACGGCGCGCGCGCTGCAACCATCACCATCAACAACAATTCCCTTGCGACTCCGAGCCTTGCCGTCCCATTGACAGGCACGGGCGCAACACTCGCCACAATGATCACACCGGCGCCGTCCAGCACGTTGACGTCGAACTCGGTGCCGTTCACGTGGAACGCAGGAACCGGCATCACCATTTACCAGCTACTTGCCGGTACGTCGGTAGGAGCCAGCAACCTGTTCAGCTCCGGCAACGTGACCGCAACCGGGGTCACCGCGACGGGATTGCCTCTCGACGGCAGCACGGTTTACGTGCGGCTCCAGTCGCAAGTCAACGGTGTCTTCCAGTTCGTGGATTACACATACACGGCAGTAACGGCTGTTAAGGCCGCCATCACCAGTCCGGCACCGAGCAGCACGTTGACCAACACCTCTGCGACCTTTACCTGGTCAGCAGGAGTGATGGTGACGCAATACCAGCTCTCTGTCGGCACCAGCGTTGGAGCGAGCGACCTGTTCGCGTCCGGCAACCTTGCCACCACGACGGCGTCCGTCAGCGGATTGCCATTCGATGGCAGCCCGGTTTACGTACGCCTGCAATCGCAGATCAACGGTGTATGGCAGTCAACCGATTACACCTACACGGCGGTCTCACCGACGAAGGCAAGCATGGTCAGCCCGGTCGCGGGAAGCACATTGAGCGGTACCTCAGTGAACTTAACGTGGGGCGGCGGATTCATGGTAACGAACTACCAGGTTTCCGTGGGAAGTACGCCCGGCGGAACATACGATATTGCGACGTCGGGACCACTTGCGCCATCTGTAACTTCCTTCCAAGCAACCGTACCGCCTACTGGGGCAACCATCTTTGTTCGTCTTTGGTCGCTCGTGAACGGCACTTGGGTGTTCAATGATTACCTGTACACCGCGTCTGGCATACCCGCTTCAAAGGGTGTCATCACCAGTCCGGCTCCGAACACTACACTGGTAGGCACCAACATCACCTTCAACTGGACAGGTAGCGGCTCTACACAGTACATGGTTTCCGTGGGAAGTACGACGCCTGGGTCATACGACATCGCAAACTCCGGGTGGGTTGCGCCATCTGTAACTTCCTTCCAAGCAACCGTACCGGCTACAGGCGCGAATGTCTACGTGCGCTTGTGGTCGACCATTAATGGCGCTTTGGAGTTCAATGATTACCTGTACACCGCTTCGGGAACTGCAACTTTGGGTGCGATCGCCTCTCCGATTCCGAACAGCACATTCTTAGGTACCACCGTGCTGTTCACTTGGACGGGCAATGGTCCATCGAATTACCAGGTGTCGGTTGGCAGTACTCCGGGTGGGTCGTTCGACATCGCAACGTCAGGCCCTCTTGGAAGTTCTGTGAATTCGTTCCAAGCGACCGTACCGGCAACTGGCGCACCTGTTTATGTGCGCTTGTGGTCTTTCATAAATAATGCATGGCAGTTCACCGATTACGGTTACACTGCCTTCCAATAGGTCAGAACAGTACTTCTGCCGGCCCCACGCGGTTGGATACGTGTGGGGCTATTAATTTGAGCCGTTATGAGTTCAGTCGTAGCAGACGTAAAGGCGTAAAGGCATGGCATTGTGCGAAGATCGCCGCAACCTCCTGCGTCGTGCGAGTTGGCTAATGAGAGTAGTCTAAAGGGGTCTGGAATGGACAAACGAGAAGCGCTCTTTAAGACGTAGAAAAGGCTTCTCCATCCAGCGATATGAGGCGAGGGCAAGTGCAACTGTGACTGCCAGCATGACGAGCCAATGAAGAATAAAACGAAACAAGCTTCCTTCTGCACTGGTGGCCAAATAGTTGATTACCAGCATGTGGTAAACGTAAAGACCGTATGACACGATTCCCAGTTTGACTACCACACGGTTTCTTAAGGGCATACCAATCGTAGCGGTCAGGATAGACGCGCTGCCAAGAGCGACAATGGGCATCGCAAAAACCGTGGAATCCGCATGGGCAGCAGCAACCAGCCAGCCTGCCGCGCCTGCAAGCAGAAAAGCAACCCGGTGAATCATTCGAAGTGAAGGTGCGCGATGGCGCAAGGCAATCGCCAGTAAGATCCCATACCCAATGCTGTCCAAATGACTGATCGTTCCGTTCCAGTTGAACATGTAAGCATTGTGAGAGTACTTTGAGGACAAGAATCTTCCAATAAATGCCGCACTTACCAGACCAATAGCAACATTGCGGATCACTGTGAGCGATGCACCACGAACTACCAGCGGCCACAAAAGATAGAACTGTTCTTCGACTGATACACTCCACAGCGGAACTGCGACTGAAGCCGGAACTCCAAACCAAATAAATGACCAGTTGCCCGAAAGAAACAAAAACATCAACAAATGCTTAAGCGAGAACGACTGATGTGGGTCCAGTTTTGTAAGCAGCACAGCACAACCCAAAAAGGCGAAATACAAGGGCCAAATCCGAAGAATCCGTCGTGCGTAGAATGCCTTGACGTTGAGTTCGCCTCGAAACTCCTTTTCGCGCACAAGGAGTTCGGTGATGAGATACGCACTCAGGCAGAAAAACAAATCCACGCCAGACGCACCAGCTCGCGCTAGATAAGCCAACCACCCGGGAAGGGCATGCAGAATGTAAAACTCAGGTTGCTTGGGCAGCGTGTGATGCACAAAAACGCACATGAAGGCGAAGAAGCGAAGGCAATCAAGCTCGGGCCTGTAAAATCGCTTTTCGCGAGAAGGGGATGCGACTTCTGAGCCAACGGAGGCCGATACTGACTGAGACATTTTGCTGGTCCTAAGCGATTGTTTGGTGGACAGTTAAAACGCCGAATCGGTGCTGTGCGAGGGGCGCCTGGGCCTGGGTGATGCAAGTTGCGAGCGTCTCCGCCTCGTTGAGACAGGGCATCACGACCGAAACTTCGGGCTTGGGAGCCTCCTGTGGCGAGGTTGTACTCACAAGAGCGCATGACGCAGCAGAGTTCATGGGCATGGCAGGTATTATAAGGCATTCTGCTGGTCGAGTGGACGCGTCTTCTGTTCGAGCAGTGCGAGGTAGTGCAAGGGATCTTCTCGGAAATTCCCTTGACTCGTGCAGTCGATGAAGGCACGATGAGGCGGCAGCTACCCCCTAGTGACTGCTTCGAACCGGGCCGTTTGCTCGTCATCACCGGAACCAAGCAAGTTCGCAGAAGCGCGGAGCTCCCTTCTGCTATACCAGAGGCCATCGTTTGAATAAATCCCGTTACGCAATCATTCTTCTCATCCTCGTAGTAATGCTTCTGTCATTTCTGGCGGGACGCCATTCCTCAGCAAGCAAGGGGATAGAGCGCGCGGGCCAACGCCGCGTCTTGTATTACGTGGACCCGATGCATCCAGCGTACAAGTCTGACAGACCAGGTATCGCTCCGGATTGCGGGATGCAGTTGGAGGCTGTGTATGCGGATGGAGCAGGTGCGGTGAGCAGTGCGACACCCGATGCTTCTGCCATGGCTGAGGGTACCGTGAGCATCAACGCCGAACAGCAGCAGTTGATAGGGCTGCGTGTTATGGCGGTGGAAAAGACTTCGGGCACGCGCAATGTACGGTTGCTGGGAAAGGTCGTCGCCGATGAGGAACGTACCTACAAGTTGACGGCAGGTACGGACGGTTACATCGAGGAGACGTTCGGAAATCCGACGGGGACGCTGGTGAAGAAAGACGAGAGACTAGCGACGGTCCGGTCGCCGGACTTTCTCTCAGCCGAGCAGAGTCTTCTGACCGCGCTGGTGCAAGCTCCGCAATTCAAGAATGAAGTCGTAAACGAAGCCGACTGGAGAAACCAGACGGCCAAGCTTGCTTATGGACGTCTTCGCGCGATGGGGATGAGTGAAGCGCAACTGAAGCAGATCGCTACAACGCACGCAGTTTCAGACAGCATCGACATCGTCGCGCCCGTGGATGGCTTCGTGGTCGCTCGAAGTATTTCGCCGGGGCAAAGAGTGGAGAAGGGCGCAGAGCTTTATCGCATCAGCGACTTGAGCAAGGTAGTAATTTTCGCGGATGTTTTTCAAAATGACGCTCAGTATTTTCGTCCGGGTGCGGTGGCTACGATAACGTTGTCAAACGCTGCGGCTCCAAGGAAAGTCGCGCTAAGTGCGAAGGTGAGCAAGGTTTTGCCGCAGTTCGATGGTGTGACGCGCACGATGAAGGTGCGTCTGGAGGCGGAGAATGCGGGGTTTGCGCTGCGCCCGGAGATGTTCGTGGATGTGGAACTGCGGGTCGCGGTGCCGGCGGGGTTGAGTGTGCCGGCGGACGCCTTGCTTGATTCGGGGAGGAAGAAACGCGTGTTCGTTGAGCGGGGAAACGGATTGTTCGAACCTCGCGAAGTGGAATCGGGAATAAGAGTGGACGACCAGATCGAGATCGTAAAGGGTCTGACGGCTGGGGAGCGGGTGGTGGTTGCTGGAACTTTCCTGGTTGATTCGGAGAGCCGATTGAAAGCACCGGCGGCGAGCGCTTCGGGGAACGCTGAGGGTAAGAAGAGCGAGAAGGAAGAACCGAAGGCTGTCTTGGGCGCTGCGCAAATGGCGACCACTACACACCCGGGAAAGGCGGAACCGCTTCCTTTGAAGGCGACGGATCCGAAATGCGGCATGACTGTGGTTCCGGCGGACTCGGTCGCGGCGGGCCTGACGCATAGTCATAAGGGGAAGACCTACTACTTCTGTTCAAAGGGTTGCAGAGAGGAGTTCAAGGCAAATCCCGAGAAGTTTCTGGCGACCACTCCAGCGGGCGCAATGCAATGATCAACCGCATAATTGATTTCTCAGTGGAAAATAAACTGCTGGTCTGTGCGCTGACCTTGGTCGCCTGCATGGTTGGCTGGTGGGCGATGGTAACGGTGCCACTGGACGCGACGCCGGACTTGAGCGACACGCAAGTCATCATCTATTCGAAATGGGACCGCAGTCCCGACATCGTTGAGGACCAGGTCACGTATCCAATCGTGTCTGCACTGCTGGGGGCCCCGCATGTGAAGACCGTGCGCGGGGTCTCCGACTTCGGCTATTCCTACGTTTACGTCATCTTTGACGACGGAACGGATCTTTACTGGGCGCGCTCCCGCACGCTGGAATATTTGTCGAGCGTACTGCCGCGATTGCCAGAAGGAGTGAAGGCGGAGATTGGTCCGGACGCGACCGGGCTTGGATGGGTGTATCAGTACGCATTGGTCGATACCTCGGGCAAGCACAGCCTGGCAGACTTACGCTCATACCAGGATTGGTATCTGCGCTACTACCTCAAGGCCGTGCCAGGTGTTTCCGAGGTCGCACCGATTGGCGGTTTTACACGGCAATACCAGGTGAACGTAGACCCGAATCGCTTGCAGGCCTATGGGATTCCCATCAGTCGAGTGGTGGAAGCGGTGCGCGGAGGGAATAGCGAAGTTGGCGGACGCCTACTGGAATTCGGTGGGACCGAGTACATGGTGCGCGGACGCGGGTATGCGCAGTCGATCGAGGATTTTGAAAAGATCGCGCTGACCACAACCGAGGACGGCACCACTATTCGCGTGAAAGACGTTGGCGAAGTTGTGTTGGGGCCCGACCTGCGCCGTGGCGTTGCCGACCTGGACGGACGGGGGGAAACGGTTTCGGGTATCGTGGTGATGCGCAGCGGCGCGAATGCCCTGGACGTAATCGACGGGGTGAAGGCGACGATCAAGGAGATCGAGCCCGGACTGCCGGAGGGCGTGAAGATCGTTCCCGTTTACGACCGTTCGGAGCTCATCCATCGCTCCATCGGCAACGTCAAGCAGACGATCATCGAAGTGATCATCACGGTTGTGTTGATCATCCTTCTGTTCCTGTGGCACTTCCCAAGCGCGGCGATTCCTATCGTCACAATTCCGGTCGCGGTGCTGCTGTCGTTCATTCCGTTCCGCATGATGGGCATCAGCGCGAACATCATGTCGCTGGCGGGAATGGCGATCGCGTTCGGCGAACTGGTTGATGCCTCCATCGTGGTTGTCGAGCAGACGCACAAGAAACTCGAGCTGTGGGAGAAAGCGGGACGCAAGGCTAACTATCACGACGTTGTACTGGGAGCAGTAAAAGAAGTTGCCGGACCGACGTTCTTCGCGCTGCTGGTGATCGCCATATCTTTCCTGCCGGTGCTTACCCTGGAGGCACAGGAAGGACGGATGTTCAAGCCGCTGGCATACACCAAAACACTTGCGATGGTCATCGCTGCGCTATTGGCGATTACGCTCGATCCGGCGCTGCGGTTATTGCTGACGAAGGTGAAGAAGTTCGATTTTGAGCCAGCGTGGCTGTGCCGTGCGACGAACGCGGTGCTGATCGGCAAGATCCGTTCCGAGGACAAGCATCCGGTGAGCCGCGTGCTGATGCGCATCTACGAACCGGTCGTGCGCTGGACGCTGCGTAACAAACGGGTGGTACTTGCGACTGCGGTTGTGCTGATAGTGGCTACCATTCCTGTGTTCTTCATGATTGGTTCGGAGTTCATGCCGCCCCTGGATGAGGGATCGCTACTGTACATGCCATCGACAATGCCGGGCATCTCGATTGGAGAAGCGCAAAGATTGCTGCAGGTCACGGACAAGATCATCAAGAAATTCCCGGAGGTCGATCGCGTGCTGGGCAAGGCTGGGCGGGCAGAGACCTCGACAGATCCGGCGCCGCTTTCGATGCTGGAGACGGTGATCATCCTGAAGCCGAATTCGGAGTGGCCGAGGGTAGATACCTGGTATTCCAGTTGGTCTCCGGAGTGGGCGAAGCGCTTCTTCCGCCACATCACGTCGGACACGATCACATCGGAAGAGTTGATCAGCAGGATGGACGCGGCGCTGAAGATTCCGGGCGTATCGAATGCGTGGACGATGCCGATCAAAGGGCGCATAGACATGCTGACGACCGGTATACGGACTCCGGTGGGGCTGAAGATTTCCGGCGCGAACGTGGAGGAAATCGAGAAGCTGGGAACGCAGGTTGAAGCGCTGCTTCCGGAGGTGAAGGGAACGAGGAGCGTGTTTGCCGAGCGCACAGGCGGCGGATATTTCCTGGACTTCAAGTGGAACCGCGACCAACTGGCGCGCTACGGAATCAGCATGGAAGAGGCGCAGCAGGTGGTAGAAAGTGCAATCGGCGGAGAGAACGTAACCACCGCTGTGATCGGTCGAGAGCGCTACCCGGTAAACGTCCGCTACAAGCGGGATTTCCGCAGCGACATGGAAGCGCTTGGCCGAGTACTGGTTTCTGCGGGCGGCAGCCGACAGTTGCCGCTCTCGGAGTTGGCGGAGATCAGCGTGAGCAGAGGACCGGCGATGATCCGAAATGAGAACGGATTGCTGACCGGCTATGTGTATGTTGATATCGCGGGCCGTGATCCTGCGAGTTATGTTGCCGAGGCGGCACCACTGTTGCGAGAGAGACTAAAGCTACCGGCAGGATCCGTAGTGGCGTGGAGCGGGCAGTATGAGTCGATGCAGAGGGTGAAGCAGCGTCTCAAGTATGTCGTCCCATTGACGATGTTCCTGATCGTGCTTCTGCTGTACATGAATACACGGTCTGCGATGAAAACAATGATCGTGCTGCTGGCTGTGCCGTTCTCGGCGATTGGCGCGGTGTGGTTTCTGTATCTCGCCGGCTACAACATGAGCATTGCAGTCTGGGTCGGTCTCATTGCATTGTTGGGCGTGGATGCCGAAACCGGAGTATTCATGCTGCTGTATCTGGATCTGTCCTACGAGGCGGCAAGGTTGGAAGGGCGAATGAGGAGCGTCGCGGAGTTGCGCGAAGCAATTGTGAATGGCGCGGCAAAACGTCTACGCCCGAAATTTATGACTTTCGCAACGACGTGCATCGGCCTGTTCCCGATCATGTGGGCGACCGGAGCAGGGTCGGATGTGATGAAACGGATTGCCGCACCGATGGTGGGCGGCATTTTCACTTCATTCCTCCTCGAACTACTGGTGTACCCCGTGATCTACGAGATATGGAAATCGCGCTCCCTTGCTGACGCCGACCCTGTTGCCATGTACGAAGAGAGAGTGCTCTGTGAATAGCGGAAATTGACGTAATTTGGCGAGCGATTCTGGATTTACCGGCGCTCGATTCGCTGCGCAGTCTGCTGCGCGACGGTCAGGCCTTACTTTTTTCGCTTAGCCCTTCAAAAATACAGAGCAGCCGAACCTGAAAAGGTGCACAATCTCCTTGCTGGAGTATTTGCCGTAACAGCCCCATCGGCGATTGGGGCAGGACTAGCTGTTCATGCCTATCTAGCAGAGGGAGCCAAGTGTCTCGTCGCGAGCCAGATGTGAGTCCGAGTGAACCCGACGAACGTATGCCGAGACGGCTGCTACCTCCCGACCAGCACTTCGCTCAATCGCTTCCAAACGGTCAGTCTCCTGAACCATTCGATGACGCGAGTTTTGAGCTATCTAACTTCGTTGACGTGCAAACGATTCAGTCGTTGATGAATGACTTCTACAGCTTTTCCCATATTCCGATGGCCATCGTCGATATAAACGGCGAGGTACTGGCAGGTGTGGGGTGGCAGAAAATCTGTACGGGCTTCCATCGGGTTAATCCCGGAACCTGCCGCAACTGCGTTGATAGCGATACGCAATTGACCGTAGGCATTTACCCGGGAGAGTATCGCCTGTACAAATGCAAAAACAACATGTGGGATGTCGCAACACCGCTCATGTTGGGCGAACATCATGTCGGCAACGTCTTTGCGGGGCAGTTCTTCTTTGATGACGAGCCGCTCGACCGCGAATATTTCCTTGCTCAGGCTGCGCGATACGGTTTCGAAGAGGAACCATACATCGCCGCATTGGAAGCGGTTCCGCGTTTCAGTCGCCAAACTGTCAAAACGGGTATTGCGTTCATGACAAAGCTGGCGCACATCTTTTCCGAGATGAGCTACAGCAACTTCAGAATGGTTCAATGGGTTGAAGAACGAAAGCGGTCAGAAGAAGCTCTGCTTCGTAGTGAAAAGCTGGCGTCAGCGGGAAGGATGGCAGCAACGGTCGCACACGAAATAAACAATCCGCTTGAGGCTGCAACCAATTGCCTATACCTCCTCCAGCATAGCGCGAATTTTCCTCCGGAGTTGAAGGACTATCTCGACATCGCCGAGCGGGAATTGCAAAGGGTCGCTCACATTGCCAAGCAGACCCTTGGGTTCTATCGCGAAAACGCGAAACCAGCGAATATTGACGTCGCCAGACTTGTCGAGGAAGTGGTTTGGCTCTACCGCCCGAAACTGAACGCCAAAGAGCTTAACCTCACGATTGAGCACGTGGGTAATACGCGCCCCACGATTGCCGTCGCTGGCGAGATTAGACAGGTTGTTTCGAATCTGCTCACCAATGCCATTGACGCCAGCATACCCAAAGGCACTATCTCCATTCGTATCAGCCGCGTACCCGTTAACGACTTGAACTACACGAGAGTGACGGTCGCCGACACGGGCGCAGGAGTGTCCGCCGTCAACCGAAGCCAGCTTTTCAAGCCGTTCTTTACAACGAAAGAAGCCTTCGGCACCGGGCTTGGTCTTTGGGTCATTAGCGAAATCGTCTCGAAGCACAATGGTCGGATTCGCATGCGAAGCGTCGAAGGGCGCGGGACGGTTTTCAGCGTGTTCCTTCCCGAAACCATGCGAGCAATAGCCATAACGCGATAGGCGTGCAGTATACAAGTATCAACTTCTGATGCTGCACCGTTAAGGAATGACAGAGGGGTCGAAGCGTAATGGTGCGCGAACTCCCGGCCCGTCGCTGTGGGCATGAACCGCTAACGAGACGAACACCCCGATGGCGGTGGCTTCGGAACCCGGAAACACTCACCTCCGCAATAAACCGTGACCATCGCCATAGCAGAATTTCCTCTGCCTGCTTAATACTGACGGAAGCTTATTCCCCGCTCGGGAGAAAGTTCGGGCAGTACAAAAGCAGTACAAAATTCTGGGGGATGCAAGTTAGACGATTGAAAAAAAAGGAGAAAAATATTGGCTCCTCAGGTAGGACTCGAACCTACAACCCTCCGGTTAACAGCCGGATGCTCTGCCATTGAGCTACTGAGGAGTGAGTATCTGCGATATTCCCTGGCGGGAACATCTGTTGATTACGAGTTTCATTTTAAAGGCAGCAGAGCTTTTCGTCAAAGGTTTGCAGCGCGAATTATAGGCGGAGTGCGGAGCGACGCCGATTGGCGCAGCGCTACAGATATCGAAGCACGTATCAAAACAAAAACGCCACCCGCCTCCAGGTGGCGTTCTTGCTGATTAAAAACAGGTTAGTTCGCGCTACCGATGCGCATTCCATAGAACGAACGGTAGACGAAGAAGACGGAAACTGCGAAGAACGCGACGGCCAGGATGTGCGTCATGTCGCTTCCCTGTTCGCGAGTCAGGCTCACGGCAAGTTCCACGGCCAGCAGTCCGAAGAGCGTAGTGAACTTGATGACCGGGTTCATCGCCACCGAGGACGTGTCCTTGAACGGATCGCCGACGGTATCGCCAACCACGGTTGCGTCGTGCAGCGGAGTGCCCTTCGCCTTCAAGGTCACTTCCACCACCTTCTTCGCGTTGTCCCATGCGCCACCGGCGTTAGCCATGAAGATGGCCTGGTACAAACCGAAGATGGCGATTGAGATGAGGTAGCCGATAAAGAAGAACGGCTCGATAAACGCGAATGCCAGGGTGCCGAAGAAGACAGCCAGAAAGATGTTGAACATGCCCTTCTGTGCGTACTGCGTGCAGATGGCAACCACCTTCTTGCTGTCTTCCACCGATGCTTTTTCCACGCTTTCGAGATTGATGTTGGCCTTGATGAACTCGACTGCGCGATAAGCGCCCGTGGTCACCGCTTGCATGGAAGCGCCTGTGAACCAGTAGATCATTGCGCCGCCCGTGATGAGGCCGAGCACGAAGGGAGCGTGGAGCAGCGAAAGCTTGGCCACGTTTTCCGTCAGTCCGCTGGTAAGCGCCATGATGATGGAAAAGATCATGGTGGTTGCGCCAACGACGGCGGTGCCGATGAGCACTGGCTTTGCGGTGGCTTTGAAGGTGTTGCCCGCGCCATCGTTCTCTTCCAGCAAGTGCTTCGCACGTTCAAAGTTCACGGTCACGTTAAAGTCGCGCTTCAGTTCGGACTCGATATTGGGAACCTGCTCGATGAGCGAGAGTTCGTAAACCGATTGCGCGTTGTCCGTCACCGGGCCGTAGGAATCGACGGCGATGGTGACCGGGCCCATGCCGAGGAAGCCGAAGGCGACCAAGCCGAAGGCGAAGACGGCAGGAGCGAGCATTAGGTTGACGAGGCCCATCTGGCTGAAGTAGTAACCCAACGCCATCAGGCCGACCATCGAAAGTCCCAGCCAGTAGGCCGAGAAGTTTCCGGCAACAAGTCCGGAGAGGATGTTGAGCGATGCGCCACCTTCACGCGACGAAGTAACGACTTCTTCCACGTGGCGTGATTCGGTGGAGGTGAAGACCTTCACCAGTTCGGGGATCACCGCGCCGGCCAGCGTTCCGCAGGAGATGATGGTCGCCAGCTTCCACCACTGGGTTCCGTCGCCAAGCGTCGGAATCATGTAGTAGGAAACGATGTAGGTGAGCGCAATGGAGACGATCGAAGTTAGCCATACCAGCGAGGTAAGGGGCGCTTCGAAATTCATCTCGTCTTTGCCATCGTACTTCGCCTTGGCGATGGCGCTATTCAGGAAATACGCGCCTGCGCTGGAGACGAGCATCATGATGCGCATGACGAAGATCCAGACCAGCAATTGAACCTGAGTGGTCGGGTCTTTCACTCCCAGCAGGATGAACGTGATGAGCGCGACGCCGGTGACGCCGTAGGTTTCGAATCCGTCTGCGCTGGGGCCGACGGAATCGCCCGCGTTGTCGCCCGTGCAGTCGGCGATGACGCCGGGGTT
>JBBRZF010000042.1:0-21636 GCA_038236965.1 Terriglobales bacterium | reverse complement strand
GGGATCGACAACGATTGAGCGCTGGTGCCCGGCTGGTATCGCAATACGTGCTTGGCAAAATTCGGCCAGCCATCGCCGCCGCGACGCAACCGGGGATGGCGTTAGCAATCATCGCTCCTGACGGCGGCGGTAAAACGACATTGGCGACACGGCTTTGCAAAGTCGGCATGCTAGAGACTCGATACGCTTATTCGGGCCAGTCAGCATTCGCCTCCGAACATCCTCACAAGAGAACAGTTCTCCGCTTCCTCGCCAAGCTAGTTCGCCAATGGAAGTTCGTGGGCAAGGCAGGAGTGCAGCGGTTGACAGGCAAGGTGGTCGTTTTTGACCGCTATGTTTATGACCGATGGGTGACAGCCCCTGTGCCCAAGGGGACGCTTCGCATCCTTCGCGACTTCCTTTTGCGAAGCTGTTGGCCAACGCCGGACCTGGTGATCATTCTGGATGCTCCGGGGAGACTTCTTTACGAGCGCAAGCACGAACATTCTGAAGCGTTACTGGAGCAACATCGCGCAGGATACAAGAGGCTCGCATTAGCGCTTCCACAAGCCACCGTGATAGACGGTTCTCAGCCGTTCGAGCAAGTAGAGCGCGAATTCACCTCCATTGTTTGGAATCGATACAGGGAGATGCGAGCCTGATGCAACCGACTGCAGTAGGATCGGCACGAGAGAAAAGCACGCAGGCAGTGAACAAGCAGATCCGCGGATCGGGGTTGCTTCTTTCGGGCAACGGACTTTCGGTGGGCCTGAACTTCATCGCGCAGTTTCTGATTGTCCGGCATCTCTCCACGTCCAGCTATGGCGAATGGATCTATGCGCTGTCCATAGTCACGTTCTGCCAGGGCGCTGCCCGCCTGGGTATGCGTGAAGTGATCAGCCGTTTCGTTCCCATTTACCAGGAACACGAAGATCATGACCGGATGTTCGGCGTGGTGGCGTTGGCCTTGATCGTGATTGTTGTGACGAGCGCCGTGCTGATAGGTGCATTCTTTGCGTTTCCGCAATGGGTGCAGACAGTCGTCAAGGGCCGGCATATCTCGGTGCTATTGATCCTCATCTTCCTTGTCCCGGTGGACGCACTGGATAACTTGCTGACCGGACTCTTCGCGAGTTTCGCCCGGCCGTGGGCGATCTTCATGCGACGCCATGTGGTGGCACCGGGCATGAAACTGGCGGTCGTTTTTGTATTGATTGCGACGCATGGCGGCCTCAAGGTGTTGGCCTACGGAAACGTACTCGGCACTTTCATCGCTGTGATCATCTTCGCGGTGCTGTTGCGGCGCGTGATAGCCGAACAGGCGGTGATGAAAGACTTTTGTTTCAGGACGATCAAACTCCCACTAAAGGAAGTCATGTCGTTCGCGATGCCGCTTATCACGGCCGATATGGTGCTTGTGCTGAACCAGTCGGCGGTGGTGCTGCTGCTTGGCTATTTCCATGGGATGCGCGAGGTGGCGTTCTACCGGGTTGTGCTTCCTGCTGCGATGATGAACTCCGTGGTGATGACGGCGTTTGCAACGCTCTACACGCCGTCGGCTGCGCGCATGTTCGCAAAGAGCGACCACGAAAGCATCAACCAGTTGTACTGGCGCACCGCAGTGTGGATGAGCGTGCTGACTTTTCCGATATTTGCAGTGACGTTCTGCTTCGCAAGACCAGTGACAACGCTGTTGTACGGCGCTCGCTATGCGGATGCGGCTCCGCTCATGGCCATGCTGTCGCTTGGGTACTATATGAACACGGCGCTCGGCTTCAATGGACTAACGTTGAAGGTGATAGGGCGATTGCGCTACGTCGTCATCATCAACGCCATTGCAGCAGCTATCAACATCATTCTCGCTCTCATGCTGGTACCTCGCTACGGCGCAACCGGCGGCGCGGCGGCAACGATGGTCTCCCTGCTGATTCACAACGCACTTAAACAGGCTGGACTACGATACGCAACGGGGATCAGCATCTTCGGCTGGAACTCACTTTCTGTTTATTCTGTGCTGACGCTGACGACGGTCTCCCTCTTCGCGCTCCGCTCCATGGCGCATTTGGGTGCTTATCTCTCCATTGCGGTCTCGGCGGCGGCATCGTTAACCATCATGGTGCTTCTGCGAAAGAACCTGAGACTGGGAGAGATATTCCCGGAAGCGCTGCGCTTTCCACTCATGCGCCGTTTCTTCGCGTGATTTGTAAATTAGTGATCCATCCCTGAGGACTCATGGCAATGGCGATGACATCTGAGATAAAAGTAGAGCGCGGGCCGCGTACTTACCCGTGGCTGGCAGGAGCAGGTTTCGTGTTGCTGCCTGCGCTCTTCATCTTTGTCCTGGCATACAAATTCGACATCCCCTTACTCTTTTTGGCAAGTCTGGGCTTTGTCGCTAGTGTTGCCATGATGGTGCGTCCTACGCTGGCAACGGTTTTCGTGACATTTGTCCTTTATTCGAATCTCGCAGTGATTGCGAAACAATTGCACAACGTCCCGACCGCAATCGCTGGCGCTTTTGTCGCCCTGCTGTTCATTCCGTTGTTCCGCTACCTGGTGGTGGACTCAGAAGCGGTGGTAGTGAACAGAGTTTTCCTCGTCATGCTCGGGTACTTCGTGGTGCTGTTTGGAACTGCGGTAGCATCGCGCGATCCAATGCTCTCCCGCGATCGACTCATCAGTTATTGCTCCGAAGGCATATTGCTCTACTTGATATTTCTGAATGTTGTGCGTTCGACGAAGGTGCTGCGACAGACCTTGACTACGATCGTCGTAGCTGGCGTGATTGTGGGTGCTCTATCGATCTACCAGGGCGTTACGAAGAACTACAGGCACACGTTCTGGGGACTGGCGCAAGTCCAACGCGTAGATGAGGCAACTGGCGCACGGATTCCGCCGCGCGTAGCGGGACAGGTTGGAGAAACGAATAGGTATTCGCAGGTGATGCTGGTCCTGTTACCCTTCGCCGCTATTCCGTCTTTTATTTCAAAATCGCGGAGGGCAAGACTCGCTTCAATTCTCGCATTCACGGTAATAACCGGGGCCATCGTACTCACGTTTTCGCGAAGTGCCGGCGTTACACTGATTTTCTTCGCGGTGCTCATGCGTTTGTTCGGATATGTGAAGTGGAAACACCTCGCGCTTCTGTTCGTAGGCAGCGTTGTGATTATCGCGGTCCTTTCGCCGCAGTTCATGCTGCGTATGAGCACGTTGGTATCCGCCACTCAGAACTTCAGCCGTGCTGATGGTGCCCTGCGTGGTCGCGCGACCGAGAACATCGGGGTGTTGAGAATATGGCTCGCTCATCCTGTGCTGGGAGTCGGCACCGGGCAGGCGCCGCTATATATGGAGCAGTATGCGAACGGTGAAGGATTTCGCCGACTCTACGAACCCCGTCGAGGTCACAACATGTACCTCGAAGAGCTGGCGGACACGGGGGTAGTCGGATTTTCAGTTTTGATGTCAATCGTTGGACTGACACTTCTCCAGCTATACCGGACGCGCAAGTATTGGCTCCAGGTTCGACCGGACTATGTGCACCTTTCAACTTCATTGTTGATGTCAGTTTGGGTTTACATGTTCAGCGCATTGTTCCTGCATCTGTCCTACATGCGCTACTTCTACCTGTTGCTCGCGCTTGCCGGTGCTGGATGTTCAATCATGCGGCCGAGCGAAACGCCTGCGCTCAGTGAACCGCATTTCACGTCGTACCCGAAGAATGGCTTGCCCCAGATGAGCCGCTCGGAGATGCGCTCGAGGCTTTAACTTCTCTCCTGGCCAATGGCAACACTATCTCATTACGGGTCCGTGTCATCCGGCGCGCGGACACTTCCTAGCACTTCGATAAAGCACGATCTTCGCCTTGCTCGAAGACTTGACTGGCAATTGATTTTGCCGAGTCCGTCAGCGGCCAGCATCGGATATTGGGGAAACGACGACCTTCTCCGAGAAGCGTTGCGCCGCTTTCATCCGGCAGTGATTGATTTCTCAAGCGACTCGGGCGTGATCAATGGCGGCAGCCACCCTGCGGTGGAACTCGCAGTACTTAGTAACCCGACTCGCACAGAGCTCTGCTCGGCGAGTGATTGGCTCTCGCCCACCGGCTCCATCTATGTCGAAGTCGATCGGGGTACAAGCGGGCAGTCTTTAAGAGCACTAACAACACAACTGGTGGAGCTCGGTTTGGAAAAGATTGAATCACACTTTCATTACCCGAGCTTTAGCCGATGCCGTCAGATCATCCCGATAGCATCCGGAACGCCGATCAAGTACTTGGTCGAACTCTCACGTGGAGATTGGGCAGGGCAGGCAAAAGCGCGGACCGCACAACTGCTTCAAGCGACGGGTCTGCTACGCAGCGTGGCGCCAAGCATCAGCGTTACAGCTCAACGCAAATCCACTTGCGGCGATGGCTGGTTACGACGACTCACTCAAGAGGTCCGATGTAACGATACTGCAGACGTCGACTCTCGTGCATCCTCGTTCCTCGTCATGTGCCCACACTTTGAAACGTCTCGGCACGTAATTCTGCTTGCCCTCGGCGACGGGCTGGATTCGCCGATGGTCGTGATCAAAGCGTCGCGATTGCCGGGGGATGATCGTGCCCTATCGAGTGAATACGACAACCTGCTTGCGATCCAAGCGTTGCGAGCAGGAGGATTCGATTCCATTCCTCGGGCCTTGAAACTGGGCAGCCTTGGCGAACGAGCCATGCTGGTTGAGACGGGTATCGCGGGCGAACTGATTCGACCGGGAACCGTGAGAAGTAACTGGGAGCGTTGCGTAGCTCCAGTATACGATTGGCTGATAGATTTCAATCGCACTTCCCTTCTGGGTGCGCAGCAACCACACTCACTCGCGGGATATGCAGAAGATGCAGCCGCAGGGTTCGCAAGCGTCTTTGACACAGATAGCGGGGAGAAGGCACTTTTGGCCTTTTGCGTCAGCATTGCGAGTTCGGTCACGGCGCCGGTACCCAGCATCTGGCAGCACGCTGACCTCGGGCATCCGAACCTGTTCCTCACTCGTAGCGGGAGCGTAGGAGTCATCGACTGGGAATTGGCAAACCCCGGCGGACTTCCGATGGCCGACTTGATTTTCTTCCTTAGCTACGTGGCGTTTGCCCGTGCTCGCGCGGAAAGCGTAGATGACTGCATTCGCGCGTTGCGCGAGGCGTTTTTCGTAAGACACGCCTGGGCGCGGCCGCTCGTACGGAAGTACGCGGATTGCATCGGACTGAGCGCGGAAACATTGACTCCGCTCTTCGTGCTTTGCTGGATGGATTATGTCGTTGCACGGGCTAAACGTGTGAGCACGTCGCCAGCAGATCAGGCAGCAATCCGTTGGATTCGACAGGACAGATATTACCACATCTGGCGACATGTGACTGATCATGTCCGGGAACTGAACTGGCAAGATTAAGCATTCATTGTCGAAAGGAAACTACAGGTGCGCTCCACGACGGACGATTCGGGACTGAAGGTCGCGTACATGATGTCGCGATTCCCTAAACTGACGGAGACCTTCGTGCTTTACGAGATGCTGGAGGTTATTTCGCAGGGCATCGACGTTCAGATATATCCGCTGCTGCGCGAACGAGAAAAAGTCACACACCCTGACGTGGCGCGGGTAAAACATCGCGTACACTTTGCGCCGCTCTTCTCCTTCCCGGTCCTGAAAGCAAATATCGTCTGCATGCTCCGCCAACCGCGCCTCTATTTCAAAACACTCAGCGAAGTTCTCGTCGGCACGCTCGGCAGCAGGAATTACTTTTTGGGAGCTATCGGGTCGTTCCCAAAGGCGGTTCGGTTTGCAGAAATGATGAGGAGCGAGGGCGTGCAGCACATTCACGCACATTTCGCGAACCATCCGGCGCTTGCAGCTCTGATCGTGCATAGGTTGACCGGCATCCCTTTCAGTTTCACTGCGCACGCACATGACATTTTCGTGGATCGACGAATGTTGGGGCACAAGGTCGCGGCGTCGAAATTCGCAGTGACTATCTCGAACTACAACCGGGAGTACATCGTCCGGGAAGCCGGAGAGAAAAAGCGAAGCAAGGTCCACGTGATTCACTGCGGCGTTAACCCCGCCGCGTTCTCGCCAAAATGGCAGGCTCGCAACGACCAATCGTTACGAATTGTTTGCGTTGGGGTACTCGAGGAACGAAAGGGACAGTGGGTACTCATCGAAGCATGCCGCATTTTGCGCGAAGCAGGAAAAGACGTGCGTTGCGATCTGGTAGGAAGCGGTTCGTGGCGCGAGCGACTTTTGCGTCAGGCGAATATGCAAGGGGTAGGAAGCGCCGTTAGATTTCTTGGCTCGCTAACGCGACCCGAAGTGACCGATTTGCTCTCTCAGAGTGATGTGATGGTTCTGGCGAGTGTGCCCACTAAGAAAGGCAAGAGCGAGGGCATCCCGGTGGCGCTGATGGAAGCCATGGCTATGGGCTTGCCGGTCGTCTCGACCAGGGTCACCGGCATTCCAGAGTTGATTTCAGATGGGGTATCGGGATTCCTCGTTGCCCCCGGCGACGCGCAGTCGCTTTCCGATGCATTGAAAAAATTGCATAAAGATCCGGCGCTCCGCGAGAGCTTTGGAATAGAGGGACGAAGAACAGTCACCGCGGATTTCAATCTGCAACTAGAGGCGGCGAAGCTGTCGCAATTGTTTGAGCAGAGCGCAAGGGGAGCTGCTCGGGATACGACTCAACCTGAAGAAATGCAGAGCAGCGTGGCCTAGTCAAATCAGATGACCATCGATCGCACTTCTAGCCAAGCAGTACGCCCATTCTGGTGCCTTCTCATGAGCTTTTGCATGATGACGAACGCCGCCAGTTCCGCGGTCGAAAACAAAGTCGGGGCTCGCCCTGACACCACCGTGACAAGCCATTCGCGAGGATACCTTACCACTCCAGCGGAGTTGCGTGAGATAGCGGAAAAGGCAAAAGCCGGAGTGGAACCTTACCGTTCCGCCGTGCGTGACGTGATTGAAAAAGCAAATGAAACCTGGACGCGGTCGCCACTCTCCGGAGAAGTGACGTGTCAGCGGCAGCCAGAAGAAGGCACCCCAAGCGGCACCAGCATGATCGCATTGCCGGGAATGTCCGAGCTAAAGCTGGGAATCGAATTGGGCTCATCCCGGAAGGAATCGAAGGGGCACGCGCCAAAACAGGGCGGACCCGGAAAGTCAGAGTCTCCGGAAGAACCGCGTTATATCTCCGAAGGCGGCGTCACGGTCTATGCAAAGGCATTGGCGTACAACCTGACAGGAAAGGACTCCTATGCAGCCGACGTCGTTACTGCGATACAGGGACTGCTAGGCGTCAACAGCTTCGGACATTTCGGAAATACGCAGCAACCTGAGCGGCAATGCCAACTGAATCTCTCATGGTACATTCCGGGGTTCATCAGGGCGGCAGATCTGGTGGAGGATTACCCGGGCTGGAAATCGACCAAGCCAGCATTCCAGAAATGGCTCGCAACGGTGGTCTATCCGACAACGTCCTTCACTGCGGAGGTCGCGGTCAGCAATTGGGGCGCGGCGGCTACAAACCTCTCCACTTACATCGCGGACTACTTATACGATCGTCCAGATCTGACGCTGGTCAGCTACAACGTTCCCGGTAGTCCGGAAGCAACTACTTCACGCACGCCCGCACAGGCCTATGAACATGCCATTCAGTTGGCGTTGCGGCGAATGAACGGGACGCGGGTGGAAGGTCGAGGAGGAAGTTCCTACAGCTGTGATGTTGAACCGGCAACTAAGTCGATGATCCGTCCGGAGGGAGGAATGCCGGACGACTTGCGGCGAGGGTCGACCGGTTGCAGCGGGATTCGGATCCTGGCTGATGACAAGTCGAACATGTATTCGCAAACGCATTTGCAGAACCTGATCGCGCAAGCGGAATTGCTACGCCGCAGAGGTGACTTGCGAATCTATGGCAACATCGCAAACGATAGTCCGGTATTTCAGTATGTTGATTCCCGTGGAGAACAGCACACCGTAACGCTGCCTGCTGGCAGAGGCTCCCTACGGAAGGCAATCCTGTTCGTACTCAGCCAACAACGTGCGCGCGCACTGCGCTCGGCTTGCGAAGTAGCTTATGCATATTACGGCGATTCCGCGATGCTGAATGCCGTAACCGCAACCCGACCGAACACTGGCAATCGCGGGATGGCTTTTGAAACCCTTACGAGCGGGACGGCCCCCGGCGAGACGCGCAGAGACCCGCCAGTCACGATTCCCCCAAGATAGTCCTCGGTCAGCTTTGACCAATTAACTACTCATCGCAAACATCCGGACAAGCAAAGAGCCGACCGCTGGCGGTCCGGATTTCACTGTCACTCACCCTTCCCACACGATTGGAGCCCCTATATGCTGAGCGTTAGCAGGTCGCACGTTCTGCTTGTTCAAGCAGTTTCCGTTTCCTTGTTGCTGCTCTGCCTTACCAATGTTGCTGCTGGCCAAACACCCGTCACGGCTGGATATCGAGATTTCTCGTATGGAACTACGGGTTTAGCAACCCCAACTGGCGAAAAACCCGAAAGCAAACTTTGGTTCAACGATGGCGTGTGGTGGGCGGACATGTTCCACGACGATGCCGTAACCAGCGCACAGGCAAATCACATCTTCAGGTTCGATCCGGCTACACAATCATGGATCGACACTGGGACAGTTCTGGATGACCGCAATACCAGCAAGGCAGACGTACTGTGGGACAATGCGACCCAGAAGCTGTATGTAGCATCCCATATCTACTCCGCAACTGGAACCACGACGATCGATAGCGCGAAGGTCGGACGGTTGTATCGTTACAGCTACGATCCCGCTACCAAGACCTACACGAAGGATGTGGGCTTCCCCGCTGTAATCAATCAAGCCATCACGGAGTCACTTGTGCTGGCGAAGGATTCGGGCGGTACCCTGTGGGCAACCTGGGTCGAAAACTCGACCGTGATGATTTCCCATACGACCGGTGATGACACAAGTTGGGTGCCCGGTTATGTGCTTCCTACTCCGAATCCCCACGTGAACATCGATGACATCTCTTCGGTAATCGCGTTCGGCGGAAACGTTGGCGTCATTTACAGCAATCAAGTGACGACCAAGATCTACTTTGCGGTTCATGCGGTTGGAACTGCGGATACGGCATGGACCGAAGAAACGGGACTACCGCTCGGCATAGGTACCGAAACGGCGGATGACCATATCAACGTGAAGACCGATGACTCGGGACGCATCTTCGCGGCGATAAAAACCTCCCAGATAGGAGCCCTATCGCCGGTCATTGAACTGCTGGTGCGTAGCACCACGGGAACCTGGAGTAAGTATGTTGCGGGAACGGGCGCTGATGACCACACACGTCCGATCGTTCTTCTCGACACTACCAACAACCAGGTCTACATCTTTGCGACTGCTCCAGAAGCAGGCGGGGCGATCTATTTCAAGAAATCCTCCATGACGAACATCTCGTTCCCAACCGGGCTTGGCACGCCTTCGATCAGCAGCACAAGCGATGTGACCATCAACAACGCCACATCGACCAAGCAGAACATCGATAGTGCAATGGGAATCCTGGTCTTGGCCAGCGATTCTAATACTCACTTCTACTTGCACAGTAATCTCAGCGTTCCCGGAAGCAAGAACCCCATAGTCTCAAGCTTTACGCCGGTATTTGGACCTGCTGGTACGAGCGTGTCTGTCAGCGGTTCCCGGTTCACGGGAACAACAGGGGTGAAATTCAACGGTGTCGATGCATTGGGATTCACTCCGGTATCTGACTCCTTGCTGAGTGCGATCGTTCCGGCGACAACAACCGGGAAGATCACGATAACGAATGCATTCGGTACCGGCACCAGCACGACCGATTTCACGGTGACGGGAGTGGTTCCGCAGATCACGTCCTTCACGCCCACAACCGCCATTGCAGGAACATCGGTCACGATCACAGGTGTGGGATTCTATGAAGCTTCTGCAGTTGCTTTTAACGGAACGCATGCCGTGTTCACGGCAAATTCCGATCTGCAGATTTCGACCAAGGTGCCTGCGGGTGCGACGACGGGCGCAATCACTGTCACCAATCCACAAGGGACGGCAACCTCTTCCCCATTCACGGTGATTGTTGCCCCCACCATCACTTCCTTCACACCTACCAGCGGGTCGAAGAGAGCCGCTGTCACGATCACCGGCACGGGGTTTACCGGGACGACCAGCGTTCTGTTCGGTGCATCGGCCGCCACGTTCACGGTGACGAACGACGGACACATCAGCACCACGGTTCCCAACAGCGCCAAGACCGGGAAGATCACGGTCAAAAACGCTGCAGGCACGGCAGTCAGCACCGGTACCTTCACCGTAAGGAAATAACAAGCTGGAGCTACCTCGCAGTTTTCCTCGGACTCCAGCAAGAACTGGGGTCCGGGAGCAGAGCGAGTGGGATTCTCAATCTAATTTCCAGGTAGCACCCGATGACAATTTCAACCTCGACCACCCGTGAAGTCGCTGATCAGCGGCAGAAGAGTATGACCAGCGAAAGATTACGGAAATTGTTAGCGTCTCCGTCGGAAAACCCCAGTGTAAGCATCGTAATTCCAGTGAACGCGCAGGGAGATCTGGAAAAAGTTTGGGATGTTCTGGGAGACATCTCTACCTACTCGGGGGATCTGCTGTTGGAGGTGGTGCTGCTCATTAACAACTATGACGAGGCCGCGCCGCCAGATATCGATAGTTACGAGTACGCGGGAATCAACGTCGCAATGAAGCCGAGTGTTCGCAAAGCGGGCGAAGCTATCGGGTTTACCGCTCGATTGGTGGGATCCACGTTCGCGCACAGCGAAGACATCGTCAGCTTCGATGCTGATTGCAGAATATCAAACCCGACGGCATTGTTGGATTGGTACGCCGAGCAGTTTCAATCTGGTGCCAGCCTTGCCTACACTCACGTGAAGTACAACGAAATCAGGGCTTCAAGCGCAGTGTTAGCACAGATTGCGATTCATCATCTCTCCCGCTGGGTGAAGCGAAGCATTCTTCGAATCCCCACAGCTCGGGGCAGCAACTACGGGTTCCGCCGATTGACGGTCCAGAGACTCTATGAACAGGGCATGCTCGCAGACGAGATGAATGTGGGACCGGCAATCCGTTCAACTCATGGCAAGATCGCCTACTCGGGAAGGCATGAACTTTGTGTCTTGACCTCGGCTCGCATGTTCGAAGGTGGCTGGTCAAAGCTCGCGCGGTACCTCAATTACCGGCTTCGATATAATTTGCGGGTGATCAAAGTCAGGACGGATGCCGCACATCACACCGGACGCGAGCGAGACCCGGTTCGCAAATTCATTGACGGCCGACCGATGAGATAAATCGATTGGCAAAAAAAGCAGCCTGATTTTTGTCAGACTGCCTTTCGAGTCTACTGGGGTGAGTTGCGGGACTTATTTTCCGTGAGTCCAGTCAGTCCAGGCCATGTTCTTGCCACCAGTGGCAGGGCCACCCGGATAGCTCGTTCCATAAATCTTGTTTGCCAGGAACACTACCCAACCATCGTGACCGCTGGAAGTACCCTCTGTAGTCCATCGCGAGTTGCCAGTATCGCTGGCGAGCCAGTACTGATAGTCAAGCGCGCGCTTAGGAGCATTGCTCATGGCCGTGAAGGACGGGTAACCCACGCGAGAGAGCATCTGGGCCTGTATAAACATGCCCTGCAGTCCTTCCCACGGATACTGAGTGTAGAGCGGAGGCCACTGGAAGGCGCCGCCACGGCCCTGATCGTTGATGATTGCGCCATCGATCTTGTGACCGCTCTTGGTGGTTCCCGGAGGATTGACTCCCGGGTGGGTGTTCGGATCGTAAGACCAAGTGAGACCATTCGAGTTGGCCGACATTTTGATCGAAGTTGCCTTCGTGAGGTCGCCGAGGTAGCGCTGGTAAGTCTGCCAGGCATTGTCGAGTTCCGTTTTGTCGCCGAGGTAGATGGCGGCAGCGATTCGCGAACCGCCAGCCATTGCGCTGCCGTTGCTTACGGAATCGTCATGAGTCTGGCTGAGGTTCTGCCATACGCTGGTGTTCGGGCAATTCTTCTTGTAGCGGAGCATGCTTACCCAGTTGGCAAAAGTTGACGCGTCGGCGCTGGTGCCCGGACGCATGCCAATCAAGTCGGCAGCGACGATGTAAGCGGTTAGGTTACGACCGACCGCCATTGAACGGGCCATGTTGGGCGAGTAAGTGCAATCGGCGTCGTGGTTATTGTCAGTACCGATCACGGCCATGAGGGCATCGTGAACCTTGGTGCGATAGCTTTCGGTTCCGGTGCGGGCGAATACAAGGGCGCCGGCCAAAGTGTTGATATCGTGTGTGGAATTCTGGTCCGCGATATTGGCGGAACCCCAGCTTCCATCGGCGCGATTCTTCATATTGGTCCATGCGGTCCCGGACATCGGGCGGGCCATAAGGTCGGCCTTGGTGATCCACATTTCGCCCGGATTCAAAGTCGGGCCAGTGCCGGTCGAAGTGTTGGCAACGGTAAGGCTCGTTGCAGCAGAAGCAGTCATGCCGCCTGCATCACGGACGCTGACGGTAAATGCTGACGAACCCGCAACCGTGGGTGTTCCGCTCACAATTCCGGAAACGCTATCGAGCGAAAGTCCGGCAGGCAGTTGGCCGCTGATCACGGACCACAGATAGGGCGTGGTTCCGCCGGAAGCTGAGAAAGTTCCAGTGTAAGCGGTATTAACGGTCGCTTGGGAAAGTAAAGACTTCGTGATCGAGGGGCCCGTCTGCGACGTCGATGTACCAGAGACCTTCATCGTCAAGGCAATCTGCGCAGTTTGCGACGGAGAAGAATAATCAGAAATTTTTGCGGTGAAATTGTAAGTGCCGGCTTGTTTCGGCGTACCGCTGATTGTTCCATTCGTGGCCAGTGAGATTCCGGAGGGCAGAGTGCCCGAAGCCAGTGTCCAGGTATAGGGTTTTAGTCCGCCATCGGCCCCGAGCCGAGTTGAGAAAGCGACACCAACCGTGCTGGACGGCATTGTGAAGGCTCTGATAACGAGTTTAGATGTCTGTGCGGATAAGACCTGGGGGCAAATTGCTCCCAACATAAGAATGATGGCAAGGGCTCGCCAGAGAGATATTTTGTAAAGATTGCGCAAGTTGCGCCTCCATGTACGATTTAAGCGATCTGCTTCAACGCTGTATCCGCAAGATATCGTTCAGGACATGGAGTAGATATCGGCAGGAGAACCCAGCTTCCCCCGTTTTCTACACCTAGTCCAACGGGTTTGTTGAGCGCTACCTTTGAAATCAATTATTTGCATTGCTAGAGACTCGCGACACTTCACTCCGTGTTCTCTCAATCCCTTGCTGGGCTAGGCATTCGTTTGCTGGATACTATTAGGCGGGGACCTGAACCTCGTAGGTGTCTTTGAGGTGCATCCCTTAGATCGGTAATGCTGCGAGAACCGTAAGTACCGAGGGTAAGTCTCTAGTGGGCAAAAACGAAAGGCAATGGTGTTCCAGACACTCTCGTGCGTCGTTTTGAACTGGTGGCAAAGAGATGTTCAAAACTGATGTGAGCAGCAACCGAGGGCCACGTTGCTGGTTTGCAGAGCAGTTCTAGCAACCAATGGCGAAGCATTGGGGAGGTCGCTCCCACACGGTCGTAGTGACATGAAATTCCTTAACAACAATTCGGATAAGCAAATCGCCAAGCTGCGCGTCATGGGGGGAGCCCTCACGCGAGCAACTCTGGTTGTGTACGTGATAATGGTCGCTTGGGTTTCAGCAAGCGCGCAGACACCGCTGGCCGGGTACCGGGATTTTTCCTATGGCTCGACGTCGAATTCGGCGCCGACTGGAGAGAAACCAGAAAGTAAGCTCTGGTTCAATGACGGTGTGTGGTGGGGGTCGTTATATAACTCCTCCGCCCAGGCCTACCACATCTACCGACTTAATTCCGGAACTCAGAGTTGGACGGACACTGGCACCCAGATTGATGATCGCAACGGCACTAAGGGCGATGCACTGTGGGATTCCGCTTCAGACAAGCTGTATGTGGTATCCCACATCTTCGCGACTAGCGGTTCCTCAACAACAGACCCAAGAACTTGGGGACGTCTGTACCGCTTCAGCTATAACTCGTCTACCCAATCGTACTCGCTGGATTCAGGATTTCCCGTCACGGTGACCCAGGGTAACTCCGAGTCCCTGGTGGTGGCAAAAGATACCTCCGGCATGCTCTGGGTCACTTACAACCAGTCCGGACACGTGATGGTCAATCACAGCGTAGGCGTACCGCCCAGTGACAATGTCTGGGCTACACCCATCCGGCTTCCGGTAACAACGTCCAGCACTAACAACCTGAATAGCGACGACATCTGCTCGATCATCGCCTTTGGCCTGGGGAAGATCGGCGTATTTTGGAGCAACCAGAGCACGAAAAAAGACTACTTCATCGTGCATACGGATGGGGCCTCGGCCACGTCATGGGCGACAGAGGAAACCGCACTTGCCATTTCAAATGGCGCCGATGACCACATGAACCTCAAGACGGATAACAACGGTCGCGTGTTCGCGGCGGTGAAGACATCGCAATCGTCTTCGGGTTCCCCGCTCGTGATGTTGCTGGTCAGAAGTTCCGGCGGAACATGGTCTAACACAACCTTCGGCAACGTGTCCGACAATCACACCCGTCCGATCGTGCTGCTGGATCTGCCGGACAACCGGTTGTACATTTTCGCAACAACACCCGATGCGGGAACACCCCAGTCGATTTATTACAAGGTAACCAGCTTGAGCGCTATCAGCTTTCCGCCCGGTCCAGGAGCACCGATCCTGCAAGGTACGACGGATGTGAATATCAACAATCCCGCCTCTACCAAGCAGAATGTTGACGTCTCAACCGGCGTCGTCGTCTTAGGCAGCGACAACAAAACGCTTCGTTACCTGCACAATACTCTGACGCTCGGAGCAGGAGCGCAGCCGACGATCACTTCCTTCTCGCCAACTGCCGGCCCGCAAGGCACACAGGTCACAATCAGCGGTACAAATCTGGACGCTGCTACAACCTTTGCATTCGATGGCCGGGTCGCGCAGGTGATATCGACCTCGTCGACGGAAGCAGTAGTTGCAGTTCCGAGTGGAGCTAGCTCTGGCCACATCACGGCGAGTACACAAGTTGGGATGGTTGCCACCAGTTCGACCAATTTCACTTTCACTACCAGTACGACAGCGGCACCGACATTCTCTCCAGCCGCGGGAACCTATACCTCCGCGCAATCGGTTACGCTCTCCGATGCAACCTCGGGCGCGACCATTCACTACACGACGAACGGGTCAACGCCTACGGCGAGTTCGGCGGTGTACACTTCTCCTCTCCCGGTCTCGGCTACCACAACCATCATGGCGATGGCGACTTCTTCGACCCTGGCGAATAGTCCGGTATCAAGTGCAACCTATACGATCAATCTAGTGTCGCAAGTCGCGACGCCGTCGTTCTCGCCATCTGCGGGAACTTATTCCACCGTACAGTCTGTGACCATCACAGACGCAACCTCGGGCGCGACCATTTTCTACACGACCGACGGTTCTACGCCGACGACGAGTTCGGCGGTGTACACATCTCCTATCCCGGTCTCGACTACCACAACCATCATGGCGATGGCTACTTCGTCGAACCTGGCGAATAGTCCGGTATCAAGTGCAACCTATACGATCAATCTAGCGCAAGTAGCGACGCCCTCGTTCTCACCACCGGCCGGAACCTATTCCACGGCACAGTCTGTGACCATCACAGACGCAACTGCGAGTGCGTCGATTTTCTATACCGTCGATGGGTCCGTGCCGACGACGAGTTCGATGCCTTACGCGGGGCCTATCTCCGTGCCATTCACTGAAACTATCAAGGCCATCGCCAGCGCTTCGGGGATGCAGGACAGCGCGATTGCCAGCGCAAAGTACACCATCAACACCGCGACACTCGCTATCGACTACAGTGGCGGATTCACCGCAGGCGGCCTGCAGATGAACGGAAGTGCAGCCCTATCCAGCAATCGCTTGCGCATCACTCCAGCCCTAGGTGCGCAACAAGGCAGCGCGTTCTTTTCTTCGGCGGTTAACATCCAGTCATTCACCACCGATTTCGATTTTCAGATCACGCAGCCGACTGCGGACGGCTTTACTTTTACGATCCAGGGAAGCGGTCCCACTGCGATAGGCGGGACCGGCCAGGCGTTAGGCTACGGCTCAAGCAATACTCCCTCGATCAAAAACAGCATGGCGATCAAGTTCGATCTCTTTAGTAATGCCGGCGAAGGCCCCGACTCTACGGGCATCTTCACCAACGGTGCCCGGCCAACCGTTCCCTCCATAGATCTCACCGGCACCGGCATCGATCTGCATAACGGGGATGTGTACACAGTCCATATGACCTACGACGGCGCCGTGCTGCGAATGGTCATCTCGGATGAAACGAACCCAGTGGTCGTGCCCTACACGCTCGCTTTCGATGTGAATATCCCGTCGCTGGTTGGCGGCAGCTCCGCTTGGGCGGGTTTCACTGGCGCAACCGGCAGCAAGTTAGCGGTTCAGGACGTTCTTGATTGGTCACTGTCCGCGGGCGGCTCGGTCACCCCGACAGTAGCGACTCCGACGTTCAATCCGCCCGCTGGCTCCTACACTTCGGCGCAGACGGTGACTCTCTCGGACGACACTTCCGGTTCAACCATCTACTACACCGTCGATGGCACAACACCGACGTTAAACTCCACTCAGTACACCGGGCCTATCTCCGTAACTACCACCACAACCGTAAAGGCAATGGCCGTAGCTACCGGCATGCAAAGTAGCGGCGTTGCAACCGCGACTTACACGCTTCTCTAGACCTCTCAAATCAAACAATGAGGGGAGGGCTTCCTCCCCTTCACTCCATCACGTTTCCGACAACTCTGGAGCTCCTATGAAGTTTCCAAGATCCTCGGTATTGGTGACCGGTGGGGCCGGGTTCATCGGCTCGCACTTGTGTGAACAACTAATCGACTCAGGAGTTCGGCTTGCGATTGTTGACAGCCTGACGGACTTCTATTCGCCAGCGGTGAAGCGGGCGAATCTCGACGGAATCGCAACCCATGGCACCTTCCGTTTCTTCTGTGTCGACATCTGCGACCGGGTAAAACTGGAGCACGTGTTCGAGGAGACACAGCCGCAGATCGTAGTGCATCTGGCGGCCTACGCGGGAGTGCAGCCATCGATCGCCGACCCTTGCTTGTACGAGCACGCCAACATCGCCGGCACCGTTACCCTGCTGGAGTTGTGCCGCGCGTACAAGGTGCCGAAACTCGTTTTCGGGTCTTCAAGTTCGGTGTACGGGGCTACGTCAAAAGCGCCATTCCGCGAGGATCAGGTGGAGATGCGTCCGATTTCTCCTTACGCGGCTTCCAAATTATCGGGTGAACTGATGGCCTACACCTACGCGCACCTGTTCGGGATCAGCGTCAATTGCCTTCGATTTTTTACCGTGTTCGGCCCTCGACAGCGACCGGATTTGGCAATCCACAAGTTCACGAAATTGATCGAGTCCGGTTCACCAGTTCCTGTCTTCGGCGATGGCTCAGCGGGACGTGACTACACCTACGTGAACGACATTGTGAGCGGCATTGTTGCGGCGATGAAGTATGAGCCTGAGGTCAAGCATGGTGCTCGTTTCGAAGTGTTCAATCTCGGCAACTCGCACCCGGTTACGCTGAAGCGCCTGTTGGATGATTTAGAGCGCACGATAGGACGACCCGCTCTACGCGACCAGCGTTGCGACCAACCCGGGGACGTGCCCCTAACCTGGGCCGACATCTCGAAGGCCCGTGATCTGCTGGGCTACGAACCTAAGACGCCCTTTGAGACCGGGCTCGCGAACTTCGTAAATTGGTATCGCGCACAGAATGGTACAAAATCGTCCTCACTCGGCAACGCCGCCTGAATCACGTACCAGGCAGAAGAGCTGAAATCTAACTTTCCTCCACCGGTAGTAGCGGGGGAAGCAGGTAAAGCCAGAGGCAACTCAGAATCACCTACTCTCTTCCCAACACTCTGGAGGTTGCTATGGGTCCGCATCGCATTCTTGTTGTCCTCAGTTCGGCTATCGTAATGCTGGCAGTCGCTTGCGGTGGAGGCAGTGGTTCGACTTCGTCATCGGCGACAACACCGCCGCCTGTGACGGACCAACAGTTCACCATCGTGGTGTTGCCTGATACGCAGTGCTACACGTCCGGGGGCGAGCCGAGCGATCCCTCGGCCTGCAACAAAACGGGCAGCATGGATATGTTCAACACGCAAATGCAATGGATCGTTGCCAACAAAGGTGCAGGCAAACAGAGCATCCTCGCCGTCCTCGGGCTTGGCGACATCGTGGAATGTGGCGACTCACTCCAACAGTGGACACTGGCGCGCAATGCGTATGACTTAATCGATAACGCCGGGTTGCCATACGCCCCGGCAATGGGCAATCGTGATTACGACAATTCGTGTTCGGGCGGTGGGCTGAGCACGCGGCTTTCGTCGAACTTCAATACTTACTTTGGACCGTCGAAGTTCAGCGGCAAATCGTGGTATAGCGCCACCTCGTATCCAGCCTCGTCCAATGAAAACTTCTACATCACCTTCAGCGCGCAGGGGCAAGAGTACATCCTGCTCAATCTGGAATTCTTCGCCCGGGATGCGGCGGTGGCTTGGGGTTCCAGCGTAATCGATGCGCATCCGAACGCTCAGTTCATCGTGGTGACCAACGGCTTCTTAAATGCCCAGGGAGCACACATGCTCGACAATGATCCTGGTGGCCCGGCTCAATACGGGCTGGGCGGCGACCGAGGTAATAACGGTCAGGAACTCTGGGACGGCCTGCTGAAGACGAAGGCCAACATCATCGGGGTGCTGAGCAGCGAGGCCGGCGGCACGCAAAGGCGCAGCGACGTGGGGGTCAACGGAAATCGCGTACCGCAGATGCAGGTTAATTTTCAAAACAGCGGGGGCCAAGGATATCTCCGAATCCTAGCCTTTAGCCCGGCCCAGAAAACCATCAGCGTACAGACGTATTCGCCGTTCCTGCAGAAATTCCACACCGAGGATGCGCACCACTTCACGGTGCAATACGGCAAGTAAGCGAAAAGCTCACACGCGTGTCGACAAAGGCGGGATGACATCTCCCGCCTTTCCTTTTGTTAGCACCAGGAAATCCGGAAATCCTGCATGGGTTCAGGCAGGAATGAATCAAACTAAACAAAGTCCTCCGATTCCGGAGGGCTTTTTGTGTTTGCGGAGACCAAAACAACTTTTTAACTAAGCCACAATTTTGCCTAATTCACGAACGATGCTGGGGAAAATGCAAACGGGGAGTTTCGCGCCTGCCGAAACACGGCTGATGCAAAACTCCCCTCTATTGCGGCCTGACGCTGACTCGAGGCTACTTGCTCGGCGAATACACCAGGACCATGAACGTTCCCGGCTTGATAGGCGGACGTCGCTGGCCCTCCACCGGAGCACCGAACTCGGCCGTCGCCAGATAGATCTTGTGCGTCTTAGGATCGAGCGCCATCGTACGTGCACCGCGCGCGGTATCCACCTTCCCCGCAACTTCGTACTTGCCCTCTTTCAACTGACGAACCACGGTGAAATTTCCTTCGCCATTCGACGCGAAAGCCAGCTTCAATCCCGGATCGAATCCCGCAGCATCCGTCCCGTCGTCGATTGCCAGCGAAGCGATGTTGTTGCCCGTCTTCGTATCGACGACGATCATCTTCTTGTTTCCGCAAACGGCGAATAGGCGGCCTCGTTGTTCGTCGATGGCCAAGCCTGAAGGCTCTTCGCATCCCGACAGCTTCCAGCGCGCAGCGGGCTTCCAGGTCTTGCTATCCACCGAAGCGATCTCGCCCGTGTCTTCCACGTTCACGTAAACGTGTCCGGCATCCGTGGCGGCGAATTCCAACTTCCCGCCCAGCGGAATCGTCGCAACCACCTTCAGCGTCGTAGGGTCGATTACCATCATGTCCTTGCTGCGTCCGTTCATCACGATCACATGCTTGGAGTGCGTGTCGTAGATGATGGCGTCCGGGTTTTCGCCAACCTTGATCTCCGACTGCGGCTTCAGTGTCTGCGAATCGAACACGGTCACGGTGCCCGCACGGCCATTGGTGCTGAAGCCAAGATGTTTTTCCGGAACGAGCGCAACTCCGTGTGCGCCCGATGCGGGCACTTCGCCGACTTGCTTTCCCGTTGCCAGATCGACCACGGTGATGACCGTGCTGTGTCCGATGAACAGGCGATTGCCGTCCGGATCGAGCGTCAGATAATCCCATCCACCTTCGCCGCCGATGGTCCACTTGGCAGTCTGTTCATACAGCGGCTTGGAGGTCTGCGCCAGCAGCGGCAGCGCGGCAAGTAACATCACACAAACGAAGAATAGCTTTTTCATTATCTAGTTCCCTTCTGAGTGGCTCAGGTAATAGTGGACTGCGGGAGTGATGATCAGCGACAGCACCATGGAGATTGCGATGCCGCCGATTACCGCGATAGCAAGAGGTTGCAACATCTGTGATCCTGCTCCAAGAGCGAGCGCTAGCGGGAGCATTCCGGCCGCCGCGGCCATGGCCGTCATCATGATGGGACGCAAACGGCGACGCCCGGCCAGGACCATTGCTTCCAGCGGAGGCATTCCCTCCGAGCGGAATTTCTGATCTGCATCGAGCAACAGGATGCCGTTCTTGGCGACGATGCCGATCACCATGATAAGCCCCATGAACGACGCGATATTGAATGTAGTGCGCGTGATCAGCAGTGCGAAGAACACGCCCGCCGTCGACAGCAGCGCCGACGAAAGGATTGCCAGCGGCGCCGCAAACGTACGGAACTCGAAGAGCAAAACGATGAACACGAACACCACTGCCAGCAGAAGCACCAACATCAGGTCGCGGAACGACTTCTGCTGCTCTTCAAATTTTCCGCCATACTCTATGCGGATCGACGGAGGAATCTGCAATCCTGCCACCGTCTTCTGAACGGCTGCGATCGCGCTTCCAAGATCGCGTCCTTCCAGCCTGGCCGTCACCGACACCACGCGTTGCAGGTTCTCGCGACGGATCTCCGTCTGCCCCGGCAATTCCGTGACTTGCGCCACCGAACCCAGCGTAGCCGTTCGTCCACTGCTGCTCGCCAGCAGCGTGTTCTTCATCGCATCCAGCGAGGCGCGGTTCGCCTCCGGGAAGCGAACGCGGACACTGTACGCCCGGTCGTTGGCGATCACCGGAGTCGCTGCGGGCTCGCCCTCCAGCAGCGCCGCGGCGTCGGTCGCAACCTCTTCGGGCGTAAACCCAGCGCGCGCCGCCGTCAGCGGATCGATCGTGAAGATCGTCGCCGGACCGCTGATGGTGTTGTCGATCCCATTGCGCAGATCCACCACACCATCCACTTTGCTAACAGCGTCACCGATCTTAGGCGCCCACTCGCGCAGCAGCGCTCCGTCGCTGGAGAACATCTTGATAAAGACGTCTTCCGGTTCGTTCGACAGATCGCCGATCATGTCCTGTAAGACTTCGACAAACTCGACGCCGATTCCCGGCTCTTCGTGCGCGATGCGAGCGCGCAATTCGGAGACGATCTCTTCCGTATCGCGACTCC
>JBBRZF010000041.1:0-21664 GCA_038236965.1 Terriglobales bacterium | reverse complement strand
GATGACGGCGTTGACGCGGGAGCCGTCGGGCAGACGGGCGTCGACCAGCGGCGTCGTTTCGTCGACGCGGCGGCCGACCTTCGAGACGATGCGGTCGATGATCTGCATCAGGTGCTGATCATCCTTGAACGACAGGTTCGTCGTTTCCAATCGTCCCGCGCGTTCTACATAAACCTGGTTGAAGCGGTTAACCAGGATATCGGAGATGGTGGAGTCCTTGAGCAGCGGTTCGAGCGGGCCGAGACCGAATATCTCGTCGAGGATTTCGCGGGCGAGACGTTCGCGCTCGGTGAAGCTGAGGGGCACGCTTTCGCTTGCGATTGCTGTGCGCACGATGCCGAGAACTTCTTCACGGGCCGTATCGCTGGGCGTACGTCCCAATTTCTCCAGGTTAAGTTTGTCCAGGATCTTCCGGTGCAGGTCAGCTTTTACCTGCTGATAATCGGTAGATTCGAAGGCTGGTGCCGGTTCCATCATCATTGCCGTCATCCTCGTGAATGCTTGGCCTATCTGGACCTCAAGCGGTTTTGAATAGCGACCAGGAACGAGTCTTGTTCTCGTCGCCACTGTCGGTTAGTGAAGAAGCCAGTGAGACGAAGGAACGGGCGATCTCGGAGTGATTCTGCTGTGCGACCGGGATTCCGCGATCAATGGAAGCCGAAACCGCTGGATACTGGTTTGGTATCTTGCCGATCAACTTAGTGCTGGTTGCGGCTTCCGCATCGGAATCGCCGAAGCCGGGAATCTTTTTGTAGCGGTTGAGCACAAGGCGCAGGCGGTCGCGGGTACCGGTCTCGCTGAGGTACTGCTGAACGCGCGAAGCGCTCCAGAGCGATGGCACGTCGGTTTGCGCAACGATGAGAACGGCGTCTGAGCTGTCGCTGACGATGCGCGTCACAGGATCGAGTCGAGATGAAGCGTCCACCACCACGTAACGATAGTGGTTCACCAGCAGGTCGAAGAGCTTCGCGAAGTCGACAGGGGAGGGTTGCACCTGGACAGGGTCGTTGGCTCCGGCGAGCAGGTGCGCGCCGTTGCTGTGGCGAATCATGTATCCCTCGAGAAGCGAGCCGTCGAGGCGATGCAAGTTCTTCAACACGTCGCCGATGGTGAAATGCGGCTTTACGTTGAGGTGCAGGGCGGTATGCCCCAGCGGCGCCAGGTCGATGATGGCGACGTTGCCATGCGCCTGTTGCAACGCCAGCGTCAAGTTCACGGCGACTGTCGTTGCTCCGCTGCCGCCCTTTGCGTTGACGACCGTGAAGATGCGTCCGCGGGCGGTATTACGCTGCGATTTGCGCTGCGCCGTGGTGATGCGGACGAAAGCCTCGAGCATGTGCGAAGTGGTCGGAGGGCGTTCGATATACTCGCGTGCGCCTGCCCTCATGGCGCTGACGATGATCTGCGGCTGCGTCATCTCACCGACCGCAAATATTGCGGAATCCGGCAACTCCGTGTGCAGCAACTCGATGCCACGAAGCATACTCGTAGCACTGCTGGCAGGGATGTCCAGGATAATGACATCCGGCTTCAGATCAGAGATACGGCGCAGCAGGGGATCGGTCGAAGCAACCGGAACCGACGGCGCACTGTAGATGGTGCGTGCGACGGCGGTATTGTCGACCAGCATCTGCAACACCGTGCGGCTCTCGTTGTCCTGCGCCAAAATGATTACGGATAGTTCAGCCATGAAACTAATCTCCGGAGTGCGGTAAATAGCAAAATGAATGCGGTTATGGAGCGGCGTTGACGAGGCGAACGGGAATGCCCAGCGGACCGCTGCCGGTCGTGCCGCCACCCCCGCCTCCGCCGCCCGAGCCAAAAACGCTGCATGCGATCGGCTGCATCATGTGCGCCTGCATCGCTGTGCCCTGCATCGCTGTGCCCTGCATCCCGTCAACAAATATTTCGATGAAGCCGATGATCTGCACCGTCTGGCCCGACGTGCCTGGTTTCAGAGCGATGAGCTTTCCACTCGCATCGCAGTTGCTCCAGACAGGAGCGACTGCCAGCGATCGGCTTGTATCGGAATAAACCGAGGTGTTCCCGCCGGGGTGAAACGTCCATTCGCTGGTTGAGTTGGGATATCTGCCCGCCCAGGTGTCCGCCGGATTTCCGATGAGGTCGTCCACACCTTGCCTGGTCGGTCCCACCATGCGACCGGTCTCAACCGGGAAGCTGTCGCCGCACTTCACGGTGTCGGCACTGATTCCGCAATCGTTCAGGCACTGGCCTAGTGCGCAGCGATAGGTGGACGCGCCGCTACCGAAGTCAAGTGCGTAGAACTGCGAAGGGGTCTGGGTATCTCCCGGAGCAGCAGGAGTGAGGCCGATCGGAGCAATCGTGCTTGCACTCAAAAGAGCCGTGCCAAATGGCGTGAGCGCCTTCGTCGTCGGATTGAACATGAGCTCTCCGGTAGCGCAGGCGGCGGTGGGAGACTTCTTGCTGGCGACGGTGTTGGGGATGTAGATGGGCTTCAGACAATTCGACTTATTGCCGGTCTTGGAAGCTTCGGCAATGGCGATTGTCTGCACGTCCACCTTGTTCAAGCCAAAGGCTTTTGCGAAAAACGTCTGCACGCCATTCGCGCCAGTCCGTGGAACCGTTACCGTAACGCGGCGATTCGCTGTGTCGACCACTACATTGGCCGCAGTGATCGTCACTGACGTGCCCAGCACTTTCGTCTTGGCCGCGACGGCTATGGCAGCGTTCGTTGCCGTGGTCGGTTGCGTTGCGGCCGGGTTAAGAGCAAACGTATAGGCTCCAGCAAGAGCGGCAGCGTCTGCAGCATGTTGTGCACTGGTGCGTGCTGTATTCAGCAC
Organism: Terriglobales bacterium; assembly: GCA_038236965.1. Classification (GTDB taxonomy): domain Bacteria; phylum Acidobacteriota; class Terriglobia; order Terriglobales; family Acidobacteriaceae; genus JBBRZF01. Next base: position 18,842 of record JBBRZF010000041.1, on the reverse strand, counting down.
GCCGAGGTCAACAGCCAGTGCCGCCATCGCGAACAGGACGATGAGAAACAACGCGACCATAGGTATCGTTACTCCGCGTTCGCGATTACGGCTTTTCATTGCGCTCCTCCAGTGGCAGGCTTCGTCGTCTGATCAAGGAAACGTTCCGGGTACTTCGGCAAAGGCGCAGGGCTGGTGCTTGGCGAAATGCGACGCGCAGTGACCAGTACCATCAACTCGTCTTTGGTCTTGTTGATGGTGCGGCTCTTGAAGAGATTACCCAGAATTGGAATATCGCCGAGTCCGGGGATCTTGCTCATGTCCCTCACCGCACGGTTGTCCATCAAGCCGGCGATGACGAAGCTCTGACCGTCCTGCAACTCGAGCTCCGTGGAAGCGCGGCGAGTGGTCAGGGACGGAATCACGTAGCCGGCAAACTTCAGAGCGTTGGCGAAATCCAGCGAACTGACTTCCGGCTTCACCAGCAGGTGGATATTGCCATTAGGCATGATGGTGGGCGTGAAGTTGAGGCGAACGCCGAATTCCTTGTACTGAATGGTGATTGCGTTGTTGGAGCCGCCCTGCGCGATCGGCACAGGGAACTCGCCGCCGGCGAGGAAGCTGGCTTCCTTGCCATTGACCGCAATCAGGTTGGGCTCGGCAAGGATCTGCAGCACGCTCTTCGTCTGCAATGCTTTTATCGCAACTCCGAGGTTCAGGTCGGGACGGAAGAGAAACAGGTTCAACGGATCGACCGCCGGGAAGTTGGTTGAGAAACCGGTGTTGCCACCAGGAATCCTGCCGGTAAGGTCCACAGTTCCCGCCGGACCGAATTGTCCGGTGCCAATCGTGCCGATGGTGTTGGATGCGCCGGTAGAAAGGATGTTCACGCCGAGTTGCTGCAAGGCGGTCCGATTGACTTCAGCGAACTTCACTTCCAACAGGACTTCCTGCGCGCCCTGCGGGCCGAAGGAGAGGACGTTGATCACGTTCTTCGAATACGCGCTCGCTACCAGTCCGGCGCGTTTGGCAGTATCTTCCGTGTCCACGTGCCCGGAGAGGACGAGGGCATTGCGCGATGCGCCCACATCAATGCGGTCCTCGGGGAAGATGCGATGGATCTCTTCGCCGGCAGCGGTGGTATCCACGTCCACGCGAAGATCGAAACTGCGCGAGCGCTCCTGCTCATCCCACAACAGGAGCGAGACTTCGCCAGGACCGCGTCCATGAACTAGTATTTGCGTCGGTGTAACGACCAAGGCGTCGGCGATTGCAGGGTCGGTAACCGAAACACGCTTGAGCCGGTCAGCCGTATTCACGAGAATCGATTTACCTACCATGACGCGCAGCGGAGCAGGGCCAGCCTGGACCTGCGGAGGCGCCTGCTGTTCGGCGGGAGCGGCATTCTGGGTAGCGGGGGTTGCGTCCTGCGAGGAAGCTGCAGACTCCGCCTGTGCGGCCTTGGCGAGCGGTTGCTGTACTGCCAATCCGCTGTTAGCCGCTGCATTGGCGACGGCGCCGCTCTCTGCTGCCGTTTGCGCGGCGGCGAAGGGGACTGCGAGCGCCACCATCAGCACCATCATGGATACAGTTACGAAAATCGATCTTGCTTTCATGGTATTTCTCTCCAGGGGACTAGGGACTTTGCACTGCTCAGAATTTCGCTATGTCGCGTTTTTCGCCGCGGATCATCTCCACGGTGTAGGGCACGGGCTGTGGCGCGGGTACTTTTACGACAATCTTGCGATTACCGTCGCGGATGACCCTGGTGACGACCGGCGGCGCGCCATAAAGAGCAGCGTTACGAACCGTGATCGGCTTCTTGGGTTCGTTGTCCACGGGATTGCGCAGCGAGAGTTGGATCTTTCCTTCGGAACTCGCTAGTGTCAGTTTCTGGGCATCGTCCGGATTGACCAGCAGAGTGATAACGGGCACGTTCTCAGCCGAGCCATCGGATTTCTTCTGCAGCTGCTGGCCGGCGGCGATCACCTGTACGTTTTCCAGAACCGTTGTCGTCTGAACGTCTTCGTTGTTGCTGTTCTTGGCAGACGGTGTCCCTGTGAGCAGCACGTCAACGCGGGTACCGGGCGTGACGAATCCGGCCACGGAGATCACGTCGTTGACCTTGACGGAAACGGCGCGCATGCCTTCGGGGATGAGCGAAGGAAGGCCGGAACCGGAATTGGCGCCCGCGACCTTGGAACTCAGCAGCAGTTCATTGCGCGACATCGGCTGAAGTACTCCGCGACCGATCACGTCCTGTACGTTGGCGAAATAACCTTCCGGAAGTTCCTTGGCAGGCATCTTCACCAGGCGGATATCTTTTTCTTCAAGACGCTGGCCAACTGAGAGTTCGCTGGCCGCTGCGACAACGGTTACCTGCGAGCCTTGAGAAGCGCTCATGCTGAGTCGCAGGACACGATAGATCCCAAAGCTGGCAAAGCCGGCGATGGCCAACGCGATGGTTCCGATCACTAACAGGCGATTGCGGTTCATTTTTCGGCCTCCTACGGCAAACTCTTATTCAAAATTTTCGAATACTGCGTTCCCCATCAGCGTCACGCAAGGATTGGCCAACGTAGTCCCATTGGCATCGACGCAGGTGATCGCCGGTAGGAACGAGACTGCAGGGAGATACTTGAGCGGATACGAATAGGTGACGACTACCTTTGAGGTGTTCAAGGTGATCCCGGTGCTGGTCAACGCAGTCCCAGCTGCATTTACGCTGACGGTGACCTTGTTCGTATCCAGCGAGGGGTAATTGTTCTTCGCATACGTCTTCACCACGGTCTGGACAGTCGCGAGATTGCTTCGGTTTCCCGGCATGGCTGCGAAGTGCGCCCCTTCGCGGGCTGCATTGTTGATCACCTGGTGCATCCGGACGTACGAAGCGCTCTCGATCACTACGAACGCGCAGAACAGCAGGAGCGGCAGCACCAGTGCGAATTCGAGGATCTGTGTGCCGCGCTGTCGCGCAAGCGAAACAGGCGCCGGTCGAGTTGGGTTAATTAGTTTCATTGCGCATCACCGCCCTGGTCGTCATGGTCACTGTCCCAAACTTGAAGAACAGAAATGTGTAAGGTGCAGCCACATCTACTCGTGTGAACGTGAGGGGTACGGCGTTGTAAGTCTGCGAGACCGACTGATTCACCGTCACCGTCGCTCCCCTTACGTTGGCACTGCTAAGGAAGGCATTGACCTTGGCCGAGACTGCACTTGAATTAGGCAGCGTGGAGGTCTGGGTGTAGGGGGCAACGGAGAAGCGTGCGCCTTCGCGGGCTGCATCCGTCATCACCTGGTAGATGTTGTAGGCACGGCCGAATTCAAGGCTGGCCAGAATGAAAGTAAAGAGCAGCAAAAGTACGACTGCCGCCTCTACGATCGTTGCACCACGTTCCGGATTGTTTCTGTGCCGTTTCATAACCGGATCACCGCACAAAGAGTTCCTACCGCAGCGGCTACGCCGAAAGGCGCACGCAGGGCATTGTGGTTTCGAACATTGATCACGGGGTGTTCGCGTCCACCGCTCCTGGGAAGCCAGCGCAGCAAGTCGCCAATGTTCTGCAGGGTTGAGGTAAATGCGCCTGTACGAAGGATCTGTACCAGCGCCATAGCCGCCGCGAAAAAAATTGCGATTTCCATGGCAAACAGCCACTGGCTCAAACCAAGCATGGCGCCAAGAGCCGTCATGAGTTTCACGTCGCCGCCGCCGATAGCCCCCAGGCGGAAGAAGACGATCCCAATTGCAAATGCAATGACCGCCGCGCTCACTGCTGAAAAAAGGCCACCGCGAAAAATGTGATAGATGATGCCGGCAAAGAAACCAATAAGTGCGAGCGAGCGCGGAACCTTTCTCCAGATGAGGTCTCCGATAGCAACCGTGACCACAAAAGCGATAATGAGTGCATTCCACGCCATGAACTTAAACTCCGTTTAGAGATTGAAAAGGCAGGAGGCGTAGCCGCCTCCCGCCGCACTGTGCACAGGATCAGCAGCCTGCGCTCAGGCAGGTGTTCGCCTGAGTGAAGATTGATTTCGCCGTAGCGCCGAGAGGGGTGATTACAGCAGCGGTAACGGCCAGGATCAGCGCCAGCATCAACGCGTATTCGGCGATGTCCTGTCCATTGTCGTCATTCCAGATGTTGCGAAGCAGGTTCATTACTGTCTCCAGGATTGAGAGCCAACGCTTCTAGTGTTTCAAGCGATTGGATGGGAGGCGTTCAGCCTCCCGGCTGATACAGCGATTAGCAACCGGTGGAAAGGCAGGTGTTGGCCTGGGTGAAGATCGACTTAGCTGTGGTGCCAAGCGGCGTGATTACAGCAGCGGTAACGGCCAGGATCAGCGCCAGCATCAACGCGTATTCAGCAATATCCTGCCCATTGTCGTCATTCCAGACGTTACGAAGCATGTTCGTCATTGTTCAGCCTCCAAGAAATGGGAGCCGGGGCTCCTTGCGGAGCGTGCGCTCCACGCATCTCCTATTGCAATCGAGAGCGCACATCTGATCGTTGCCGATGAATCTTGATTATCCTGTGTTTTCAATCAGTTACGCTGAATCCTGACGCCCCCATACTCAGCCTGTGTCTGATTTGGGTGACACACTCGCCAATAGGATGTAGCGGAAGTGAGAAAACTGTTGAACTTGAACAGGTGATTGCAATTCGGTCGCTCGGCCCACGCGTAATTCAAAACAGTTTTGTTCGGTCTGGAGGTTGCCTCGGCTCTTTGCGGTAGGAAGGTAGAGCCAGGTACTTCGAGCCGGCGAGCAGTTAATGCAAAACGACCGCCTTGTGGGCGGTCAGTCTGTGGTGCATGGATTTCCGCGGAGAGTGCGCAGCTACGCCGATATTAGGCTCCGGTTGCGGACTGCAATCGAGACGTCAATGGTTGGAGGCTAACAGCCGACCGAGAGACACGCGTTGGCAGCCGTGAAAATCGACTTTGCCGTATTGGCTAACGGAGAGACAACGGCAGCGGTGACGGCGAGAAGCAGCGCCAACATCAGCGCGTATTCCGCAATGTCTTGTCCGTTGTTGTCGTTCCAGATCATTCGTGCAATGTTCTTCATTGTTCAGCCTCCGAAAAATGGGGGAGCTGCGACTGCTACCAGAGGGTGCGCTCCACCACAGTATGTTGCAATCGAGGGCGCATACTGCGCTGTCGTTTGTGAATTCGAAATGAGAATCCTTTCAATAACTTGCATGAGTAAGAAGGAATGACAGGCCTGCAAGGTGTCTGATTTCTGAGACACGCGCACTCAACGGATGTAGCGCGAACGAGAATTTCTTCAGGGAAGGCGAAGCCCAATGCACGCAAATTGGATTGTGAAGTCGCACGGGAAAGGGGAATGAGCGCACACTAATCCCATCGACCTCTGAAACTTCGACGTTTAAGCGTTTGATCAGTCCATCATGCGCGGCGGAACGTTGACATGAAGTTCGTCGATCAACCGGTGCAGCGAACTGCGCGCGATCTTCAGCGAACGCGCCGCCTGAAGTTTGTTGTTGTCAAATTCCAGGAGCACACGCTGGATAAGCCGTCGCTTGAATTGGCGCACCTCATCGTCGAAGGAAGGACCGAGTTCCTGTTCCCAGCTCGCACACATTTCGAAGGGGAGGTGTTCGAGCATGATCTCCGGATCATCGCAGATGACCACGGCACGCTCGACCACGTGCTGCAATTCGCGAACATTGCCCGGCCACGCGTACTCCTGAAGGGCGGCAATCGCGGACGAACTGATGCGACGTGCGGGCCGATTATGCTTTTCTGCGTACTGTCTCAAAAAGGAGTGCGCCAGAAGCGCAATGTCGTCGCGCCGTTCACGCAACGCGGGGAGTTTGATTTCGATGGTGTTCAACCGGTAGTAGAGGTCGGCGCGGAACAGTCCGGCTTTCACCAGTTCAGGCAGCGAGCGATTGGTGGCGCAGATGACCCGCGCTTCCATGCGAAGCTGGGAGTTGCTGCCCAAGCGTTCAAAGGTGTGTTCCTGAAGCACGCGCAGCAATTTTACCTGCAGTCCGGGAGTGAGATCGCCGATTTCATCCAGGAAGATGGTGCCACGGGCGGCGGCTTCGAAGCGTCCGCGACGCATGCTGTTCGCTCCGGTGAATGCGCCGCGTTCGTGTCCGAACAGTTCCGCTTCTATCAGTGTTTCCGGCAGCGACGAGCAGGCAACGGCAACAAACGGTTGCGCGCTTCTAGAGCTGGCATCGTGTATGGCGCGGGCCATCAACTCCTTGCCTGTACCGGTCTCGCCCGTCACCAGGATGGCCGCATCCGTTATCGCCACTCGCGAGGCGAATTGGAAGACAGCGGTCATCTTCTGGTCGGCGCCGACCAGAGAGGAGAAGCCGGTCACGCGCGACATGTCCTGACGCAAACGATGGAGCTCGCGGTTCAACTCATGGAATTGCGCGGCCCTGCGCAGAACGATACGCAATTCTTCCATCGACCCGGACTCGCGAAAAAAGTCGTAGGCGCCAGCAGCCAGCGCAATCTGCGAAACCTGCCGTTCGCTAGTCGCCAGGAATGCTATGACCGGGATGTGCGCGGGATTACGAACCGCACGCTGCAAATCCGCCAGGCTCGCCTGGAATCGTGGCTGATCCAGGGAGGGTAAACCCACAATGAGCACTTCAGCAGTGACGAGCTGCGCTTCTTCGTCGAACGATGTGGGAAGAAGAGGAAATTCAGCCCCTAGCTTTTCGGCGAGGATGGCAAAAAAGTCTAGACGACTATCGATGAAGCGGCACTTCATCCAGTTCACTCCCCAGGCAGAGAACCCACAGCCGACTTTGTTCGCACGTTTGCTGCCTTGTGCCGATAATCTCTCTATTTCTAAGTAGATCAGTGACTTACAAGCGGTTGGCGAGTGCTGCGAGCTAGGCATCTCGTGCCGAAGCTATTTACTTCGGTTCCTATTATGTGGAGGGCAGTATCAAGATACTCACGTTTTTCCAGAAACCCTGAATCTGGTTGTTGATTACCCAACCGGCTCAATGCAGGTCATTCCATGAGCAAATCGGCATTGAAATCGGGCAAGAAATCTGCACAAAAACGTCTAAGAAACACAGTTTAAGTCCAAGTACGCTGATCAAAAGACGTGCTGGATCAGGCACGCGGTATCTGAGAAGTGGCGGAGAAGCCAATCTGGAGCGGCAGCATCCAATATAATGTGGAGGACGGTCCCGTGCCGGGCCACGCCGTTAGCCCGGCGAAGTTTTCCTGCCCTTCGGGGCCCATGATAAGGAACTCATCTTGATCAACAAGTTTTTCGCAAAGATATTTGGAACCGCCAATGAGCGGGAGATAAAGAAGCTGTTGCCACGGGTGGAAAGCATCAATGCCCTGGAAGCGCAGATAAGCCAGTTGAGGGACGAACAGTTGCGCGCCAAGACGGACGAATTCCGGGCGCGCATCCAGGAGCGGATGTCGCAACTGGAAGACGATCCCAACGCTGTTGCCGCCGCGCAGGGAAAAGAGCGGTATCGGGTAATGGCCGAAGCGCTGGATTCCATTCTGGAAGAGGCCTTCGCTGTTTGTCGTGAAGCCAGCAAGCGCGTCCTGAACATGCGCCACTTCGACGTGCAGTTGATAGGCGGCATGGTTCTGCATTCGGGCATGATCTCGGAAATGAAGACCGGCGAAGGCAAAACGCTGGTTGCTACCCTTCCGGTGTATTTGAACGCGCTGGGTGGACGCGGCGTCCACGTTGTGACCGTGAACGACTACCTGGCGAAACGCGACTCGGAGTGGATGGGCAAGCTGTATAGCTTCCTCGGTCTATCGGTAGGCGTCATCGTTCATGAATTGGACGATCAGCAGCGCCAAGAAGCCTACGCTGCGGACGTGACCTATGGCACGAACAACGAATTTGGTTTCGACTACCTGCGCGACAACATGAAGTTCGAAGTTTCCGAGTGCGTGCAGCGGGTACACAACTACGCCATAGTCGACGAAGTGGATTCCATCCTGATTGACGAAGCGCGTACACCTCTCATCATCAGCGGACAGAGCGAGGAATCGACCGACAAGTACGCCCGAGTGAACGCCATCATTTCTCGACTGGAGCAGGGCGAGGAGATCAAGGAAGGCGAAGACAAGATACTGACCGGCGACTTCGTTGTGGACGAGAAGCACAAGACCATCACCGTGACCGACGGTGGCTGGGAAAAAGTGGAGAAGATGCTCGGCATTGGCAACATCGCCGACCCGGAAAACTGGGACCTGAAACATCACGTGGAAACTGCGATCAAGGCACATCATCTGTATCGCCGCGATGTGGAGTACGTGGTGAAAGATGGCGAAGTGCTGATCGTGGACGAGTTCACCGGACGCATGATGCCGGGACGCCGCTGGAGCGACGGACTGCACCAGTCGGTAGAAGCCAAGGAAGGCGTGAAGATCGAACGCGAGAACCAGACGCTGGCGACCATCACCTTCCAAAATTATTTCCGTATGTACAAGAAGCTTGCCGGCATGACCGGTACGGCGGAAACGGAAGCGGCGGAATTCCACAAGATCTACAAACTGGATGTGCTGGTGATTCCGACGAACCGTCCCATGCTGCGTGTGGAGAATGCGGACATCGTCTATCGCACGGAGAAAGAGAAGTACTTCGCCGCCGCCGACGAGATCTCTGTGCTGCATGAAAAGGGACAGCCGGTACTGGTGGGCACAACTTCCATCGAGAAGTCCGAGCGCTTGAGCGACCTGCTGAAGAAGAAGGGCGTGAAGCACGAGGTGTTGAACGCCAAGCAGCACGAACGCGAAGCCGAAATTGTTGCGCAGGCGGGACGATATGGGCAGGTAACGATTGCGACCAACATGGCCGGTCGCGGTACGGATATTCTGCTGGGCGGCAACGCCGAGTTCAAAGCCAAGCGCGAATGCGTGAAGCGAGGATTCGCGCAACTGGTTAAGCAGGCGGAAGGCGCAGTAGAAGCGCGTCCTGACGATCCGACGACGACTTACTGGTACTTCGCCGGAAGCGAATACAAACTCTCGACCGAGCAGTGGAACGAAGTGTTGCAGCAATACAAGGTGGAGACTGACGAAGAGCACAAGAAGGTGATCGCCGCAGGCGGCCTGTTCATTCTGGGCACTGAGCGTCACGAGGCGCGTCGTATCGATAACCAGTTGCGAGGACGCGCCGGCCGCCAGGGCGATCCCGGCGCATCGCGTTTCTATCTGTCGCTGGAAGACGACCTGATGCGCATCTTCGCCAAGGAATGGGTGAGCACGCTGTTGCAGCGCCTGGGCATGGAAGAAGGCGTTCCAATTGAATCGAAGATGATCACGCGGCGAATCGAAGCGGCGCAGAAGGCCGTGGAAGGTCAGAACTTTGAAGCACGTAAACACCTTCTGGAATATGACGATGTGATGAACAAGCAGCGCGAAGCCGTCTACGGCTTGCGTCGCCAGTTACTGGAAGGATTAGACCAGAAGGAACTCATCCAGCAGGATTACGTTCGCGACATCCTGGGACAATTGCTGGACAAGTACGCGGCGGTTGCTGTGCATCCTGAAAACTGGGATCTTTCCGGATTGAAGAGTGAAGTGTTTACCCGCTTTGGAGTTGACTACCAGGCGGAAGGCATCAAGGCCGAGAAACTGAATCGCCAGGAGCTGGGCGACGCCATCTTCGACAAACTGGTTGAGCGCTACGAGTCCAAGGAAAAGCTGATTGGCTCTGACGCGATGCGTCACCATGAACGCATCATCATGTTGAGCGTGCTGGACCAGATATGGAAAGAGCACTTGCTGAACATGGACCACCTGAAAGAGGGAATCGGGCTGCGCGGTTATGGCCAGCACGACCCGCTGGTGGAATACAAGCGCGAGTCGTTCGAAATGTTCGAGGAGATGATGGCCCGTTTCGAAGAAGAAACGGTCCGCTACCTGTACCTGATGCAGGTGCTGGATTCGAACGGGAACGACGTCTTTCAGCAGGAGGAGCGCCAGCAACCCGAGGACATGCATTTCTCAGGCGCGCAGATGGAAGCGTCGCAAGAGCCTGTACGCAAGCGTCGCGCGACGACTTCGCTCGACGATATGGAACATGAGTATCAGCGCAAGAAGCGGCGCGAGAACGAGCAAGCGCGTTTAGCGGGCGGTGGCGAAGCGCAACCCGTGCAGCAAGTCGTGCGCGGCGGGGAAAAGATCGGGCGCAACGACCTGTGTTCCTGTGGCAGTGGGAAGAAGTATAAGAAGTGTCACGGAGCGTAGGGGCAGTTGCCAGATGTCAGTTCCCAGTTGCCGGTTAATTAGAGGCCGCCTTTTCGGCGGCCTCTTTGTTGTACCTAGGACCTGGTACCTATTATTCAATACATTTACACCACCCAGAGTGCGTTGCGGTCGGAGGAGATGCGGAGCTCCATGGCCTCGAGGCCGGAGTAATCGGCGTCCGTCAGCAGGATGGTAATGACGGTGTCGGTGGCGAAACGCAATTCAGCCGACTTGTTCTGCTGGAAGGCGATGCCCGCGAGTTGGTCGTGTATACGATTGCGCAGGGCATGCTGAAAGTCCGGATGCTCGGAGGTGAGCGTCTCGTCGCCAATGCGTATGACGATAGGGTTGAAGATCGTCAGCGTGTATTCAGCGAAACGCAATTGCACGAAGTCATGCACGAAGTCGACGTGGGTGAGGCGCAGGCCTCGAAGTTTTTCCAGGAACATGTAGTCAGTATCGCAGAAAAAGAGCACTCACCACAGAGGCACAGAGACACCGAGAAAACTGAAACACGAGGACCCCGAGAGAGCACACGAACGATTCGAGACCGGTTGAGATAAGCGGGAAGCCATCGGTGGTGATTCGCGGGCTGGTTCGTGCCCACATCTGCCAACGTCAGGCAGATATGGGGCACCAAGTCGGATCTCAAAGTTCCGACAATCAAGACCCACCACGCTTTATGCTGCCCGTTCTTCTTGTTCTGGTTCCTGGATCGGCGCCTTCTCTTCGTGGTACTCCATCTCGGTGTTGACGGCCCAGATGTTGGATTTGTCCAGACGGCCTTCGATGATGTTATCCACGGCGGTCATAGCTGTGAGCATCGAGTGGTCCTGGTTGTTGTACTTGTGCATGCCGTTGCGTCCGACGAGGAAAAGATTGTCGAAGGCGTCGAGATACTCGCGTACCTCTTCGAAGCGTTCATAGGCCCCGAAGTATGCGGGATAGGTCTTCGGCATGCGCAGCACGGTTCCGTCGAGCACGTCGGCCTGTTCGAGAATTCCGATGTGATCGAGTTCGCGCTTGGCCAAAGCGATGGTGTCTTCGTCGCTCATCTTCCAGAACGGGTCGGTGTCGTAGCAGAAATACTCCACACCGATCCAGACCGTGTTGGGGTCGCGAACCATGTAGGGCGACCAGTTGTTGAAGATCTGCAAACGTCCGGCAGTGACCTCCGGTTCTTGTATGTAGATCCAGTTGTCCTTGATGAGCGGCGCGGGTTTGCCAGAGTCCGTAGCGTCGCTGGCATTCTTGGGCGTGTCGCGCACGGCAAGTTTGTTGACCAGCAGACCAACCGTAACGAAATCACGATACTGAAGTCCGTCGCTGACCTCTAGCACATTCTCCGGCACCTCGGCCTGCAGCGCTCGGGTGAGTTCCTTGACCGGCATGGTGGAGAAAAAGTAATCGGCAGCGAAGACGTGGCGGTCGCCAAGCGCGTCGCGCGAGACGACCGAGAGGACGCGGTTGCCGTCCGTCTCGAGAGACTGGACCTGGTGCTCGGTGAGTATCTCTCCGCCCATGGCTTTCACTTTTTCGGCGACGAGTTCCCACATCTGTCCGGGGCCAAGTTTGGGGTACATGAACTGCTCGATGAGCGAGGTTTCGGTATCCTTCTGGCGAATGTCCTTCTTTGAGGTGAACAGCTTCTTCACCATGTGCATCAGCGTCGCGGAGACGCTGAGTCCCTTCACGCGCTGCGCCCCCCATTCGGCACTGATCCTGTCGCAAGGGACGCCCCAGACCTTCTCGGTGTAAGACTGGAAGAAAGTGCGATAGAGTTCGCGTCCAAAGCGCGAGATGTAGAACTGCTCGAGGTTGTCGATACGCTTTGGCGGGAACATCGCGTTCCAAACATAGCTGGTGCCGATGCGGACGACACGTACGATTCCGAGATTGCGCAGCAGCGACGCGCTGAGCTGAATGGGATAGTCAAAGAATCTTCGCAGAAAATAAATTCGCGATTTTCGTTCGCGCAGCAGCATGACGCGGTCTTCGCTGCCGCGCGGGTGGGCAGCGTTCTTGCGTGGCGGGTCGGCAGGCGCATCAATGGGTAACGGGCGGCGCTGGTTCTGGTAGGTGATTTCCGCGCCCGCATGATTGGAATCTGCCAGCGGCATGTGCTCAAGCCACCAGTTCATCACGCGATCGGATTTGGAGAAAAAGCGGTGGCCGCCGATATCGATGCGATTGCCCTTGTACTCCACGGTACGGGAGATGCCGCCCATGTAGGTGCTTTTCTCCAGGACGATAGGCTTCACATCCGATCGAAGGAGAAGTTCGTATGCGGCAGTTAGCCCGGCTGGGCCGGCGCCGATAATCAGTGCGGTCTTACGCGTTTTAGCGGTCACGAAATATCCTTTAACAAATTTGATTCAATCGGTCGTGTGCTGGCTTCCCCTAGGCTGGTGCTGCAGCGCGGGATCGTTGGTGAGCGCGTATTGGCTACGCCTCTGAAAGAGAAATGGTTCGCCGTGGCAGAGTGGCGTGAACCCGCCGATATGCCGTCCGCCGATGTCGCCGATCACGCGCGTGGCAGGGGTGCCGGTCTCCCAGAAGAAATATTGCAGTAGCCAATTATCGGGAGTGGTCACAATGGAGTAGCTCTTGTTCTCGCTCTCCAACTCGGCGAGCGAGACCAGTCGCAAGGGGAAAATCTGCTCACCATTCTTCAGGTTCTGTTCCGGCGAGTCTTCGTGCTTGTACTTCTGGACGAATGCGAAATCGAGAGGCATAACGATTCTTCGCGCCACGTCGGGCGGAGCGTAGTGCACCATTGGTAGTGCGAGCAGGGAGTCAGAGACCACGATAGTTCCGGACTTAGGCGCGTGGTTGAGGATGTTGTTGAACGACTCCTTCTGCTCCACCAGTTCGGAGATGCTCTCCCCGTTTCTAGTCAGCCCCCAGACAAAACAGATTGCCAGCATCAGCAGCGCCGCAACCGGGTTTCGTCCAAAAATCCGGAATGCCGTAACGGCGACGGCGATGGCGAACCCGAAGCACATGGGCAGAATGAAGCGTGGGCTGATCATTCCTGCGCGGGCAACGGCGATGACATATCCGATCAAGGGATAGGCCATGAGCCCGATGGTGGCGGCGAGTTCGTGGGGCGGCAGGACGGCGGGCGCGATGCGAAGCTCCTTCACGCGCTGGTAGATGTGGATAACAACCCCGGCCCAGAGCAAAGCGAGCGCCGGATAGAGGATGACGTCGATCATGGAAACGTATGCGTCGATGAGGAATGCGGGATCAGGCTTGTTCCACGCGTGCGGCGCGAAGGATGCAATGGCGTGATTGATGAGCGGCATGTAAGCAAAGATGGGCAGGCCGCCAAGAAATAGCGCGATCCAGACGCGGAGATCGATGCGGCGGTTCTCGTAGTTGCGAACAAGTTCCCCGAATGCGATAGGGAAGAAGGCGAGCACCGCAAAGTAGTTGGAAGAAATGCCTGCAGCCAATGTGAGCCCGAGACCGACGGTTGCCGCCATCCGATGCGGACTCTCGACGGCGTATCTCCAGAGCAAGACGGCGAGCATGGCGAAGCCGACAGTGAGCGCGTAGGAGCGACTTTCATAGGAGTAATCGAATGCGCGGCTCGCGATGAAAAAGAACACGGCTGAGGCTGCGTAGGTTACGGGAACGCGCTTGCGCAGGAATTCGAAGAGGCAGAAGATCCCGACGCCTTCGATGAGTATGGCAGGTAAACGTAGGGCGATCTGGCCGCTGCCGAACATCCGCATCGACCACATCACCAGCAGGTGCATGAGCGCCGGATTGGGGTCGGCGCCTTTGTAGAGCGCGTTCCAGATAGCATGGACACTGTTCAATCGCGCGATGTAGAAGGTGATCAGTTCGTCGAACCAGAGGACGCGGAAGGCAGACACAGAGAGCGTGATTCCGAAGTAGATGACGGCAATAAAGAGCAAGACTGCCCAAGGATTGCGATCGACAGCATCGACCGCGCGGGAACAAATGGAATGAATGCGCTCGTGTGCGAGGCGCGGTTGATCCAAGGTTTCGACTTCGGCCATGCTGGTACTAACTCCGGCGTGCTAGAGGTCTGTGCGTCAGCAGATAGTTCTGTGCAGCTATTCAGATGAGTATTTGCGTCCAAGTGTTGGTGTCGAGAAGCGTGAGTTTTTGTGTGAAAATGTCATTTTCCAGCAAGGAAGTTGGACCTTCGCCGAATTTCCGGCGGCGAGTGACATGGAACTCGCATCCATTAAGAAGGGAGGCAACCCTCCATGGCAAGCGACCGTTATACAAGACTTATACAAAAATACTCCGAGACGTTGGCCAGAGGATTGGTGCAGGTGCTGCAAGCGTCTGAGAGGACGGACGCCTACCGGGCAATTCCTGCTGCGGAACTGGAACATGATCTGCGCGAGCTCTATCAGCATCTGGACGAGTGGCTCGGTTCCAGAACGGAAGCAGAGATTCAGAAACGCTTCACTCATCTGGGTTCCAGGCGTTCGCTGCAGCACGTGCCGTTGGAGCAGTTCGTATGGGCGCTGATTTTGGCCAAGGAACATGTCTGGTATTTCCTGCAACGCGAGGCCGTGAACGACAGCGCGCTGCAATTGTTGAACGAACTTGAATTCATATTCTCGCTGGAGCAGTTCTTCGATCGTGCGCTCTACTACGCCTGCCTTGCATACCGGGTGGCAGCACGTGAGTACGCTGCGTAACGTGGTGCCTGCAAATTTGCAGGCCTTAGCGCGAGGTACCTTCAACTCACGAAATGCATTGACCGATGTATCGTGGAGCGATACAAAGGGCTGTAGTGCATTCATACGCAGCAAGGAGTATTCGTTTTGATCTCAGCTCCGACCATTCTTTGTATTGACGATGAAAAGACTGGCTTGCGCGTGCGCGCCCTGATGCTGGAGTACGCCGGATATCGAGTGCTGCGCGCGTGCAACGGCGAAGAGGGTCTCAGGTTGCTGGACTCCCACGAAGTCGATCTCGTCATCATGGACTACTGGCTGCCGGACATGGATGGTGTGGAACTGATCAAGAGAATTCGCGACGCGAACCCTGTCGTGCCGCTTGCAGTGTTGACCGGCTCGGGCGAACTGGTAGACCTGCCCGAAGACGCAGGCATCGATCGCGTACTGTCGAAGCCCATTCCGCCTGAGGAGTTGCGCTCCGCGGTGGACGAGATGTTGCGAGAACGGGCTTCCGCTTAAGGTACGGACTGTCCTATCAGGAGAAGTGCCTGGTTTTGGGCCAGAACTGTTTCATGTCCATGTCTAACCCCCGGCAATGGTAGATAGGCAGATTCTCGTCGGGGCGCGCCAACGGATGATGCAATTCGGCAGCCACGGTGAGCGACGAGCAGTGTTTCTGCCACCACGATGGATCGTCGTCTCCTAAGACGAGGATGCTTTCGGTGGTGAAATCGCGCGGTCCCCAATACCAGAAAGTCTGATGTCCGCTGATGGCCTTTGGCAGGCCGTATTGCGCACCGAAGAAATCGATTGCGCCCGCGTCGCCATAGTTTTCAGCGAAAATAGCGGTCTTCGCACGCTCCCCGGCGGGGAGTGAGTGGTAGTAATCGGCTGCGGCGCGTGCCATCTCCGGCCATCCGTGCATATCTGCGTAGATCTGCGGGAGCGGTCCTTCGGGCTGGTGTTCGAGTTTCGGGGGTGCCAGGTGCATGGTCCGCGTGTAGGCGATGTAGTGTTCGACGGAGAGCACGGGTAGCGCGAGCGGCATGAGTAGCAGCGACGTAATCATCCAGAGGCCAACATAGACATCGACGAGTCGCATGCGCCAGGGACGTGTTCTGCGCGCAGTGGCGAACTGTTCGAGCGCGATTCCTGCGGCGGCGAAGACCAAGGGGTAGATGGGCGCGAGGTAATAATTCTTGCCCTTGAGCGCGATCATGATGGTGAGCGTGACCAAGTAGGCCCACCCAAGCGCTCGATAAGATTTGCCGCGCGAGGTGAAGAACCACGCCACGCCGAGGATGACGGCGGGAGCGCACAGCGGGTTCAGCATGAAGAACTGCTGCCACAAGAAGCCGATGGGGCCGAAGGAGACATCGCGCCCGCTCATGCGTATGTGGTGCATGAGTTCGAGGAAGGGAAAACCGCGGTGCATCTGCCAGATAAAGTTGGGCAGGGCGATGAGAACGGCGAGTGCACCTCCGAGCCAGATCCACGGGCGAGTGAGCGACTGGCGCATGGGCGTCAGTAGAAGTCCGGCAACGATGCCCACCGCAAAGAACGCAATCCCGTATTTGTTCAGCAGCGCAAGTCCGGAGACCGCGCCGAAGCCGAGCCACAGGCGCTCATTTCCAGTGCGCTGTATGCGCAGCACGATGTAAGAGCACGCCATCCAAAGCGGCGGATCGAAGGCGTTCATGGTGAGCAGGTGGTCGAGTCCGAGGAAGATCATCGATGCCAAGACGCCCAGCGCGGCGATGACCTGTGCGATGCGGCGTCCGCCCATTTCGCGAGCAATGAGTGCGGCGAAAAGAACGCTGGCGCATCCGGCGAGGGCAGGCAGCAGGCGCAAGGCGAACAGGGATGAACCCAGCGTATGGCGCACTGCCCAAGTCAAGGCGGCTACCAATGGAGGCTGATCGACGTATCCCCACGACAGATGTTCACTGCAGGAGAGGTAATAGAGTTCGTCGCGAAAGTATCCGTAGCGGTTAACGACCGCCAGCATGAGGAGCAATTTGATAGCGACGATTGCGCCGACGGCGTGGGTTGCGAAAGCCGGGCGTTCGTCGCGGACGACGTTGGGAGCTGTCATAGAGGACGGGGCACTCCACACTCCGCGAAGGTCATATTCTCGGCATTGTGCTTGTGTTCGCGCTTCCAGTCGTTAAACAGAACGGCATAGGACTTGGTGATGTATTTTTGTTCCACCACGCCTAGTTTCTGTGCTGTCAGGTCGATCCAGGCTGGGGCGCCTTCTATCTCGGCGAGGTTGCCGATAGGAGTGAGATCGAGAACCACTTCGCCGTGGCCGTCGGACCACTCGGCGCGGAACTTCTCATAAGTGAAGAGAGGTTCCAGACCCAGCGAGATCAGGATGTCATGCATGGCTTCACCGTTCTCTATCGCGGTTTCCTGTTCGGCGCGCGATTTATGGCGTCCGCCAACCAGGCTCTTAGCCTTGTGCGTGAGTTTCCAATGGTCGCCATATTTGCGAAGACGCAAAAGTTCGCCACGACGCCGAAGTTCGCCTCCGTTGCGGTCGTAGAGGGTGTTCATCTCGTGCGTTGGGGGAGTGAGTTGAGAGAATCCGGCCTCGCGCAGGTTCTGCTCAAGGGCGGCAACGTTAGACACGAGAAACTTGATTTCGACCTCTTGGGGGGCGGTCATCCGTTCAGTATATAAAAAAGTTGGTTCCGGCATGCTGCTGGCCTTGCGCGCGAATCGTTTGTTGCTGCATTATGAAAGTGCTACCTGGAGTAGCTCACGACCATGCGAAAGCTTTTCGCCCTTCTCGTCCTCTTGGCCCTCTGCGCGCCCGCGCTCGCCGACTCCGCTCCCAAACGCCGCCACATCAATCAGCCGAACCGCCCTGTTAACGCGCCTTTTAGCGACGGCGTAATGGTGGGAGATACGCTTTACCTGGCTGGACGCATCGGCGTGGACAAGCACGGTAAGGTTCCGGCGAACCTGGAAGAAGAGATCAACAACCTGTTTGACGGCTTCACCTCGGTATTGAAGGTCGGCGGCATGTCCATGGATGATCTGGTGACCGTGCAGGTCTTCTGCCCTGACGTCTCGCTGTACGACCGCTTTAACGCGCAATACAAGCTGCGATTCAAGAAGGAGTTCCCGGCACGAGCATTTATCGGTAGCGGGACGCTTCTGTTCGGCGGCCACTTCGAGATGCAGGGCATAGCGGTAAGAACCGCCGCAGCAGTGGCCCAGGCAAAAGACTCAACTACGAAGCAGACCAAGGCTTCCAAGCCCTAGTCACAGCGGTTTGCGCCTAATGCTGTCGGTGAACAGCTTCTTTCCATTAAAATCAATCTGTGCCCCTCTTTAAGAACATTGGAATCACGCTTGAGATGATCAAGTGGGAGCATTCGCTTCTGACGCTCCCCTTCGGACTGACCGGCGCTGTGATCGCTGCGCAAGGTGTTCCGCCTATGCGATTGCTGTTGTGGATCTGCGTTGCCCTGGTGGCTGCGCGTTCGGGGGCGATGGCCTTCAATCGCCTGGCAGATGCCGAGATCGACGCCGTCAATCCCCGTACGGCTACGCGCGCGCTTCCCGCAGGGCTGCTCTCGCGGCAATTCGTGCTGTGGTTCACCGTAGCAATGTCCGCGATACTGGTCTTTGCCGCATGGCGATTGAATCCCCTGGCCTTTGCACTGTCTCCGGCGGCACTGGTGATCGTCTTCGGCTACTCGTACACCAAACGATTTACGCGCTGGGCGCATCTGTTTTTGGGACTGGCCATGGGCATCGCTCCGGCAGCGGCCTGGGTGGCGGTGCGCGGAACATTCGATCCGCGAATCCTGATCGTGACCGGCGCGGTGATGTTCTGGGGCGGCGGCTTCGATGTGCTGTATAGCTGCCAGGATTACGACCACGATGTGCGCGCGGGACTGTGGAGCGTGCCTAAGGTTTTTGGAATCGCGCAGGCCCTCTCCATCGCCCGG
>JBBRZF010000040.1:0-21883 GCA_038236965.1 Terriglobales bacterium | reverse complement strand
CAGACCGTGCAAGCCGGGCAACCGATGGCTGCACTGGTTTCCATCAGCGACATCTACATCACGGCGAACTTCAAGGAGACGCAGTTGAAGGACATGCGCCCGGGACAGTCCGTCGTGCTCCACGTCGATGCCTATGGCCGGGATTTCAACGGACACGTGGACAGCATCGGCGGAGCCACCGGAGCGCGCTTCAGCCTGCTTCCGCCGGAGAACGCCACCGGAAACTACGTGAAGGTGGTGCAGCGTATCCCGGTGAAGATAACCCTCGACAAGGGTGAAGATTCCGAGCATCTGTTGCGGCCCGGAATGTCGGTGACTCCCACAGTTCGCGTTCACTAAACAGTTGCGCCTGATAGCGCGCCGGGCCCCATTGCTCATTGGTTCCCGTTGTGAAGACCTTAATAGATGTCAGCAGATAATCAGCACCGGTACATCAACCCGTGGCTCATCGCCGTCTCCGTCATGCTCGGCACCTTCATGGAGGTGCTGGACACGACGGTGGTGAACGTCGCGTTGCCGCACATCGCAGGCAGCGTATCGGCCACGGTGGACGAAGCCACCTGGGTTCTGACTTCTTACCTGGTTTCCAACGCCATCATTCTTCCGATGACGGGATGGCTGGCGAATTTTTTCGGACGCAAGCGCATCCTGATGTTCTCGGTGATCGGCTTCACCATTTCGTCACTCGCGTGCGGACTCGCGCCGTCACTGCCAATCTTGATCTTGTTCCGCGTGATACAGGGCGCCACTGGCGGAGGATTACAGCCGCTGTCGCAGGCCATCATGCTGGAGGCCTTTCCGCCCGAGAAGCGCGGTAAGGCAATGGCGTTCTGGGCGCTGGGAATCGTGGTCGCGCCCATGCTGGGTCCGGTGCTCGGCGGATGGATCACGGAAACCTATAGCTGGCGCTGGATCTTCTACATCAATCTGCCGATCGGAATCCTGGCCACCATCATGGCCCAGCTATTCATCTTCGACCCGCCCTACATCAAGCGCGGTTCCAGTCGAGTGGACTACTGGGGCATGGGATTACTCACCCTTGGAATCGGCTCGCTGCAAGTGTTTCTCGACAAGGGTCAGCAGGAAGATTGGTTCTCTTCCAACTTCATTCGCGTGCTGGCGTTTTTCACCATCGCTGGACTCTTAGCCTTCGTGGTGCGCGAGTTGAGGACGAGCCACCCCGTGGTGAATCTGCGCGTCTTCAAGAATCGCACGTATGCCACTGGCGTATTCATGATGACCATCCTCGGCTTCGTGCTTTACGGCAGCACGGTGCTATTGCCGCTGCTGTTGCAGACGCTGATGGGTTACCCCGCGATGGAATCGGGACTGGCCATGCTTCCGCGCGGTATGGGTTCGTTCCTCTTCATGCCGATCGTTGGAATCCTGATGGGCAAGGTCGAGCCGCGCAAACTGCTGGCAGTAGGCATCTGCATCGCCGGGTATAGTCTGTTCTCGCTCGGACATCTGAATCTAGGCGCGGGTTATTGGGACATCTTCTGGCCGCAGATCTGGCAGGGAATGGCGATGGGCCTGTTATTCGTTCCGCTCACGACCATCACGAACGATTCGATCCCAAAGGAACAGATGGGCAACGCGACCAGCATCTTCAACCTGATGCGCAACATCGGCGCCAGCATCGGTATCGCGTCGGTCACGACCGTGGTTTCGCGCAATGGACAACTGCACACCAACAACCTGGTCGCCAACATCTCGCAATACAACGAGGCGGCGCGCAATATGATGCAATCGCTGACGGCGGCATTCATCGGGCGAGGGGCGGACCCGTCAACTGCCGCGAAAATGGCTCAAGCAGCGATGGCCGGCATGGTGGGGCAGCAAGCTGCGATGATCTCGTTCGTCAATGCATTCCGACTGCTCGGAATTATGTTCTTGATCCTGCTTCCGCTAGTGCTGCTCATGCGAAAACCAAAACATCATGGCGGCCCCGGTGTGGCGGCGCACTAGCACCTCTGAAACGCGGGTGGCCCGTTCAAGCCGGCGCGAACGGCTAGGCATAGGTTTGAAACTTGGCAAACCTTACGAAACCTCTGAAACCTCTCACTCGCCTTTCTTGTCAAGTCCCCAACACTCTCCCAAAACTCCCATCCAGCAGAAAACAAACCAAATAGAGTTTCGGCCCGCATGTCCAGTTGACCCCCTCCAATCTGTCATAATAGATATAGAGATAAAAACAAGGGCCACGCTCACCAAAGCGCGGCCTTTCTTGTTTGATCTTGGCGAGCAAGCTCCGCAGCCAGCACCTGAGTAGCTAACTTCTTTGCTATCTATATTTTGATATGTAAAGCATCTGTTTCTAATATTTTACCGACACACTCCTCGTAAATCATTGAAAACAGAGCACTAAAAAAAGCAGATAAAAGAAGAAAAAACTGGAGAGGGGTCCCGAAGCCTACGCCACCTCTGAAACCTCTCAAACCTTGCCTTCTACTTTGGCTCCGTTGGCCGATACCTCCTCACGTGACCCCCATCACTGCTTCTCTGGCCATGGTAGAGAATCATTAGCCTGAGAAACCATGTCCAGTCCGTCCCCGATTGCCGTGTCCGCACTTGCGCTTCAATGGCGCTGGCCTCCGCAGATCGCGTCGGACATCATCATCTTCGTCGTCTTTGCCTTGGTCGGCATCATCATCGGACTCGTTCATCGTGCGCGCACCCTGGCGAGCATGAACGCTGAATTGAAGCGCGCACGCGAACTGGCCGCGCATCGCGAGCACGAACGCAATCTGGCGCAGCAGGAGTTGATGCACAAGCTCGAAGAGGAACGTGAGCTGGTAAAAGAGAAACTGCAGTTCGAAGCGCAGCTCTGCGAATACGAAAAATACGCCGCGCTCGCGCAACTGGCGCTGGGAGCCGCGCACGAGATCAACAATCCTCTGCTCGGAATCCTTTCGCATCTTGAACTGGAGCTTACCGAGTTGCAGGAAAGAGTGTTGGTGGATGAGGACGCCTGCTCCGAGACCGAGCAGTGTATCGAGGGCGCGAAACGGATCTCACAGGCCGTCCGAGGCCTGTTAAATTACGCGCGTCCCGGCCCGCTGCTGGTGAGTCGAGTCTCGCTGGACCGGTTGGTCACCGACGCGCTCAGCTTTCTCGCGCATCAGCCATTGTTCCGCGGAATCCGCATGGTGAAGTTGGTCCCGGTCGATCTACCGACTATCAGCGCGGACGCGAACCAGCTATCGCAGATTTTAATGAACCTGCTGCTCAATGCTTCCCAAGCCACCAGCGAAGGCGGATCCATTACGGTTTCCGCGCAAAAAGTGAAGTTCGACGAAGCGGTCGAGGTCATCGTCACCGACACCGGTTGCGGCATTCCGGCTGACATTCTGCCTCACGTTTTCGAGCCATTCTTTACCACCAAGCGCGGCAAGGGAACCGGGCTCGGGCTCAGTATCAGCCAGTCGTACATCCGCAGCCACGGCGGCGATATCCGCATCGACAGCATCCCGGGGCGCGGCACCACCGTTCACATGCGCCTGCCGATACGGCAGGAAGGGCGCGTTCCCCACGACGAGGAGGTCGTCGCTTAATGGCACATTCCATCCTGGTCATCGACGACGAAGCTCTCACTCTCCGTACGATGGGTCGCGCGCTCAAGGCGGAAGGCTTTGAAGTGTTTGTCGCGATGTCGGGCGAAGAAGGCCTGAAGATCTTTGCCGAAGAGAAGCCCGACCTGGCGCTGGTGGATGTGGTGCTGCCCGGCATCGACGGCATCGAAGTGCTGCGCCAGATCAAGCGTCAATCGCCTGCTACCACGGTGCTCATGATGAGCGCGTATCACATGGTGGATCGCGCCGTCGAGTCGATGAAACTGGGCGCGTACGACTACCTCATCAAACCTTTCCACATCGTGGACATGCTGAACACGATGCGTCGCGCGACCGAGATGCTCGCCCTGCGCGTGCGCGTCAGCGACTCGGTGCAGTTGCAAAAGGGACGTTATGATTTCGGCCGCGTAGCCACACACAGTCTCGCCATGCGCGAGATGCTGGAGATGGCACGCAAGGCCGCCGAGTCCGACAAGACGACCATCCTCATACAGGGCGAAAGCGGTACGGGCAAGGAAGTGCTTGCCAAGTCGATCCATTACCAGAGTCCGCGCTCGCAGAATCCGCTGATCGAATTGAATTGCGCGGCGCTGCCCGACTCGCTGCTGGAGAGCGAACTCTTCGGATACGAACCGGGCGCTTTCACCGACGCGCGCCGACGCAAAGAAGGGCTCTTCGAAAAGGCAAATGGAGGCACGCTGTTCCTGGACGAGATCGGCAACATGTCGTTCAGCGTGCAGGCGAAACTGTTGCGCGTGCTGGAAGAAGGTTCCTTCATGCGACTGGGCGGCACGCGCCCCATCACGGTGGACGTACGCATCATTACCGCTACCAACAAGGTCCTTCGGGAAGCAGCGCAGCGCGGCGAATTCCGCGAAGACCTGTTCTACCGCCTCAACGTTGTGCCGCTCTTCATTCCTCCGTTGCGCGATCGCAAGGAAGACATCGTCCCGCTCGCGCTGGACATCATGCAGCGCTACAACCGTGAGCTGAAAAAGAGCTTCACCGGATTCGCGCCCGACGCCGCTGCGATACTTGAAATCTATCCGTGGCCCGGAAATATCCGCGAACTCAAGAACGCCATCGAACGCACCATGATCCTTTCTCCGGAAGGCCTCATCGATGCTGCCTGCCTGCCGGAAGAGATACGCGACTTCGAACCGGCGAATGCGGCAGAGCGCGTACTCGCCTCGGCCGAGCATTCCGGAGAAGCGGATCATTTCTGCTCGCTTCGCGAACTGGAAGACCGCTACATCAACGAAGTGCTCGTCGCTACCGGCAACAACAAGGCGCAAGCAGCTCGCATCCTGGGCATCCACACCACGTCGCTGCTGCGCCGGTTGAAGAAGAAGGATGAACCAGTTCTTAGTTCGTAGTATTCCCACCTTCAAGTAGACGCCACACCCAGATTCATGCTGGGCAACCCTCTGCGCCTGCGCTCAAGATTGTGGCACCCACGCGTCCCCACGCATCCCCGGGAAGCAGGAGCCAAGAACTACAAACTGCTCTATCCGCACCGCTGCGTTTCGCATTCGTATTAGCAAAACGCAGTGCTTTTCGACCACTGCGTTTTGCATCTCTCTCGTAAGTCTTTCCCTTGCAACGCCAAACTCCTTGTCTCTGAATTGCCATCCACGTGCCAATAGATAGGTGACAGAAGCAATAGCAAGACCCATAGCAAGGAGCCATTATGTCCATACTTTTTGTACTACTGACTTTCCTCCTGGTCATCAGTGCCACGTACTTCCGTAAAGGTGCGGGCGCAACGTTACAGGTTTCTGCAGAAGTTCCTTCGTTTTCGCGTCCCAAGACACCCCGCATTTCCAACGAGCTCGGCTTCGAAGTTCCCAAGGGATATTGCTTCCATCCCGGACACACCTGGGTCTCGGACGAAGGCCGTCAGAATGCCCGCATCGGCGTCGATAGTTTTGCCGCCAATGTAATCGGCAAGCTCGATGCGGTCGAAGTGGTCGGACTGAATCGCTGGGTTCGGCAGGGACAGAAGCTCATGACGTTGACCTTCGACGGCACCACGGTCGATCTGCTTGCGCCTATCGAAGGCGTGATCACCTCCGTGAACCACGAAGTCATCAAGAACCCGATGCTCGCCGTGGATGATCCTTATCGCGACGGTTGGGTCTGCGTCATCAAGTCGCCCGAACTTTCCACCAACGTAAAGAATCTTGTGCAGGGAACCCTGGTCGCGCCGTGGATGCTGAACAGCATGAACTCTGTCCGCGCCATGGCACAGCAGCTCTCTCCCGCGCTCGCGCAAGACGGTGGCTTGCCGGTAAAAGGCCTGCTCAGTCTGCTCGATCCCAACTCGCAACGGAAGCTCATCAGCGAGTTCTTCCTTAGCTAGTCATCTTTTTGCGAGTGTCATCGCGAGCCGTACCAGGAGAATTTTTATGGATCACAAAGCGATATTGGTGGATGTAAAGAACTGCGTTGGCTGTCAGGCCTGTGAACAAGGCTGCCAGCGGCTGCACGGACTGCCCGAGCAGCATCAACCCAAACTTTCAGAGATGGCCTTGACCGTCGTTGAAGAGAAGAACGGAAAATTCGTTCGCCGCATGTGTCTGCATTGCGAAGAGCCAGCCTGCGTTTCTGCCTGCCTGGTCGGCGCGCTAAAGAAGTCCGAATTCGGCGCCGTCACCTACGACGACAAAAAGTGCATGGGATGCCGTTACTGCATGATCGCCTGCCCGCAGGGCGTACCCAAGTACCAATGGTCCAAGCTCGCACCCCTTATGAAGAAGTGCGATATGTGCGCCGACCGCCAGATCGCAGGCAAGATTCCGGGATGCGTGGAAGCCTGCCCGACCGGCGCCAGCACCTTCGGCAATCGCGAAGAGCTGATACAGGAAGCCTGGAAACGGATTCGAGCGGACGCCTCCTACATTCCCCGGATCTATGGTTCGGAAGAGTTCGGTGGAACCTCCGTGCTGTACATCTCCGATGTGGCCTTTGAAGACCTCGGCTTCGTGAAGCCCGTGCTCGGCAACACGCCGCTGCCCACGCTGTCGGCTGCTGCCCTGGGCGAGAGCCCGACGGTGGTTCTTGTCGGCGGCTCCATGCTCGCGGCTCTCTACTGGATCACCCAGCGTCGTCGCGATGTCGCCGCTGCTGAATACGAAGCTATGTCCCAAAAGGAAAGGAAGTAGCCATGAAAAAACTCCTGCCTAAACTTACGTTCTGGAGCGTCGTCGTTACCATTATCTTCATGGCTGGCGCCTACGCGGCGTACCTCCGCTTCTTCCACGGCTGGATAGCCAGCACCAACCTTACAGACGCGCAACCATGGGGCCTGTGGGTAGGCTTTGGAACGCTTTGTGGCGTCGGACTCTCGGCAGGCGGCTTCGCTCTGGCCGCTGCCGTCTATCTACTCGGCATGGACCGTTATCGCCCCATTCTCAAGGGATCCATCCTTCTTTCGTTCCTCGGATACTCGACGGTCTGCATCGGCATGCTCTATGAACTCGGCCTGCCCTGGCGTATCTGGCACCCAATCATTTACTGGAATCCCCACTCTGTCCTGTTCGATGTTTCGATGTGCGTGATGTGCTACACCTCGGTGCTAGCGTTGGAGTTTTCGCCTTCGCTGGTGGAAAAGATTCCATGGAAAGCCGCACGTGAGTTCTATCTCCACTGGCATCACAAGATCAGCATCGCACTCGTCCTGGCTGGAACGTTGCTCTCGTCGATGCACCAGTCCTATCTTGGCGGCATCTTCCTTATCGCGAAGAGCCATATCTATCCGCTGTGGTACAGCCCGTACCTGACTACGATGTTCTATCTATCAGCAATTCCCACGGGAATCGCGACGCTCATCATGGTCACGTACCTGTCCGTGCGGTCACTTGACGTGAAGATCGAGTTCAGCGTCCTGGAAGAGCTTAGCCGCGTCATGGCGATGATGCTTGGTGTGTACGGAGTCTTCCGCGCGCTCGACCTGTTCAGAAACCACGCGATCCAGTATCTCTTCGTGAACCGCAAAGAGACTGCTTACTTCTGGGCTGAAGTCTCGATGCTGGTCCTCATCCCACTGGCGCTCCTGGTGCAGAGAAAGATTCGCAACAACCCGATCGGTCTCTTCTGGACCTGTGCTGTGGTGGCCGGCGGCTTCATAAGCAACCGCCTCAACGTCTCCATCACTGCGATGGATGCGATGACCGGTGCCAACTACACGCCCAAGTGGTCGGAGATCGCAATCACTCTAGCTGTCCTGACAGGCGCCGCCCTGGCCTTCCGCCTCGCGGTCATCTACCTGGACATCTATCCGAAGAACGAAGTTCGCCGTCTCCGCTGGGTTGCCGATCCGTCTGGCGCTCCGGCCGAGGCCTAAATGTAGTTGGGCCCCGTAAACCTCCTTGTATGGGTGGGACTCCGCCTGGTGCGGAGTCCCAATTTTCAGGAGTGCGACCATGAATACACAGGACCTCATTCCGTCACTCGATCGCGAAACGTCTTACGACGCGTGGATGGAAGCCGCCCTCGATCTGGAACAGGCGGCGCATACACTGGACCTGGAACCGTGGATCGTCGAGCGTCTACGCCAGTGTGAGAGTGAACTCCATTCCAATCTACTGCTGCAATGCGATGACGGATCGGCGCATATCAAACGCGCTATTCATGTCGCATACACCAGCGTCTATCCGCGTAGCGCCTGTGAGTTGCGTATCTCCGCCGGCGGAGGATTGAATAGTACCCGCACGGCCGCCATGCGTACGACACTGGCTGCAGCGCTTTTTGCCATCGACATCTCCGGCTCTGCCACGACGCTCATCGCTGATACCGACGAACTCAGCGAGCACGAACTTCACTCTCTGGTGGATGGCTTCGCAAAAATTTATTCCTCAGATCGCGAAATCGCAGACGCCGAGACTGGCAACGTCGTTCTCGCCGGCGAGGGGGTCAACGACTACGTTCTTGCCTGGCTCGCCAGCGCGAATGCATCGCGCCACATCTCCGCCTCGGATTGCTCGGAGGCGGCAGCCATTGCGCTGGCGCACACGATTCGCAAATGGAATTTGCAATCGGCTTCCGCTCGCGAAGGAGGTCGAACTCCGTCGCTGCGCTTCGCCGTCCAGGGAATGGGGGAGTTCGGACGCGCGGTTGCGCGCGAACTGGTTCGAAAAGGCGCAACGCTGGTGGCAGTGTCCGACGTCTCTGGCGGCGTCACCGATACGGCGGGGCTGGATATGGGAGCTATCGAGCGTCATCTGCAGCGCGAAGAGTTCATCCTGGGTTA
The DNA here is from genome assembly GCA_038236965.1 of Terriglobales bacterium. Lineage (GTDB taxonomy): Bacteria > Acidobacteriota > Terriglobia > Terriglobales > Acidobacteriaceae > JBBRZF01. The sequence goes on along the minus strand of JBBRZF010000040.1, from coordinate 13,060 downwards.
TCGCGATGCCGACGCGATCTCGAAGGCCGAACTTCTTGCGTGTGAGTGCGACGTGCTCATCCTTGCCGCAGGCGCGCGCCATCTCAATGCTGGCAATGGCCGAAGTGTTCGGGCAACGCTCGTCGTGGAATGCGCACCCGACATGGTGGAGCGCGGGGCCTTCGTTCCATGCGCGGAGACTGGCGTCCCCAGCGTTCTTCCGTATCTTTTTATCTCCGGGCTGCGTCTTGCCGCTGTCGTCCAGCAACAGGATGCAAACCCTCTGGCAACGTCTCGACGTTGCCAGACAGAGCTGAAACTCGCAGCGTTGCAGGTGCTCAAGGCCCTGCAGAAATGCGCAGACGAGCGCGGGATACCGCTTGCAGAAGCCGCGCCACTGCTTGCGCTTTCGCGCATATCCCGGCAGCTTCGCCTGCAAGGCATTTGATCATTGAATCTGCGATGGTGTTGTTGATCGACGCGAACCTGGGGCTTTACTTAGAGATCTCCGACCACAGGAAAATCGCGTTCGCGATGATCATGCCGCCCACGGCGCCGCCGAGCCAGAAATTCTGCCAGCGCGTGTTGGTGGTCCGCATGATGCGCCGGTCATTCGATATCCAGAGGATGAAGAACAGGATGGGAACGATGATGATGCCCGCCATGAGCTGCGACCAGTAGAGCGTCTTCACCGTGTTGATGCCCACGAAGTTGACGACCACGGCGATGAACAGCACCGAGCAGATAAGGACGTAGAAGCCCTTCGCGTCCCAGGGTTTTTCGCTCAATCCGTAGTGCCATCCCGCGGCTTCCGAGATGCTAAAACACAAGGACGCCACCAGGATGGGCAAGGCCACCATTCCTGAGCCGATGATTCCCAGGGCGAACAGGATAGGGCCAAGTTGTCCGAGAGCGGAGAGTGCCTGCGCCGCCTGCACGGTCGTCATCGACGAAGGGTCGGCGATACGCATCGACGAGGCCGCAATGATCACCGAGAGCGAGACGACGGCGGCCACCACGCATCCGAAGGCCGACTCGATATCGTGGAATGCCGCTCCTTTTTCGCGCTTCGTACCCGTCTGCCAGACGATCACGTCGGGCGTGAGCAGGGAACCGAAAACAGCGATGATGCCTATCACGTATCCCGTGCCGGGCATGAGTTTGGGCAGCAGGATGCCGGTGGCAACATGCTTGATGGAATCACTGGAGAGGTAGGCCGCGCCCACGTAGGCCAACAGGAAGAGCGCCAGCAACGAGAGCGTGCGGTTCACCCTGTGGTAGCCCGCAAGGGTGAGGATGTACCAGACGATGAAGGCCACCAGGGCCGGGAAAAAACTCCTCGGCTGGCGGAGCACGATGCTGAATCCTTCGCTCACCGCCATGATGTCGGCAACGATCATCAGCACGTTCACGACGACGATCAGTCCCGCCAGGCCTATGGCGACACGCACGCCGAAATGTTCGCGTACCAGCTTGATCAGTCCGAGACGCGTTTCGTGTCCGATGCGGGCGGCAACGCCGAAGACCGAGATGAGGATGGGGATGCACAGCAAGACCACCCAGCCAACCGAGAGTCCGAAGGTGGCGCCCGCTACCGTGGCGGTCAGTACCGCGGCCGGATCAAGGTCGGCGGCGCCGGCGATGATTCCCGGCACGATTCTGCGTACCAGTCCCATCGGCCTGTGCGGCGTTTCTTCCGAATTGTCGTCGGGCTCAGGAAAGTTGAGTATCTTCCCTTTGCCCCTGTCGTCAGGCGAGCCGAGCCGCGGTCTATTGCCGAATGATGTGAAAAATGGCAGATTTCTAAAAAGTCTCAACACTGTTCCCCGTTTTAGACCCGCAGTTGAGAACTGTGGGTTCGATGGGAAATTCAGCGGCTCAGGTTGGCTTCCGGGAAAGGGCGAACTCGAAAGCAAGGAATCGGAGGCTTTTGACCGGCAACGGGAACTTCAACCGCTTTTCTCACTCCTCATCGTGACCTCTGTCACGGCCCGCGAACAGAGTTCTGGATTCTAATGGCCCTCGTACCTAGCTGGAGGAGTCTTTTGTTCAGGAACAATCGCCCCGCCACGTCTGACACCGTAAAGTGTCCGCTCTGTGGCGATGGACACATCGAGCGTGCCGAACTGGTTTCCCGCTTGCACAACCGGGAGTTCAATCGCATCCTTCAGAATTACATCGACGAGGTCACCTACGGTGCCATGCAGCCTCGCGACATGCTCGCCGCCGATACCTTTGTAACCTCCAATTTCACGACCGAGCCCGAATCCGCAAACTCCCGCACAACCGCTTCTGTGTCCTCTACCCCCGGTAAACACTGAGTTTCCAGACAGCCTTGGACGTTGCTCCTGTTACCTGTCACAATGGTTCGTGACAGTCGTCACGGCTGTTCTGGTTGAACGAATATGCAATGGGTACAGCCCTTCCTGGGCACTCGTTCGCAATCATAAGGATGTTGGAGAAAGCATGAATACGTTTGTCGAAACACCAGCTACAGGTTCGTTGTCTGAAAAAGAGGGTAATCCGTGGGAGTCGCAAGCCGCTCGTTTCGATGCCGCCGTCGAGGCCCTGCAACTTGAGAAAAGTCTTGCCAAGATACTGCGCACTTGTGAGCGTGAACTCACCGTCAGCATCCCCGTGCAGATGGATGACGGCACCACCGAGGTGTACACCGGATATCGCATACAGCACTCCACGGTGCGTGGTCCCGGCAAGGGCGGCATCCGCTTTGCCGCCGACGTTTCTGTCGATGAAGTGCGCGCGCTCGCGACCTGGATGACCTGGAAGTGCGCGGTCGTCAACATCCCCTTCGGCGGCGCCAAAGGCGGCGTCATCGTCGATCCGAACTTGCTTTCCATCCGCGAACTCGAACGTCTTACCCGCCGCTATACGGCCAGCATCATCGACATCATTGGACCGGAAAAAGACGTTCCTGCTCCTGACATGAATACCAACGAGCAGACGATGGCCTGGATCATGGACACCTATTCCATGCACAAGCGCCAGACCGTGAACGCCGTCGTCACCGGCAAGCCGATCAGCATCGGCGGTTCGCTCGGACGTCGCGAAGCCACCGGACGCGGCGTGATGATCACCACCAACGAAGCCTTGAAACTGATCGGCAAATCGCCCAGGGACACGCGCGTCATCGTGCAGGGCTTCGGCAACGTCGGCTCTAACGCCGCGCACCTCATGCACAACGCCGGATACAAGATCATCGGCATCGGCGAATGGAACGGCGGACTCCACAACGCGAACGGCATCGACGTGAACGCCCTCTGGAAGCACTTCGCCAAGACGCATTCCATCCACGGATTTGCCGGTGCGGATCGTGCCGAGACGGAAGAGCTTCTCGTCAGCGATTGCGATGTGCTGATTCCGGCCGCCAGGGAAAACGTCATCACTACCAAGAACGCCAAGCAAATCAAGGCCGGCATCATCGTCGAAGGCGCGAATGGTCCCACCACGGCCGCCGCCGACAGCATTCTTTACAGCAACGGCGTGCAGGTGTTCCCCGACATTCTCGCGAACGCCGGCGGCGTTACCGTCTCCTACTTCGAGTGGGTGCAGGATCGCCAGGGCTACTTCTGGAAGGAATCAGAGGTCAACGAGCGTCACGACGACGTGATGCGCGCCGCCTTTGCCGACGTAGTCGCTACGGCTCAGAAGTTGAAGGTCAACAACCGCATCGGAGCTTACGCTCTGGCGATTGATCGCGTAGCCTGCACGTTGAAGACGCGCGGCATCTACGCCTGATCATCGGATGAACGGACGTCTCGGGACGCACTCGGTGCGTCCCGATTCTTTTGGGCCAAAGATTGTCAAGCCAAAGGCTTCTGGATTGCCTACCTTAATCCGCTAACCTATTAGAACTAAAGTGGTAACCAACCTGCACCACAATCTACTGAATTTCATAGCTACAGGAACTCACATCCCGAATTCGGGAAAAATCCGTCCTGTGCAAAACCGGAACTGTTGATTCTAAGCGAGTTGAAAGCTGCTGAATTTGGCAGGGGAGTTGCTTTTAGAAGCTCACCGTTTCTCTGTACGTGTACAAGTTGACCGTTTTCAGGAGGCAGATATCTTGAGCACGACCCGAAAGATTGGCGATCTCAAGAGTCTTCCTCTACTCCGTTTCCCGACACACGAATCCTTAGGAGGATTTGGAATGAAAAAATTTATCTGGATTTTGGTAGCGATCCTGCTGGTTACGGCAGCTTTCGCCCAGGAAACCACCGGCGGCATGCAAGGAACCGTAAAGGATCCTTCCGGCGCTGTGGTCTCCAAGGCGACTGTTGAAATCACAGGCGGATCTTTGATCGGTGCAAAAAAAGTCGAAACCGATCAGTCCGGCTACTATCGTTTTGCTAACCTGCCCCCCGGCAACTACACCTTGTCGGTTACCGCTGCTGGCTTTAAGAGCATGAAGCGCGCTGGCATCAACCTCGAAGTGGGCAAGCTGCCTACTATCGATCTCAACATGGAAGTCGGCGCCAGCGAGACCGTCGTCGAAGTTACTGGCGCTGCTCCTCTCGTCGACGTCGCGACCTCCAAGGTCCAGACGACCGTGACCGCCTCCGAGCTCGTCGGCATTCCTAAGGGCCGTTCGTTCCAGTCGGTCATCGCGCTGGCTCCCGGCGCTCGCCAAGAGCCTTTGATGGGCAATGGCTACCAGATCAATGGCGCGTCCAACGCAGAAAGCACCTACCTCGTTGAAGGTCAGGACACCGGCGACATCCAAACCGGCGTCTCCGCTGCCGACGTTCCCTTTGAGTTCATTCAGGAAGTTCAGATCAAGTCTAGTGGATTTGAGGCTGAGTACGGCGGCGCACTCGGTGGCGTGGTCAACGTCATCCAGAAGCGCGGCAGCAACGCCTGGCACGGCAGCGTGTTCACTCAGTACCGTGGCGACATGTTCGATGCTCAGGGCACCAACCTGGTCAGCGGACAGAGGTATCTGCGCCTCACTCCGAAAACAAGCGTTTCATATTGCAACTCGGAAGATCTCTGCGGCGCGGGGGTTCCTCTCCGCCTCGACCGTCCCAATGAGTACATCGTTCCCAAGAAGGATTCTTACCGAACCGTAAATCCTGGCTTCGAAGCGGGTGGCTATCTGAAGAAGGATCGCCTCTGGTTATTCACCAGCTTCGCGCCCCAATTCGCTCACGTTGGTCGCACTGTGAACTGGAACTACCCCGGTCTTAAGGTTGCCTCGACTGGCCAGGTGCTGAAAGCGCCAATCATGTATCCGCGTACGTTCAACAACGACACGAATACCTACTTCTCCCTCACGCGTGCGGATTTCCTGGTTAGCCAGAAAATCCGTATCTACGGTGCATGGCAGAACGCATACGAGACCAACAAGGGCAACTCGTTCCCGAACGCAGACAATGCCTATCTGAACCCCACGTCCGGCGCTTTCGCTAACACCACCGCGACGCAGGATCCCGACAACTTCAACTACGGTCTTGGTTACAAGGCCCCGAACGTAATCTACAACACCGGCGCGGATATCACCCTCACGCCTAGCTTGATTGCGACCACGCGTTATGGATACTTCTACAACGATTTCCAGAACCGCGGTCTCGCTCAGGGTATTCGCTATCGCTGGCTCGATCCGACCTACGGCTACTCGTCCTACAGCACCACCGGCGTCACTGCACTGGCTCCCGGTGCTACTGCCTACACGTATCGTCTCGGCACTGACCTCGCTACTGCGTACCAGCAGAACCCGGGCTTCTCCAGCATGGGCATCAATCAGAACACCTTCTTTGACAAGTATTGGCGCAAGTCCTTCAACCAGGATCTCGCTTATTACAAGAAGGGCTTCATTGGCACGCACAACCTCAAGGGCGGCTATGCCCTGAACAGGCTCAAGAACGACGTCAACACGCAGTACAACAGCTCTGACGTCTATCTTGGATATGGTAAATTTTACACAACGGGTCTCGGCAACGCCAACACCCCGAATTGCCATGCCATCAACACTTACAACAATGCCAACTTCGGCACAGCCTTCACGAACGACGGCGGTTGCGGCGGTCTCTACGGTACCTACAATCTCCGCGATTTGCAGACGATTGGTCAGGTTGCCAGCAATAACCAGGCGTTCTACGTACAAGATGCCTGGACCGTTGGTAAGGGCGTGACTCTCAACCTCGGCGTACGCATCGACAAGGAGTCTTTGCCTAACTACGCGAACGCCCTGCCTGGCTTCAAGGGCATCGAGTTCGGATACGATCAGAAAGTTGCTCCTCGCCTTGGCGGGTCCTGGGACGTTCTCCAGAATGGCAAGTTAAAACTGTACGGCAGTTTCGGATACTTCTTCGACATCATGAAGTATGAATTGCCGCGCGGTTCCTTCGGTGGCGACTTCTGGCATGATTGCATCTTCGCCCTCGACAATCCGGATTACACCAAGATCGTCCCCAATCGCGTACCACAGATTGGCAAGCAGGTATATTGCCCAGTTTCGGGCGGTCCTGCCGCAGGTATAACTTCACCTGCAGTTAAACCGGACGGTACTCTGTACCCGGCGCGCGTGGGCGATGGCTTCATCGCAAACGTTGATTTCCGCGCACCGTCGAACAATCCTAATGACTACCGCGTAGATCCTAACCTGAAGCCGATGAAACAGCATGAAATGACACTCGGCGCAGATTGGGCTCTCAACACGAACATCGGCTTGGAAACTCGCTACACCCGCAAGCGCCTCGATCGTACGATTGAAGACGCTGGCTACCTTGATGCGGGTTTGAATGAGAATTTCTACATCATCAACCCCGGCGAAGGCCTCCACGCTGCTACGAACGGTCTGTTCGCTGGCAACGCGACTGACTGCGCCGGCACTTGCGGCCCGCAACCCAAGGCTGTTCGTAACTACGATGCTCTTGAAGTTCGCTTGACCAGAAAAGCTTCCGCGAGGTGGATGGGTGTAGTGAGCTACACCTATAGCAAACTTTGGGGCAACTACGCTGGTCTTACCAACTCCGACACGTGGGATGGTGGAAGCGCCGTCGCTGGTGGCGGTGGCCGCTTGTCTCCGAACGTCGGCCGTGCCTTTGACGAGCCTTTCATGCAGTATGACGCGCATGGAAAGCAGACCTTTGGCCGGCTCGGCACCGATCGTCCGCACAGCCTCAAGGCGTACGGATTCTATCGCCTGAAGTGGCTCGGAATGGAAACCCTTATCGGCGCCACCCAGTCCGCCTTCTCAGGCACGCCGCTGAGCAGCGAACTGAATGCTTCCCAAGCCCCGGCCCCGATGTTCGTCGAAGGCCGCGGAAAGTGGATCAACATTCATCGTGATCCGGCTACCGGCAACCTCGTGGTTGACGGCATCACCGAACGTCGTACGCCCACCTACACCCAGACGGACCTCAACTTCGTTCACGAGCTGAAACTCAGCAAGAACAACGAAGCACTGCGGATGGGCTTCGAGGCCAACGTCTCGAACCTGTTCAATCAGCGTACGGCCGTCAACGCCTCGACCCAGATTTTGATCGATGGCGACATCCTTGATCCGCAGTACCGCGTCCCAGCCACCAGCGCTTCCTCCCAGGATTATCCGTCTTTGACGAACTTCGGATACAACTGGCTGGCAGTCGCGAACAGCAACACCTGCCCTGGAGCGAACTGCACCAACCCAGGCAACCTCGGTGGAGCGGTGTTCAACGGCGCTTATGGCCTGCCGAATCTTTTCCAGACCGGCCGTTCGATGCGCTTCAAGGTACGTTTCAACTTCTAATCTAAAAATTAGAAACTGATGTTTTTGGGGACCGGGCAACCGGTCCCCGCTTTTTTGTCCGCTTCCACCAACCCTTCCACCGCACCCGCCATTCCGCCCGGCAAAGTAGAAATTTCTCACTTCCTCCCAAGTGTCTGCGTCTCCACTTAACAGAATCAGTCAGTTAACTTTGGCACTAATGATGCATAACCGCTCCTGAGCAGCGGTCACCTTAACTTTGAAAGTGGGGCCAACGAAATGTCGCAGCAACAAAGGATTGTCTGCACTGGAAACGAGGCTTTTGGATTGGAAGTTCGGCGTCTGCTGCTGGAGGCATTCGGCTATCATGCGCGCGTGCTGCCCGACTGTGCTGCTGCCAGCCGGGCCATCACCCAAGATCGAACCGATCTTGTGATTCTGGATTATTCAGAACTTACGAAATGGGAGACGGAATGCATTCGTTCCTTGCGCGCAGCCCATCCGGCGCAACGCATCCTGCTGCTGGCGCCAGCGCCTTATGTTGAAGCAGATGTTTCCGCACTGGTTGACTGTGTCCTGATGAAGGGAGCCTCTCCGGAGGAATTCCGCGAAGCCATACACGCCTGCATCGGAAGCAATTCCGGAGGCCGCCGGATGCTTACGCTAGCAAGTCTCTTCGGAGCGCTCCTCGGTACGGCACGCAGGCTGCTGAAACGCCACTGGAACCCACTCACCAGCTCTTCCCCGCCTTCGACTGCGCAAATCGTAAAGCAGCACGCAAGCAGTCTCCGCTCTTCTGCTCGCTAAAGCGCACTCCTGCCGACCGCCAGGCAATCTATCTTTTCTTCGCGATTACGATTCGCAATGGGGGAAATGTGTCGAACAACGCTGGAGAAGTGCGCGTGGTCTGCAGTCCCATTTCTTTGAGAGTCTCTTCGTACTCGCCGGTCTTCTTGAAATCGGAGATGATGGCAACGCCTCCGGGCTTCAGAACTCTGGCAATCTCGCGGACGGCATCGGCGCGAAGTTTGCGGTCCTCGATGTTGTGCAGGCAGAGATTCGACAACACGACATCAAAGCTCGTATCGGGAAAACTCATCTGCGACGCGTCTTCCGTCCTGATCTCGACTTTGCCGGCGACGCCTTCCAGTTCGGCATTGTGAAGCGTCGCGCGAGAATCATTGCCCGACAGGTCCTTCTTGCTCCAGATGTCGATGCCGACGGCCCTTCCCGTACTCAATCGCTTTGCCGCGCCTATCATCATCACTCCGCGTCCCGTGCCGACGTCGAGCACCTGTTCGTCTCCCCGCCAGTCGACTTTGGCGAGCATGCGGTCGCGATGCCGGAATTTCCCCGCCTTCGCGTAGAGCAACATCAGCACCGACTCGCCCAGCATCACGCTGCCCATCCACAACAGACTCACGCCCCATCGCACGGTCGCCGTTCCCAGATGCAGGTTGGGCGCGATCAGTGAAAGCACTAGCGCCGTCGCTCCCACTCCGCCCAGGGTAGCGACCACGCCCGGTGCGTCGATGCCGTAATCCGGCTTTTCGGATTTGGTTGCGCGCACTACTTCTTTCGTCGAGTTCTCTGCCATCGTTTCGCCTCGGCAATAAAATGGGCGGGACCGAAGTCCCGCCCGGGTTTGCAGTGTTCGAAAGTTTAGCCCTTCTTCTTGTCTTTCGCTACCTTCTTGGCGTTCGACTTGGCGTCCGGCTTGGCGTCCGGCGCAGCATTGTCGGCCTTTACCGTGCCCATGTTGGTGTTCACCGGCAGGGGCTTGCGGGGAAGCATCTCATCGCGCATGGCAGCGTCATAGAGGAAGGCCGCCAAGATCACGGAGGCCTGCATCATGTCGTCGCGTTGAATGCGTTCGTACACATCCATGTTCGAGTGATGAGTACGCGCGTCGTATTCCACGGGATCCTGTATGAACTGGAATCCCGGGATGCCGACAGCGTCGAAGGACAGGTGGTCGGTTCCGCCCGTGTTGCGCATGCTGACGGTCGTCATGCCCAGGTCACGGAACGGCGCGGCCCAAGCTGCCATGATCGGTTCCACAGCGGCGTTTTCCTGCAGGTAGATGCCGCGAAGTTTTCCCGTACCGTTGTCCACGTTGAAGTACGCGGAGATCTTTGCCTGCTCGGGCTTCAAGGTCAGCGGACCCAGTTCGCGTTCGCTGCGCATATAAGAAGGAAGAGCATTCGGACTGGCGGGCGGTTCTTCGCGCTTGCCGAAGTGTTCGGAAACATAACCGCGCGAACCCAGCAGTCCTTCTTCTTCGCCACCCCAGAGACCGATGCGGATGGTGCGGCGTGGTTTTACCCCCAGCGATTGCAGGATGCGCATCGCTTCCATCGCAATCGCCGAACCGGCCGCATTATCCGTCGCGCCCGTGCCTCCATGCCAGGAATCCAGATGTCCGCCTACCATCACGATCTCGTCTTTCTTGTCCGTTCCCGCAATCTCGGCGATGGTGTTATACGAATTCTGGTCGCCATCCTCGAAGTGCGCTTTCACATCCAGTTCCAGTTCGACCGGAACCTTGCGCTCCATGAGGCGGGCGATGCGTCCGTAGTGTTCGTAGGCCATCACCAGTTGCGGGAAGCCATCCGCTTCGCCCGGACGGTAAGCGTTCGTGCCCTGAACGAAGATGAGTCCAGCATCTCCACGGCTAGGTTCGATGGTGGCGGCAACTTTCTCCTCCGCCAGGAACTTCTGCAATGCGCGCGAGAACTGGAAGCGCTTCATCAATTCTTCGCGGGTGAAGGTGCGTCCCGGCATGCCGCCGATTCCGGTAGCAGGCACTTCGTACTGGCCAAGCTCTTTCAGTTTCTCGTCGTCATAACGCTTTAACGCGGCTTCCGACTGCGGCTTGATCTCGCGGGTCTCGCCGACCAGTACGATCTTGCCTGTGTATTTGCCCTTCTCTTTTTCAAGCTCCTCGACCGTGGTCGCCTTCAGACGGACCACCTCACCCTTGATGACGCCGTTGGTGCCGGGCGTCCATGCCTTGGGCAATGCGTAAAGCGAGGAGACGGTCGGCGCAGTCATGCGCACCGAGACGGAGTCCAGTTGCCATCCGCGACCGAAAGGGAAGGCCTCAAGATGAGCATTCGCCAGACCCCATTTGGTCATCTCGTCGCGCGTCCATTCGTTCGCCTTCTTCAGGCTGCTGGAACCCGTCAAACGCGGTCCCAGCCCGTCCGTCAGTTCCGACTCGATCTCCAAGACCTTGGAGCTGCGGAAACCTTCCTGACGAATACGCGTGATCATGGACAGGTCCAAGCTCTCATTGGAGCTTCCCGCAATCAACACAGGCACGGCAGCACACATCATGATTGCCGCGATAGTGATCGCACCCCAGATACGAGGATTATTTCGGTTCAAAAGTCTCACGTTTCTAGTCCTTTCGACCGGCAAAGCACGAGCGAATCCTGCCCGGACGAACGCTTCGCATGCAACTGCCGCCACTTCAGATTTGTGACGGAATGGTAACACCATGAGCAGCTTTTCTGAATCCTGCAATTTCGCGGGATTCGATGTCTGCGCCAGCCTTTGAAAATCTGGAGCGTGGCGCTTGTTGAACCTCTGTTCCCGTAATGAGATTCCATTGCGGGAATCTGTTCCGAAGTGGAAAACCTGGAGCAGGAATTCTCGGAGTGAGTTCCCAATTCCGATTTGCGAAGGTGCAGATTTTGCGGCAGTTCCCACATCGTTCACGGAATTCGTATGCCGTCATCCACGCAACCCACTTTGGCATTGAGTTTGCATTAACGATGTTGTCCTATCAAATCCATTTTGCCGAGATGACCATGGATCTCAATGCCTTCGTCTGCAACCTGCAAAAGCCCACGACCGACATACTGAAAACCACGATCGTCGACCTTGATTCCGACCTCGAAGGCGCACAGTGCGATCCTTCCGTCCTGGAGGCTTATGTCGCGGCCTTCCTCGCCGAGGAAGCGCAGCTCGGTGCCAGCCGTTGCTTCATCAGCACGCAGCGTGTGGTCTCGGATAATTTCGACGGCGTCAGCAAGCACTGGCGTCCAGATGGCGTCTACGCCGTGCTTACTTTTCAATTCGCGGTCTCGTCGGATGTCGCCCATGCAGGTGTGGAGCGCATCTTGCAGCCGATTGACCTCAAGGGGCGCAGAGCAGCGTCCTTCCTGGCCGAATTCGCTGCGAAATGTGGGGGGCTTGTGACCTTGCAGATCATCAGTTCCAGTAATGCCACATGGCGAATCTACCTGCGCACCCTGTCCGACCGTGCGGAAGTGCTGGATGCGGAGGAGATGCCCGTGACGGCAACGGTCTTATTGGTGGAAGACGAGGAATTCGTGCGCAGCGTCACTCGCGAAGTGTTGGAACTCAGCGGCTACAGGGTGCTGGAGGCACGTAACGCGGAGGAGGGATTTCAAATCTTCGATAAGCACCACACCCAATTGGACCTGGTCCTTACCGACGTCGTGATGCCGGGAATGAATGGGCCGCAACTGGTTCGTCGTTTGAGCGCTCTTGCTCCGGGGCTGCGTGTCATCTTCATGTCGGGCTACACGGACAATGAAGTCGTGCGCCGTGGCCTTGGCGACCCCAACATCGCCTATTTGCAGAAGCCGTTCACTGTGGACGCTCTGGCGCGCAAGGTACAGGAAGTGCTAAGTGCGCCGCCGTCGCAGCCTCTGCCGTTGACCCCCGCAGACCTGGTTCCATTCCGCTGCTGAAGGCCTCACGCTCACGATGGCCGCGCACTTCTTCTGCCTCCCCCGGTGTGCGGCACCGCCAGCATGTAGATACTGCCGTCGCAGGATCACTGGAAGCGGAATAGCACAGACACGAGTTGACGGACCTCCTTGACGTAATCGTCGAGTTCAAAGGTGAAGCGCTCGAAGTCCATGCGGCGGAGCGCGGCCGACGCATTTGCGAGAACCTCCCACGCCGGCTCCGAAGTGAATTCCACCTGGCGGTTCTCAATGTATCCGTAGCCCATTCCGCGCATGCGACACAGCAGGTCACTGACGGAGACGATGGATATCAGCGTGTGGTGCGCGGTTGCCATCTGGACATCATGATGGCGCCGGATGGCCGCTTGCAGATGCTGTCCGAGCTTCCAGTGTTCCGCCAGTAATTCGCCCGTAAAGCTGTGAGTGAACCCGAGAGTCTTGCGCTCCGCGTCTTCCAGACACATGCGTTCCGTAAACGCCAACTCGGCGGCTTGGTGGAACTCTTCCGGTATCACCAGCAGGTTCACGATGATGCCGATGTCGTGCAGCAGTCCGGCAAGGTACGCGGACTCCGGATCCTCGTAGCCGATCTTTCGTGCCAACCGGCGAGAGACCAGGGCGCAACTGAGCGAGTGTTCCCAGTAGAAGCGTG
>JBBRZF010000039.1:0-23458 GCA_038236965.1 Terriglobales bacterium | reverse complement strand
CCGGGCTGGTGGCTTCGTGGGTTATGTCGGAGTTCCAGCAGAAGTGGTCGAAGGTCAGCCAGGAGTTCCAGCGCGAACGCCCGAACGGGCGCTCGCAAAAACCCGATAGCGAAAGCGGCCAGCAGGAACAAAGCGAAGACGCCACCAAGAAAATGGCGGACCGCCTCTCACAATCACTCTTTCATCGGAATCTCGACCGAGGCACGAAGCAGCTTGCGGGGCCCGTCGTTCACTACGCTTTTGGAACTCTCACCGGGGCGCTGTACGGAGCGCTGGCTGAATCCATCCCCGTCGTGACCGCAGGACGGGGCAGCGGCTACGCTTCTGCACTCTTCGTATTCGGCGACGAGATTGCCGTGCCGGCGCTTGGCCTCTCCGGTCCCATCTCAGAGAGTCCTCTCTCCAGCCACATCTTCGCCTTGTGTTCGCACCTGGTTTACGGCTTCGCCTTGGAAAACGTACGACGACGTGTGCGCCAGTTGATACCCAGGGAAGAACAGCCACGCCGAAGCAGGGCAGAGCTGTTTCGCGAAACCCCGGCGGGAGCGCGCTTCCGGAAAGCTGCGTAGGAAGCTGACTCCTAAGTCCGCAGCAGATGGACGGTGAATCGCTCCTCTGCATCGCTCCAGCGCTGCTCGATCTTGAAGCCTCCGTTGCTGGCCATCGAGGCCAGCATTGCTTCCGTGAACTTGTAACTGTTCTCGGTATGTATGCGTTCTCCGGCGGCGAAATCGATATCGAGATTGAGCGCGTCGATGCCGATCCTCTGCTCCACCAAGCTTTCCAGATGCATTTCGATGCGCGATTCCTCCGTGTTCCAGACCACGCGATGTGCGAAGGTATCGAGGTCGAAGTGTCCCCCCAGTTCGCGATTGATGCGCGCCAGAATATTTTTATTGAAGGCCGCGGTCACTCCCTGCGAATCGTCGTAGGCGGGAATCAGCATCTCCGGACTCTTGCGCATGTCGGTGCCGAGCAGTAGCGAATCGCCCGGTTTCAGGGCGCGGCGTATCTGCTTCAACAAAGCTCCCGCTTCAAATGGTTCGAAATTGCCAATGCTGGAACCGATATACAAAACGAGTTTACGTCCGGGAATGCGATGGAGTTGCCTCATGTCGTGCGTGTAATCAAGCACGTGGGGAAACACCTCCACGCCCGGAACTTCCCTCTTCAAGCGGACACTGGCCTCGTCGAGTGCGGCAGCGGAAACATCGATGGGATGGAAGCGCACCGTAGCCTGTCGCTGCAAGGCGGCGCGCAACAGCAGTACGGTCTTGTTTGCGCTACCAGCGCCCAGCTCGATGATGCTGAGCTCTTCGCCTGCCGCGGCTATCATGTCCGCGGCGTGTTCCTCGAAGATGGAGCGCTCCGTCGCCGTCAGATAGTATTCGGGCAATTCCGTGATGCGCTCGAACAACGTGGAGCCCGCCTCGTCATAGAACAGCTTGGGGGGCAGAAATTTTTTGGGCGCAGTCAATCCGAGCTGCACGTCTGCGGAAATGGCGGGCAGTACTAACGGAACAGTTCTAGCGTTCATCGGTGGCGAGCCTGATTCCCATGAATTGCCAGCGCGCACTGGGCGGGAAGAAATTGCGATAGCTTGCGCGAAGGTGCGATTGCGGCGTGGCGCAGGAGCCTCCGCGCAGGACAAACTGGTTGCACATGAACTTGCCGTTGTATTCCCCAATCGCTCCGGCACCCGGCTTGAATCCCGGGTACGCCGTGTAGGGGCTGGCAGTCCACTCCCAGACATCTCCGAACAATTGCGTTTCATTTTTACGGGCGGGTGCAGGATGCAGTCGGCCTGAATCGACGAAGTTTCCGGCGATGGCTTCTGCTCGTGCGGCGATCTCCCACTCGTGCTCCAGCGGCAACCGCGCTCCGCGCCAGCGCGCATAAGCATCGGCTTCGTAATAGCTCACATGACAAACGGGCTCGGTGGCTTCGACAGCGCGCATGCCCGCGATGGTGAACGTGCGCGATTGCTCAGCCTCATTCGCTCGCTCCCAATACATCGGGGCTTCCCATTGCTGCGCCAAGATCGTGTCCCACCCATCGGAGAGCCACAACTCGGGCCTGCGATAGGCACCGTCTTCCATGAACTCCAGGTACTCGGCGTTCGTAACCAATCGCGAGGACAGACCGAAGGGACGCAGCAACACATCATGGCGCGGCAGTTCATTGTCGAAGGCGAAACTCTCGCCCGAATGCCCCACATCGACGATGCCGCCCTCGTAACTACGCCAGTTCATCGGCGCGATGTCGGCGCCCAAGGACGCAATCTGCTGCGCATAAGTTGGCCGCAGGGGATTCGTATAGAACGCGTGCTTGATGTCGGTGACGATGAGTTCCTGATGCTGCTGCTCGTGGTTGAGACCGAGCGTAACAAGTTCAGCCACCTTCGCTGCCGAGTCCGTAGCAAGCAGTTTCGCCATGTATTCGTCCACATGACGGCGGTACTGCATCACCCGCTCGTGCGATGGACGAGAGAACGTTCCCCGCGTAGCGCGATTAGGATGCGAACCAAGTTGCTTGTAATAGGAGTTGTAGAGGGAGCGGAAATCTTCGTCGAACGGTCGATACCCGGGCATCTGTTCGCAGAGGATGAAAGTCTCGAAAAACCAGGTCGTGTGCGCCAGATGCCACTTCGTGGGACTCGCATCCGCCATCGACTGAACCATCTGGTCTTCGGGCGAAAGAGGCGCACTGATGCGCTCCGTAGCCTGGCGGACGGCGCGATAATGATCTAGCAAAGCAGTTGCTGCAAGTTCGCTGGAACGATGGAGGCTCGACTGCATCCTCTAACAGATGCCGCGACAAGGAAAGTGGTGGCAGTAAAAGTGAAGCCGAGGGAGGGCAGAAACCTAAATTTCGATCCCCAAAACAAAGCCCTCGCGCTTGGGCGAGGGCTTAGATTCTGGAGCGGGAGACGGGATTTGAACCCGCGACTTCGACCTTGGCAAGGTCGCACTCTACCACTGAGTTACTCCCGCAGTGTAGTGATTATAGCGAAGCTGTTTCGGCTGGTCAAACAGCAGCAACAAGGAATGAGCGTGCTTCACCACCCCGACGCAGATTCCAAACTGCGCCAATCGACGCCAATACCGCCAACCCTCACAAAAGCGACAGCGCAGGTTGCGCTCAAAACGTCACCATTGTCCTTGACGGACGCAGGAATGCAAACAGAAATTCTGAGACGTTACGGAATCGGAACGTAACTTTACTTCCTCGGAGACCACTGCGGATCTTGATCGGGCGTGACCACGGAACCGTCGCGCATATGAATGATGCGGTCTCCGTAGGCGGCAGCTTCCGGATTGTGCGTGATCATCAGCACCGTCTGTCCCAGTTCCTGGTTCGAACGTCGCAGCATCGAAAGCACCACATCGGAATTCTGTGTATCGAGATTGCCGGTCGGCTCATCGGCCAGTACGATAGCTGGCTTGTTGATCAGCGCTCGCGCCAGCGCGACTCGCTGCTGTTCGCCGCCGCTCATTTCCGACGGACGATGATCCAGCCGCTTGTCGATGCCCAGCAGACGCGTGATCATCTCGAAGTGTGCGGGGTCGTGGTTCGCATGTTCGCCAGCGATGTCGCGGGCGATCTCGATATTTCCGCGCGCATCCAGCGTTGGCAGCAGATTGAATTTCTGGAAGACGAATCCGATCTTGCGTTTGCGCATACGTGTGCGCTCCGCGTCCGACAATTTGGCGAAGTCGTCGCCATCCACGATCACGCGGCCGGAATCCGCCTGGGTAAGTCCGCCCAGCATGTAGAACAAAGTGGATTTGCCGCTGCCCGAAGGGCCAACGATGCTGATGAATTCACCCGGTTCCACATCGAACGAAACTCCGCGAACGGCTTGTATGTCGACCTTGCCGATGCGGTACGTCTTCTTAACGCTTTGAACTTGAATGATGGCTGCCATGCTTGCCATTCGATATTACACGATGCAGGCTGGCGAATCCTTCACCATTGCCTTAAAACGCCGGGACAAAAAAGATGGGACACATTTCTGTGCCCCATCTGAGGAGTTTGCAAGGAGAGAATAGCCGCCGCTCGCCGCGAACATACGCGGGACGAACCGACCTACCAGACGCTGAACTTCAACTTGTCCAGCCAGACCGAGTAGTCGGTCATCTTGCCATCGCCATCCATCTGGAACGCGACGTTCAGCTCGCTTACGCCGGAAGATTTGGGCGAGTAGTTAAGATTTACGTAATTTTTCTTGCCGTCGTAGGTGATAGAGACGAACTTGGTCTGATTGCCGCTGGTACGCTGGAATTCAAGTACCACGTGGTGCCAGGTAAAGGCAGTGGGAGCGGAGCATGGAATACCGGTGGAGACCCAGCGTCCGCCCGCGGCATCGTAAACATCCCACGCTTTGTGGTCCTTGATATTGCACTGCGTGCCCATGATGTACTTGCGTCCACCTACGGACTGATTGGCGTCGAACTCGAGCGACTGTGCAGCAGCCGGATCTTTGATGTAGAAGTATGCGTCGTAAACGAAACTCGTTGCCGTGCTCACAGCTCCAAGCTGCTTCCACCAGAGAGCCGCACCGTAAGGCGTCGTGCCGCCGATGTTAAATTTCACAGAGTTGCCGTCCATCGCGGGAGACGACTGGGTTTGGGCCATGGAGTAAGGAACGGTTGGGCCATTGCCGCCGGGCCCTGCACATACAGAGCAAGATTGCCATCCCGACATCTCATCGATATTCGTGAACACTTTCGCCGTGGAGGGAATCGTCATGGTGCCGCCGGTTGTGTCACTCGAACTGGTGGTGCCGACCGTAACAGTGCGCGCAAGCTTTTGAATCACGCCCGCCGCATCCCAGGACTGAACAACCATGTTGTGGGTTCCAGCAGACATGGACAGCATGGTGTCAATCTTCGCGCTCGATACCGAGTAAGCGAGGTTGTTATCAACATAGATCTTGCTGGCAACCACAGTCGTGCCGGAGGTAGAGGAGGCAACAACGTGCAAAGGCGAACCGACAGCGGTTCCGGCAGTGGGCGAACTGATGGTGACCGTCGCAAAGGATGCTGACACCAGGGCTAACATTGCGCTTGCGAGTCGTAGAGCGTTTTTCAAGAGAGCCTCCGGGTATGAGTGCTGCACTGGAGGCAGATTAGCTTTCAAGAACGCCAGTAACCATCCTTATGATTCCCTAGCAAAGGCTGAGTTTTTACCTTATACAGGGTCGGGTATATACCCTAGGAAAGTACTATGGACCACTTAACACTTAGCGAATTAATCCATTTATTTTCAAATATTTACCCCATTAACACCCTTCATCCAAGATACGCAGGATTTTTGCTATTTCAAAACACTTTGGAAAATTCTCAGAGGCATCCGTCTAAGGGTTTCACCCGGTTTTAGGGGCCATATAAATCTGCGGGAATGGGAAAGGGAGCACGCGATGTGCTCCCTTCTATTCAAAAGATTCCTTCGAATTACGAGGCTGTCGCCAAGCGTATTGCGGGCGCCGTCAGCGCCGTGCGTTTCGGTCCGCGTTTCCGTACCAGCATAAGGCGTATGCGCTCCAGCAATTCCACCGGCGCGTACGCTCCTTTTGGCAGGAAGACGTCAGCCTGTGTGTCCTTCTCGTAGACCTTCACCTTGCCGGAAAAAAGAATGGTCGGCGTAGCGGGGGAGACGCTTTTGATTCTCGCGATCAATTCCGTGCCATCGAGGCCGGGCATCACCAGGTCGGTGAGGACAAGGTCGATTCCGCCGTGGCTGAAAATCTCAAGCGCATGTTCAGCAGTGATGGCAGTTAGTACGCGGTAGCCGCGTGTCTCTAACATTACCTTGCGAATGGATAACGACTGCTCGTTATCGTCTACGCAGAGAATAGTGCGCTTGGGCTTCATGGGTCCCTTAACTAGATGGCGCAGTGGCTCAGCACCGCTAACGGTGCGTCCCCGCGTCCACTTCAACTTCTGATTGGATTGTTCGCCAGAGCAAGAATGCTTGGCGAGATTACGGGGAAAGCAGTGCTGTGTAAAGTGCCGCGTTCGACAACACGAAGACGTACTGCTGTCAGTTGTTTACGAGCAACTGCACCACTTCACACAGAGTTTTCCGCAGGCTTCCACAGGGTGGGGTAACTAAAACGACACTTCCCCTTGCATCACTTTCACAACACTTCCACCCACCCGCACATTCGTCACCGTGTCGCCCGATTTCGTGGCGCGGAAATGGATGTAGCTGGCACGCTTCATCTCGATACCCTGCTCGATGATGGCCCGAGACTCAGAGGCCACCACGCCGTGCTGCACTGCCCACGCCGTGCAGCATCCGCCGGCAGAACCCGTCGCCGGATCTTCGCCGTTATAAAAAATCATGCGCGCATGAAGATCGCATTTCGGGTCCATCGTCTCGCGCGAGACGAAGTAGAAAAACTTCGCGTCGGTCTTCTTTAGGTATTCCGCACAACGGCTCCACACGATATTTAATTTGTTCATGGTCGCCAAGCTTCGCACCGGCACGATGGCGAATGGCATTCCCGTGGACACCGTCTGTATCGGCAGACTCGTATCAAGGTCGCTCACGGACAATCCGGCGGCGCGCGCAACGTCCTCTTGCGCATGTATCTGCCCAAATTCAGGATCGCGCTGACGCATCTCGCCCAACGTAGCGCCACCGGCGTCACGCGTGAACGTCACCGGAATCTTCCCAACATTCAAATCCAGTTCCACAACATCCTTCTGGTCGCGCTGGTGCAGGTAATAAGCGGTGCCAAGCGTCGGATGTCCGGCAAACTCCAACTCCTCCTGCGTCGTATAGATGCGCACGCGCACGCCGCGCTCGCGCTCCTGCTCGACATCTCCGGGAATCACGAAGGTCGTCTCGCTCAGGTTCGTCTCCCGCGCAATGGCCTGCATCTCGGAGTCGGAGAGACCTCGCGCGTCAGTGATCACCGATAGCTGGTTACCTTCGAATGGACGCGAAGTGAAAACGTCATACTGCATATAGGCAAAACGGCGCATCTATTCCTCCAGGGGCAGCAACTCTGCTTTGCCGCTCGCATTTGGCTTCCCGCAGAACTAAGTATGAAGCGCGTTCGCAAAACTGTCACTCTTCTGGCCCTGGTCGTCGTACTCGCCCTGCTGCCGTCGCTCGCGCCGAAGAACATCTCCGTGCGCGACTTCACCTCATACTGGATCGCCGGACACCAGCTCGTCGCCCATCACAATCCCTACGACACCGCATTCGTCCTGCAGCAGGAGCGCGCCATGGGACTCATCGGAGACAAACCGCTGGTGATGCGCAATCCTCCCTGGTCTCTCTGGTTCGTCATCCCGCTCGCCTTGCTTGGTCATTCTTCTGCGTGGATGCTGTGGCTCATCGTATCGGTCATCTTGCTGGCCGCAGCGTCAAGTCTTGTCTGGAAGATGTATGGCGGCGACTCGACGCGGCGCTGGATCCCTTTGCTCATCAGCATCGCCTTTGCGCCGACGCTGGCCTGCCTCGCCGTGGGACAGACCGCGCCCGTCGTGCTCATCGGCCTCGCGCTCCTCCTCTACCTGCATCGCCGACACGAATTCTGGGCCGGATGCGCGCTCGCTCTCACCGCCTCCAAACCGCAGATCGCTCTACTCTTCTGGCTGGCCGTAGCCCTCTGGTCGCTCGAACATCGCCGGTGGAAGTTGATCGCCGGGGCAGTCTCCACCATCGCGGTCGCAATCGCCATCGCCTTCTACTTCGACCCGCACATCTTCCGCGACTACCGCACCATGCTCGCAACCGAACCGCTCGGCGCACAATACGTTCCCACTCTCGGCGGATGGCTGCGCAATTCATTCCGCATCGGATGGCTGCAATTTGCGCCAGCCATCGCAGGCCTCGTGTGGGCCGCGTCTTACTACGCGCACAATCACCGCGATTGGGATTGGAAGGAACGCATGCCGATTTTGCTGCTCGTCTCCATCGTCGCCGCGCCCTACGGATGGTTTTTCGATGAGGTCATCGTGCTCCCTGCACTCATCGCCGCCGCTGCCATCGCGCTGCAACGCGACCGCCGCAACGCGAGACTATTCTTCCTCGCATTCATTTTGCTGAATGCAGTCGCGCTGCTGGAACTTGTTCGTGGAGTTCTAGTGGTGAGTTCGTATTACGTGTGGACGCCGTGGGCGTGGCTGCTCATCTACATTGCCACCCGTGCGCGCAAGAGTGAATTGGCGGAAGCGTGTGCGAGTCGAACACACCCACGACAGGGCGAACCTGCCGCGCGCCGGTTTTGAAGACCGGGAGGATCACCGGATCCCATGCGCTTCCATGCACCGATTACAAATGAGATAGCTCGCGCCGTCAATGTGCCATCATGTAGATGATGTCTGACCGCAAAGCATTGGCGCTCGCCTTCGGCACCGCCCTCACCTGGGGCATGGCCGGAATCTTCATTCGCCTGCTTCCCTTTCCCGGACTCTTCATCACCGGACTGCGTCTGCTCATCGCGCTCGTCGGACTCACGCCCATCCTCATCCTTCGCCGACACAAACTGGCCTTCGCGGACTTCCAGCGCGGCTCCATGTATTTCCTCGCCGCGCTGATGATCACCTACTACCTCACCGCCGTCCTCGCCTTCCAGATGGCTCCGGTCGCGGAGGTCGCGCTGCTCATCGCCGCCTCTCCGCTGCTGGTCCTGGGGACGAACACCTTGCGGGGAATCCGCGTAAGTCGCGGAGAAAAAATCGGCGCCGTCATGGCCGTCCTCGGAGTCGCCTGCGTCCTCGGACCCAAATTGACTCCCGGAAGTTTCGATCACCGCCACGTCATCGGAGACCTGCTGGCGCTCGCCTCCGCCGGATGCAGTGCGGCATTCGCGACTTTTTACGGACGCGCGCGCGCCAACACCGAACACGCCGTCGACGCCTTCATCGTCAGCGTCGCCGCCATGCTCACCGGAGGCCTTGCTCTCACCATGACAGCCTCGGCCATCGGACAGATCGATTACTCGGCGCTCACCCAGATGCGCTACCTCGTGCCCGCGCTCGGCCTTGGACTAGTCTCCACGGCCTTCCCCTCCGTCGCCTACTCGACGGCCTCGCAGCGACTCCCTGCCGTGGTCACCACCACCATACAGTTGCTTATCCCCATCGTCTCCACCATCGGCGCGGCCATCTTCCTGCGCGAGATTCCCTCGCTCTGGCTCATCCCCGGCGGACTGCTCGTCATCGGCGGCATCTTCACCCTCGTGCGCTCCGCCCAATCCCGCGAAGTCGCAGTAGAAGAAGAACTCACAAATTTGTAAGAAACGGTCTTACGCGAGCCGTAGGTACGCGATGAGCATAGCCCCGCACAAGGTGCGGGGAGACAGACTCGAACGAATCAAAGTGCCGTAGGCACGGCTGAGACCTTACGTACCAGCTTCGCGAAGCGATAACTATTCCGGCTCTTGATCTCGCCGTTACCATGAACAAACAACTTCTGTGGCATCCTATCTCTGTCATGCCCTACAAGAAGAAATCCAAACCGTTCAGCGCCGTCACCGCAGTCAAGGCTGCATCGCGCGAAGCCGTCGGGGCCCCGCCCCCCACTCGCACCGCGCCCGACACGAAGGCCAAACTCAAGCACAAGGATGGCAAACACAAGCCCACCCTCGCCGACCTCATCTCCCGCGACGAATAGAAAGCTCGCTGATACGAAACGACTGCCATCCGTGTACCGTAGGTACGCGAGAAGCTGAGACTACACCCCCGCTACCGCGCAACCATCAACGCCACCGCGGCCGCCGTCATCACCGCCGCGCAAATCCATCCCAGGATTTTCGCGCCGCGTGAATTCACACGATCCCCCATCACCTTCTTATTGCTGGTTAGCAACACGACCAGCACGACCAGCGGCGGCGCGAGCACGCCATTGAGGACGGCCGACCAGAACAGCATCTTTACCGCGTTGATTCTCGCGAAGTTCAGTACCAGCCCTACCAGCACAGCTACGCCGATGACCGCATAGAACCTATGCGCCGAGCGAGGCTTCTTGTTCAATGAGGCATCGCCCCATCGCGCCGCTTCGGCCACTGCGTACGCGCACGAACCCGCCAGCACCGGAACTCCCAACATTCCCGTGCCCACCAGTCCCAGCGTGAAGAGCCAATACGCGCCCTTGCCTGCCAGTGGACGCAAGGCCTCGGCGGCCTGTCGAGCGGTTTCGATGTGGGTGTTGCCATGCTCATGCAGCGTCGCTGCCGTCGTCAGGATGATGAAATACATCACCAGGTTCGAGAACAACATCCCGATCAGGACATCCTTCGTTGCCGCCTTCAGTTCGGCGTCGGTGGAACCTTTGCGTTGTGCGACCGTGGTCTTGCCGCGGTCGCGGTCTTCCTCCACCTCCTGCGCTGCCTGCCAGAAAAACAGGTATGGGGAGATCGTCGTTCCCAGGATCGCAACCAGCACCGCCAGGTATTCCCGGTTCCACTCGATGTGCGGGATGAAGGTTGCATGCAGCACCTTCCCCCATTTGGGATGCGCCAGGAACGCCGTGAACACGTACGCGAACAGCGCCAGCGTCATCCACTTGAAGACCCGCGCAATCGTACGGTACGACGTCCAGAACAACAGTCCGATGATGACGAAGGCAAAGAACGGCGTGCCCACATACGCCGGAATCCCCGTCACCATCTTGAGCGCGTCGGCCATGCCGCCCAGGTCGGCCCCGATATTGAATACATTGGCGACGATCAAAAGCGCGCAGGAAAACCACAGAACCGGTGCCGGATAACTCTTACGAATCACCGCCGCCAGTCCGCGCCCGGTGACCATGCCCAATCGCGCGCACATCAGTTGCACGGCGGACATCAGCGGATAGGAAAAGAGTGCGGTCCACAATCCCGCGTAGCCATACGCCGCGCCGACTACGGAATAAGTGGAGATGCCGGATGGATCGTCGTCCGCCGCGCCCGTGATCAGTCCGGGCCCAAGGTCGCGGAAGAAACTCTCGATGGAACCATGCTGCTCGGGGCTTTCGACCGGCGTGGATTCGACACTCGACATGGATGCGTTGCCCTCCGGCAGTGGTTCACCATGGTGAGATGCGGACGCGAGGTCAAAAGCATTCGGGTCACGCCGACAAGCAATGAAAAACGGCGGGCATGATGCCCACCGTTTGAACTGCAACAACGTTAATTACTGTGCGAAGCCGTCGGGTTGCGAGACCGCGCCTACGAAGACTTTTTCGTCTACGAATTTGCGTCCCCGCTCGATGGCCAGGATGTCCATGGCGAGCATCTTCTCGTTGCGGACCGTCTGTTTCAGCACGTCGATGGCGGTCTGCACCGGGATGCACTCGGTCTCTTCCAGCAGTGCTCCGAGCATGACCACGTTCGCTACCTTTGCGGTGCCGATCTCGTCAGCGATTTCGCTGGCAGGCAGGCAGAGGATGCGCGCGTGATCGCACGTGAAGTTCTCCGGCAGACGATCGCGGTTGTAGATGATGAGTCCACCCGATGCGACCGTGTCCGCAAACTTGCGCAGCGAAAGCTCGTTCATCGCGATAAGCACATCCGTGCGCGTGATGAGCGGCGAGCCGATGCGTTCGTGGGAGATGTTCACGTGGCAATGTGCCGCGCCACTGCGCATTTCCGGACCGTACGACGGCAGCCAGCTTACTTCCATGTGCTCGCGCAAGCCCATCTCGGCGATCATCTGTCCGAGCAGCAGCACGCCTTGTCCGCCGAAGCCAGCGACTTTGATCTTCAAGGAACGCGTATGCGCTTTTTTCGAGGCGCGTTCTTCGCGCGTCAAGACCACTGCGTCCTTGATGCCAAGCACTTCCGCCACGCTCTTCTGCGGGACGTTGGTGATGGGTCGCGCCGGTTCCGCCGTGTTGTCACGGAAGACGCCGAGCGGGAATTCCTTGATGAGCACTTCGTCGATCCACTTGCGCGCAACGACCGGATCCATCTTCAAAATGGTCGGGCACGGCGAGAGGATTTCGACCAGCGAGAAGCCGAGACCGTTCTTCTGGTTCTCCAGCGCCTTGCGCACGGCCTTGCGGGCCTTGAGCACTCCCTTGGCATTGTTGAGCGCGACGCGCTCGATGTAGACGGGCGCTTTCAGCGTGGCAAGCATTTCGCTGATGTGCAGCGGAAAGCCTTCGTTGCTGGCGCGGCGTCCCCACGGCGAAGTGGTGGACGATTGCCCGATCAGTGTCGTCGGGGCCATCTGTCCGCCGGTCATGCCGTAGATGGAATTGTTCATGAAGAAGACGCAGATGTTCTCGCCGCGATTGGCTGCGTGAACGATTTCTGCCGTACCGATGGCAGCAAGATCGCCGTCACCCTGGTAGCTCATCACGATGCTCTCAGGATGCGAACGCTTGAGCGCCGTGGCGGCCGCCGGTGCGCGTCCGTGTGCCACTTGGACGTTGCCGGTATCGAAGTAGTAGTAGGCGAAGACCGAGCAGCCAACCGGGCTGACCATGATGGCGCGGTCCTGCAATCCGAGGTCTTCGAGGGCCTCGGCGATAAGTTTGTGGCCGATGCCGTGTCCGCAGCCCGGGCAATAGTGCGTCTGATTCGTAAGTTCGCCCTTGCGCGTGAACTCGTCGTAGAAGACGGGTGATTTTTCGTGGATGATTTCTAACTCGCTCACAATATCCTCCATCCCGCCTAAACCGTTACCGCAACGCGGGAGAACAGCTCGGCTTGAATTTCTTCCGCCGACGGAACATTTCCGCCAACGCGACCGTAGAACTCGACAGGCACTTTGCCGTTCAAAGCAAGCCGAACATCTTCCACCATCTGTCCGGTGCTGAGTTCGACGACCATCACGCTCTGGCAATTTTTCGCGTGCGACGCCAGTTCCTTCGAGGGGAACGGCCACAAGGAAATAGGACGGAACAAGCCTACCTTCAATCCATGTGCGCGGGCCAGGTCGATGGTGCTGCGCAACACGCGCGAAACGATGCCGTAACCGACAAGAAGAATGTCGGCATCATCGGCAAGATAAGTTTCGTAACGCGTTTCCGCGGCTTCGATGACCTTGTATTTTGCTTCCAGCTTGCGAACGTGCGCTTCCAGAAGATCCGGCGTCAAGTGAATCGACGTGATCAGGTTGGGACGCGTTTCCTTCGTTCCCTTTACTGCCCAGGGCTTCGCGGGAACCGGAATCTCTCTCATCTCGAGTTCGAGCGGTTCCATCATCTGTCCGACAAAACCATCCGTCAGGATGACTGCCGGATTGCGATATTTGTCCGCCAGTTCGAACGCGAGGATGGTGAGGTCGGCCATTTCCTGCACCGAGGCCGGAGCCAGCACGATGTTCCTGTAGCAACCGTGTCCGCCGCCTTTGACCATGCAAAAGTAGTCGCTCTGCTCAGGGGCGATGTTGCCCAGTCCGGGACCGCCGCGCACCACGTCGATGATCACCGCCGGAAGTTCCGCGCCGGCAATGTACGACATGCCTTCCTGCATCAAACTCACGCCGGGGCCGGAAGATCCGGTCATCACGCGTTCGCCCGCAGCAGCCGCGCCGTACACCATGTTGATGGCCGAAACTTCGCTCTCAGCCTGCAAGAACGTGCCGCCCACTTGCGGGATAAGCAGTGCTGCGTATTCTGCGATTTCGCTGGCCGGAGTAATAGGATATCCGTAATAAGAGCGGCAGCCAGCCATGATGGCGGCTTTTACGATGGCGACGTTACCTTTACAGAGCTGTCGCATTGGGAGCCTCCTTGGTTGCGACCACGGTTTTTGCCGGAGGCGTCGCTTTGTAGACGGTGATTGCGCCCGGTTCGGGGCAGCAATAGAAACAGATCCCGCAGCCATTGCAATCCTCGCCCTTGTAAACGGCGGGATGCACGCCATAGGCGTTCAGCTCAGGTTCCAGTTCGAGAAGGTGGGTCGGGCAGGATTCGACACATAGCCCGCAACCTTTACACTCCTCGGAATCGATGACAACTTTGCCTTTTGGTGGGTTTGCCATTCTTACCTCGCACCTGCAAACGAAACTGCTTCGCGACGAGTCCACCCCGAACGCGCGCAATCTTCATAAAGTTCATCCCGGAAATCAGGATGAGCGATCTCGATGAGGGCCTCAGCCCGTTGACGCACGGTCTTGCCGTGCAAAAATGCAACTCCGAACTCGGTGACCACGTAATGCACGTCGGCACGCGAGGTTACAACACCCGCGCCGCTACTGAGCGTGGGAGTGATACGCGAAATAGTGCCGCCCTTCGCCGTGGACGGTAGAGCGATGATCGGCTTGCCGCCCCTGCTGCGAGCTGCGCCGCGAATGAAATCAACCTGCCCGCCAAATCCGCTGTAGAACGTGCGACCCACCGAGTCGGAACAAACCTGTCCGGTGAGATCGATCTGCAAAGCGGAGTTCACGGCGATCATGTTGTCGTTGCGCGCGATCTGCCAGGGATCGTTGGTATAAGAGTTCGGCTGGAATTCGAACAGCGGATTCTCGTGCACGAACTCGAACAGCTGCTTGGTGCCGAGTACAAAGCCGACGATGATCTTGCGCGGCTTAAAGTTCTTGCGGCGTCCGTTGATGATGTCGCGCTCGATCAGGGGAATCACGTTGTCCGAACACATCTCCGTGTGGATGCCCAGATCGCGACGGTCCATCAGGTTCTTCAGCACCGCGTTGGGGATTCCGCCAATGCCGAGTTGCAGACAGGAGCCGTCTTCGATCAATCCGGCGACGTGCTTGCCGATCGCTTCTTCGACCGGACCGCCATCACCCTTCTTGAGTTGCGGAAGTGGCTGCGTGATCTCGACGAAGGCATCGATCTGGCGGGTATGGATGAAGGAGTCGCCATAGGTGCGCGGCATCTCGGTGTTCACCTGGGCCACCACCCGACGGGCGCATTTCACGGCCGTCATGGTGATGTCCACGCCGACGCCCAGCGAAACGTATCCGTGCGAATCAGGCGGCGAAACCTGGATGAAGGCGACGTCGATGGGCATGGCGCCGTGCTCGAACAGACCTTCGATCTCGTGCAGAAAAATCGGCGTGTAATCGGCGCGTCCTTCGTTCACCGCGGTGCGTACGTTGCCGCCGATGAAGAATGCATTATGGCGGAAGTGTCCGGCCATTTCGGGCGCGATGTAATCCGCACGCCCCATGGTGAGGATGTGCACGATCTCGACATCGCGCACATGAGGAGCGCGTCCCATCAGCGCTTCCACCAGCGCCTCCGGTTCCGCACAGCCTGGGTGGATAAAAACTCGCATTTCCGACTCAACACATTGGACTGCTTCGCGCGGAGTCGTTAATTTGCTCCGGTAGTCATCCTGCCAAGACATCAAAGTCTCTCTTCTACCCACGCTTATCGGACGGGCTGAGCTGCGCGGGAGCGCTCATGCCCTAGGGCCGCGTAGTACACGGCGCGGTCAAAAAACTGTTCGAGCAGTTGCAGTATTTCGAGTTCGCCAAGAATCTCCGCCGGACGCTCCAACACGTCCCGCTTGCCGAGATATTCCAGCATGTTCTCTTTCACCAGCATGATCGTCCACACCACCTGGCTGAGCGGAACCCTCTGCTCTGCCCGTCGCGCGCCAATAGCGGTGTAACGCTTCTCGATGTCTGCTTCCGTCTTTCCCAACAACCACTCGCCAAGATTGCGATACATCTCGTAGACGACGCGCGTCAGCTCTTCGTCAGGGACATTCACGTAATCGCGCGTCTTATCGCTCGACACGATCTTTTCGCGCAATGACTGCGCTAGTCCTTCCGAATGCGTTTCGATCAACTTCACCAGCCGATACGCGAGCATCATGTTCGCCTCCCCGAGGATGGGCGTTGGCCACCTTTGCAGGAGACCGGTTTGCAGCCAGTTTGCATATGAATACCCATGACGGACGAGGCGTGTTTGATTGCTCTTACAGTGTCAGCGTTTAACGGGCGAAGCAGCCGTGACTGCTATCACCCTGATTTGTGACTACAATCACTCTGCCGAGCTGCCTTTCCGCCTCCAAACCCGCATGGACACTGACGGTCCTGCCCAAAAAAGGGCCGCGCTTTCGGCGCGGCCCGCAAGTTCTTCCTATCGACATAAGTCAAGAGGGATGAGAGTCATAGATGATTACGAGAGAAAGAACTCGCGAGCTATCTTGTCCCATTGCTCGGCGGGAATCTGGTTGCCGAGTTCGTCCGAGGCCAGGCCGCCGTCTTGCGCCAGGGCCAGGTTGCCCATCACGTTGGGGATGCGCTTCATCAACCGTCCAGCCGACTCCTCGGTCCACCAGCGAGCCAACGCTCCGCCCATCAGGTTCTTGAAGTTCGTCTTCTGGTCGGGAGACTGCACGGTCACCATCCAGCCTTCGCCGTAAGGATCCTGGCGGGCGACTTCCGGATCGCGAGTCACTGCATCGTTCACGTCGGCGATGCTGCCCTCAATCGGGCTCAGCATATCTACGGTCACGCCATTGCGCCTGATGCTCAGGATCTTCTGTCCCTGGCGAACCCACTGTCCGCGCTGAGGTAAGGAGACGCTCTCCACTTTCCCGGTCAGCTTCGCGGCAAAATCGTCGATGCCTACGCGAACCAGGTTCGGGCTCTCGCTCAGTGCCCACGTGTGACCCGGATGATAGCGGAGGTTCTCAGGAACTTTGAACCCGCCAACCACGTTGGGCACCAAGCGCGGCATGGAGGTATCTCTGCGTACGGCTACTTCGGTGGCGAACACAGGCTGCTTGCCTTTGCTCATAAAGAAATCGATAAGAAGGAAACCTACGAACGTTGCAAGAACCAGAAGAACTGTCATCTCTCTACCTCCAGAAATTTTGTTATGAAGACTCAGTTGCGAAGGTCATTCAAAATTCATTCGCAACACGCCTTCACTAAAAGCACTTCCCTAGCCGAACTAAGTGCCATTGGGTCAAAAACTCGTAACTCCATATACACAATGAATTTAAGCGACATTTACAACCAAAACCGCAAGCACATGATGTATTCCGCAACGCACCGTTTTGTTGCATAACTCCGCTACGTTTTGCATCACTACAAGGCAGAATCGAGAGTTGTATTTGTGGAATGAGAGATTTACGAGTAAATCAGCGCCCTTGCTGTATTTCTATGCGCATGATGCGAATCGCAACGTACTGAAAAGGAAATCCACAGGACGACAACACAGGCGAGAAAATAAATCTGAAACCGAGATCAAAAACTGAACCACAAAGGACACAAAGGGAAAACTTAGGGGAAGGGCAAGAACCGAAATCTAATCTTTAAAGGTCGTGGTTCGTGAAACCTTTGTGTCCTTCGTGGTTCCCGCTCTTGAACTTGGCTCGCCGTCTGCCTCGCAAAGCAAAAGGGCGACCTCTTCAGTCGCCCTCCGAACTTCCTTCGCAAACTTGAGCCTATGCTTTTTGCATCTGGGTCGTCAGCACTGGCATGCACGCGTGTTCCACCACATGAGCAATCCGCAGTATCGTGCCTTCATCGAAGTGCTTGCCCAGCACCTGCAATCCTATCGGCAGATTCTCCCTCGTAACCCCGCACGGAACCGAGATTCCCGGAATCCCCACCAAGTCCGCCGTCACCGTGAAGATGTCGTTCAAATACATCGCCAGCGGATCATCAGCTTTCTCTCCCAACTTGAATGCCGCTGTCGGCGTCGTCGGTGTGACGATGGCATCCACCTTCGTGAACGCCTCTTCGAACTCCCGCACCAGCAGCGTGCGGACCTTTTGCGCCTTCAGGTAATAAGCGTCGTAGTAGCCCGAACTCAGCGCGTACGTGCCCAGCATGATGCGACGCTTCACCTCCGGCCCAAATCCCTTGTCCCTGCTCCGCCGGTAGATTTCGCTCAGCGTCTGCGCCTCTTTATCCCGACACCCATAGCGCACCCCATCAAACCGCGCCAGGTTCGACGAAGCCTCCGCCGTCGCCACAATGTAATACGTCGGAATCGCGTACTTCGTGTTCGGCAGCGATATCGGCGCCAACTCGCACCCTGCCTGCTTCAACATCTCCAGCGTCTTTTCCACCGACGCCCTCACATCGTCATCCAGACCTTCGCCAAAATATTCCGCTGGCACGCCGATCCGCAATCCCTTCAGGTCGCGCCCGATCTCCGCCACATAATCCGGCACCGGAACATCTGCCGACGTCGCATCCCGCGCATCGCGTCCCGCAATCGTCTTTAGCACGATGGCCGCGTCCTTCACCGACTTCGTCATCGGCCCGATATGGTCGAGCGACGATGCGAACGCAATCAATCCATAACGCGATACCCGTCCATACGTCGGCATCAATCCCACGACGCCGCAGAAAGCCGCTGGCTGCCGAATCGATCCGCCCGTGTCGGAACCCAGCGTACACACGGCCGTTCCTGCCGCCACCGCCGCCGCCGCTCCGCCCGACGAACCTCCCGGAACACGCGTCAAATCCCGCGGATTCTTCACCGGAAAGAATCCCGAATTTTCATTCGACGAGCCCATCGCAAACTCATCGCAATTCAACTTCCCCAAGATGATCGCTCCAGCCTCTTCCATCTTCGTCACGGCCGTCGCGTCATAAGGCGCAATGAACTCGTCCAATATCTTCGAACCCGCCGTCGTGCGAATCCCGCGCGTCATCATCACATCTTTTATCGCCACAGGGACGCCGCCCAGCGGAGGCAATTCCTCACCCGCGTCGGCCATCCTGTCGATCTTCGAAGCCTGCTTGAACGCCCGCTCCTTCGACACCGTCAGATACGCGCCCACCTGCGGGTCTTCCGCTTTTATCTTTTTATAAAAGCTCTCCGTCAGCGCAGTCGCCGTAGTCTGCTTACGCGCAACCAGGTCGCGCGCGAAATCAATCGTCAATACATTGATGTCCATGAATGTCTTTCCGCCGCCTACTTCTCGATGACCTTGGGAACTTTGAACAGTATGCCGTCCGTCTCCGGCGCATTCCGCAGCACGTCTTCGCGCGAGAGACTCGGTTGCACCACATCCGGACGAAGCGCATACGCAAACTGCTCGCTGCCCGACTTCGCTTCTGCTCCCGAAGGCGCATAGATGGCGGAAATCTGCGTCAGCGGCTCCACGTTGCTTGTGTCCAGCTCGTTCAGCATGTCGATGTAGCCGAGGATGGAGTTCAGGTCTGTCTGCATCCTGCCGCGCTCAGCTTCCGTCAGTTCCAGGTTGGCCAGGTCGGCCACGTAGCTAACATCTTTGTCCGTTACTTTCATCTTCCGTCCTGTTTCGCGCCACAAGCACGAAATCGATCCGCTCAACTTGATGTCCACTCAACTTCATCAGCGCCGAGCAATATTGCAACTTCATATCCTGCAACTGTGCGCGCCAGGTCTTGTCCGGCACTTCCACGGTCAGCACGCCCTCGTCAAACAACACGGCTTTCGCATTCCGCGCCACCGCTTCGCCGCACACCATCGGCCAAGCTTCCACCACGGCCTCTGCCGCCGGCATTCGCTTCAGCGACTCCGCCATGATGCGTTGCAACGTGTGACGAATCGTTTCCATCCAGCCAGAATTCTATCAGCCCTTTGCCCTTGCCTTTGACTTGCCGTTGACTTGCCGTTGCTCTTGCCCCTTGCCTTGCCTTTGCTTTGCCTTTGCCTTTGCCTCGCGTGGGCCCGGACGCCCCCGTCCGCAGCGGGCGAGCAACGCTCGCCTAGTTCTTGCCTTTGACTTTGACTTTGCCTTTGTCCTTGTTCCCTACTCCCCACTCACGCGCGACCTGCTGCTCGCGCTACTCGTCGTCGCACTCGGCGCAGCAGCTTTCTATTTCTTCTGTCCTTCGCACACGTGAGCTCACTTCGCGGGATACATCTCGCGCACGAATTCCATCGCCGACTCACGGTCCTTCAGCGTCCCTTCCAACTGGCCATCTTCCAGCGCGGATAAAATCTCCGTGAACAGCGGTCCCGGCGTGTACCCTTCGGCGATCAAATCGTTCCCGGTTATCAGCGGCTTCGGACGGATCTCTTCTGCCGGCATCGTCCGCATTTTCTCCGCCGTGTAGTCATACAGTTCAAGATTGCCATGACTTCCCAGGCAATCGATGCGATGCAGTTCCATATGCTCGTCAAACTTCGGCAGACGCAGGAACCGCTTCAGCGTCGATTCCTTCATCTTCATCGCGTCGGCAAAGCGCATATGGTTCGCCACCAGCGACGCAACCTGTTCCGTATCGTCATTCGAAAATCGCAGCCGCGCGCAAATTTCCTCCGCCATGCGCACACCCACTTCCACGTGCCCATCGAAGCGAATCCTGTCCGGCGCAACTTTGAATGTCGCTGGCTTTCCCACATCGTGCAGCAGCGCGCCCCAGGCCAGCGTTCGCGGACACGCAGCAGGCAGCCTGCTCAACAGCAACAGCGTATGCACCCAGACATCGCCCTCGGGATGATATTGCTGAGGCTGCGCAACGCCCTTCATCCTCTCGACTTCAGGCAGCACCTCATGTAGAAGTCCGCTCACATCCAGCAATTCGAATGCCCGGCTCGCATGACCCTCGGTCAACATTTTCGTCAACTCGTCGCGCACTCGCTCGCGACTCACTTGCGCGATGGCCGGAGCCAGCGCCCGTATAGACTCCATCGTCTCCGCTTCAATCTCATACTCGAATCGCGCTGCGAAACGTACCGCGCGCAACATACGCAACTTGTCTTCCCCAAACCGTCGCTCCGGACGCCCAATCGTCCGCACCAAGCCCGCACGAAGATCGTCCTCGCCGCCAACAAAATCCAGCACGCGATCGCCATCCAGCGGGTCCAGCATCAGCCCATTGATGGTGAAGTCTCTGCGCTGCACATCTTCTTTCGCATCGAGCGTGAAGCGCACCGCATCCGGATGCCGTCCATCCAGATACACGCCATCATTGCGAAACGTCGCTACCTCGATCGCCCCGGCATGTTCCTCCGGATACCCCGTCGGGTGCTCCTCCGCCTGCCCGTCCGATTTTAGTAATGAAGTCTCAGCGTCGGATTCGCCGCCATCCTGCCCGTCCGAATCCAGGCGTGCGACTTCCCTCTCCCGCATCACCGACTTCACCGGAACCAGCACCACTCCGAATTGCGCGCCCACTTCATAGGTTTGCGGAAAGATGCGCATCACCTGCTGCGGAGTCGCATCGGTCGAGACGTCGTAATCCGCAGGCTCGCGTCCCAGCAGCAGATCGCGCACGCATCCCCCCACCAGGTAAGCCTGATGCCCGTGCTCCCGCAACCTCCTCACAATCTCAACCGCCCCAGCCTTCATACCTTTCATCTTAGATGATGTTGCGCCTGACTTCCGACATCTCCTTGGCTTGCTTCCAATTACCAAATTACAAATTACCCAATTAGAATTGCTTTTATGGATTCCCCTTTCATTTTGGGCATTGAAAGTTCCTGCGACGAAACCTCCGCTGCCGTCGTCCGCGCCGGAGAAGAACTCATCTCCAACGTCGTTTATTCGCAGATTCCCACGCACCAGCCTTACGGCGGCGTCGTTCCGGAAATCGCTTCGCGCGAACATCTGCGCGCCATCGTGCCCGTCGTTCGCCGCGCTCTCGAACAAGCAGGACACTCCTACGAATCCATTGACGCCCTCGCCGTCACCAACGGCCCCGGACTCGCCGGAGCGCTGCTGGTCGGCGTCACCTACGCCAAGACGCTCGCCTACGCGCTCAACAAGCCGCTCATCGCCGTCAATCATCTTGAAGGTCACATCCACGCCGTCCTGCTCGAACAGCGCCAGCGCGGAAACGCGCAACTGGATTTCCCGGTCCTCGCCCTCGTCGTCTCCGGCGGACACACGCATCTTTATCTAGTCGAGCAGCGCGGAAATTCCTGGTCCTACCACAACGTCGGACACACGCGCGACGACGCCGCTGGCGAGGCCTTCGACAAGGTCGCAAAACTTCTCGCCCTCGGATACCCCGGCGGCCCCGTCATCGACCGACTCGCCCAACTTGGCGATTCACAGGGCGTCAATTTCCCGACCACGCAGATCAAGCATCGCGATCGCAATGACCACGGCCCCGTCGCCTTGCGCCCCGAATTCGATTTCTCTTTCAGCGGCATCAAGACCGCCGTACTTCGCTACGTCGAAACGCACGACGAAGTCAGCCGCCTCATCGAACCTCGGCGCCATTACATGGCCGCCACTCCCAAGGCCAAGCCCGAAGAGCTCGCCAACCTTTGCGGACGACAGACCCTCGACCTCATCGCATCCTTCCAGCGCGCCGTCGTCGACGACCTCGTCATCAAGACTCTCGCCGCCGCCGCCGAATACGATGTCCGCACCATCCTCGTTACCGGAGGCGTCGCCGCCAACTCGCAACTCCGAGCCACCTTTGAACGACGCGCGCTCCAGTCCGGCTTGCCCGTCTATTTTCCCTCGCGTCCCATGTCCACCGACAACGCCGCCATGATCGCCGCCGCCGCCTATCCAAAATGGCTGGAACGAAACTTCGCCTCCCACGACCTCTCCATCGACCCCACCCTCCAACTCAAATAATTAACGATGATCGGGACTTTGCCTTGCCTTTGATTCTGCGCGCGTGGGCACGGACGCCCCCGTCCGTGGCAGGCGAGCCCGCTCGCCTAGTTCTTGCTCTTGTCTTTGCCTGATGTGGCGCGAGCGCCCTCGCTCGCGGTCTTTCCAACAGCAAAAGGCAGCGCCCAAGCGCTGCCCCACTCACTTCTCCCTGCTCACTACCGTTTTTCGATCGCACTCACCGCGGCTTCCAGTTGCTCTTGAATGTCGATGTCTTTGAATATGACGAAATCCGCGCGCGTTTCTTCCAGTGGGTGTGCCCCTGATTGTTTGGCTGCCAGCACCAGTATCGGAGTGTTCATCGTTGCGGCATTTTCCTTCAAGGCCGTGATCAATTCCGTTCCTGTCATCTTCGGCATGGAGAGGTCTGTCACGATCAAGTCGGGGCTAACGCTCTTCAGCATTTCCAGTGCCTCCAAGCCATTCGTAGCCGATTCCACGGAAAATCCCCGCTCTTCAAAGAAGCGGCAAACCGCGTGTCGTATCAACATGGAGTCGTCAACCACCAGCGCCAAGGGCTGCATCTGGAAAATGCCTCTTTCGTATACCCTCGGCAAAAGACTCAACTCGAGGACGATGAAACCATATCAAAGCTCCCCCAACCCAACAAGCCAAGAAGCACATCCCCCTGAGACTTTCCTCGCGTGGGCCCGGACGCCCTCGTCCGTGGCAGGCGAGCAACGCTCGCCTAAGGTTTTGCCTTTGCTCTTGCTCTGACTTGCCTTTCACTCGCTACTCACAACTCACTACTCTTCCCACTCGCCCTCACACACTTCAACCCTTTGCGGGACTGCACGCCCTCTCTTCGCCCTTTCGCTCAGGGCTAGGCTTCTTCGTCCGAACTCTCTTCTATCGCCATGTCTTTAAATTCGCTGGACTCGAAGACTTCGCGGCATTCGATACATTCAACGTATTCGGAGTCTTCTTCGCGAGCAACGATTTGCACGCGCGGATGCTGACACTTCTTGTCCATGGGTGTACTCAGTGGGGGTGCATTGGAGAAAT
>JBBRZF010000038.1:0-23500 GCA_038236965.1 Terriglobales bacterium | reverse complement strand
TCAGCAGATCGTCTCGAACCTGCTTTCTAACAGCTTGGATGCCATGCCGAACACAGGCAAGATACAGCTCCGCATCTCCCGCTCGATTGGGAGGAACGAAACTCAGGGAGTGCGCCTCACGATTGCTGATACTGGTTCTGGCATTCCTCCGGAAAAACTTCCGAAGATCTTCGAACCATTCTTTACAACTAAGGAAGTGGTGGGGACTGGCCTGGGACTCTGGGTCTCGAAGCAGATCGCCGATAAGCACGGTGCAACGATTCGGGTTCGCAGTAAACCCGGAAGAGGAACCGCATTCTCGATTGTTTTTCCGATCGCGCGACGTCAGCACGCGGCAAAGGGCTCCGATGGCGGCTGCTAAGAACGCAAGAATACTGATCGTCGATGACGAGCCTGCTATCGCCGATACTCTGGCTATCATTTTTCAGTTAGCCGGTTACAACGCGAGCGCCGTGTACAGCGGTGAGGAAGCACTGGCTTTCGTCGCAGCCCATCGCCCGTCGCTGGTAGTCACCGATGTCATCATGCCTGGCCTGGACGGCATATCAATGGCCAAGATCATCCGAAATTCTTATCCGAGCTGCCAGGTCCTATTGTTTTCTGGCAATGCCGATACGCAGGAACTCCTGGAAGGCGCGAAGGAAGAAGGATATAAGTTCGAAGTGCTGGCGAAACCGGTGCCTCCACCCCAGATGCTGGCGAAAGTCGCATCACTGCTCGAGTAAAAATTCGGCTTGCGGAACGTAAAGATTGGACGAAGTATCAATTGCCAGATTCCTCCCTGGTTGACGGGCTAACCGGAGGTAATCGCTTGATGCGTTGGATTACTCCCCATAAACACCCTTGTCGTCGCTAACTCCCCTAAACAGGTGGCGATGAATCGCCAAGTATTGACTGCCCTGATACGAACCCGTTGTGAAAACCAATGGAGCGACTGCGGTGCAAGAGGGGAGATGGGCGAATGCGGGTAGAGCTTTGTGGATGGACGCCGTGTACCCTTATGTTGGAGTTGATTTACGATTGACAGCAGCTCTCAGGGAAGAGGAGTCTGGCGACGCATGCATATACCCGATGGATACCTGAGTCCATCTACTTGCGCGACGCTTTACGCCTGCTCGGTGGGCGGTTGGTACACGGCGCTGAAACGGGTGAAGCGGGTCTTTTTCAGCCGGGCCATCCCGCTCATCTCGGTCTTCGCAGCTTTTTCCTTTGTGCTGATGATGTTCAACCTGCCGCTTCCGGGCGGGACTACGGGACACGCGGTGGGCATCGCGATTGCGACCATCGTGCTGGGACCGTCGGGGTCCATTCTTGCTATTTCGATAGCGCTGGCGATACAGGCGCTGTTCTTCGGAGATGGCGGCATCACGACGTTGGGCGCGAACTGTTTCAACATGGCGATCGTGGGGTCGCTGGTGGCGCACGTC
Organism: Terriglobales bacterium; assembly: GCA_038236965.1. Taxonomy (GTDB): domain Bacteria; phylum Acidobacteriota; class Terriglobia; order Terriglobales; family Acidobacteriaceae; genus JBBRZF01. The sequence goes on along the minus strand of JBBRZF010000038.1, from coordinate 22,073 downwards.
TGCTACAAGGCGCTGGCCGCGTCGGGCGACAGGAATCCGAAGAGACAGATTATCGCGGCGGCGATTGCGGGCTACGTCGCGATTAACGCGTCAGCGTTGTTCACGGCCATCGAGTTCGGAATACAGCCGCTCTTGTTCCACGACGCGATGGGCACTCCGCTGTACGCTCCCTACTCACTGAAGATCGCCGTGCCGGCGATGATGATTGGTCATCTGACACTGGCCGGGATTGCCGAGGCGGCGATAACGGCGGGCATGGTTGCGTTTCTGCAGAAGTCGAATCCCGGACTGCTGCTGGATAAAGGAATGGGCGTGGCAGCGGCGGGACAGGCGGCTTTGGGCGAGCGAAGTCTTCGCGGGTTGTGGATAGCCACCGCGCTGCTGATGGTGCTTACTCCGCTGGGCATATTGGCGACGGGAACGGCGTGGGGGGAATGGTCTGCGGCGGAGTTGAGCGGCAGCGGCGGGATGGCGCAGGTTGTGCCCTCGGGACTGCAACGGCTTGCTTCCTTTTGGACGGCACCGTTTCCGAGGTACGCCCCCTCGTTCATCAAGAGCGAGCCATTCGGCTATGCGTTGTCGGGAATGTTCGGAGTGGGCTTGCTGTTCGTTGTGTATCTTTTGTTCGCCCGGCGCAAGGGCGCGCAAACGGGACGTGAACGATGAAGGGCCACACGGCGGTAGAGGCGACGTTGCGAAGTTTCACACGCGCGCTTTCGCGTGCGCTGATCTCGGAAGAGGTGGCGGGCAGGCGGGGTCTGCTTCAGGCGCTGGATCCGCGGGCGAGGTTGATAGGAATTTTGACGCTGGTAGTTGCGGTAGCGGCGTCGCGGCGGATAGAGGTCGTGGGAGTGCTGTTCGTGATGGCATGCGCGCTGGCGCTGCTTTCGCGCGTGCCGCTGAAGACGCTGGTTCTTCGGGTATGGTTGATCGTGCTGGGATTCACCGGGATGATTGCGATTCCCGCATTGTTCACTACGCCGGGACGCGTGGTGATGAGCAATGGCTTTCTTTCGATAACGGCGCAGGGAGTTTTGACGGCGGGACTGCTGGTGCTGCGCGTGGAGACGGCGGTAACGCTGACGACGACGCTGGTGCTTTGCACTCCGTGGACGCACATCCTTAAGGCGCTACGTTCGTTGCGGGTGCCAACGGAAGTGATTGCCATGCTGGCGATGACGCATCGCTATATTTTTCTCTTCATCGAAGTTGCCCAGCAGATGTTCGAATCGAGACAGAGCCGGGTGATAGGGACTCTGCCGGCGGGGGAACAGCGTCGCGTGCTGGCGCGCACGGCGGGGGTGCTGATGAGCAAGAGCATCGACCTGAGCAACGAGGTTTTTCTGGCGATGCAGTCGCGGGGGTTCCTCGGGGAAGTGCATCTGCTGCACGATTTTGAATTTCGTTTCCGCGATGGCGTGGGAGTTGCGGCTTTTGTGGCGTGCGCGGTCGTGGCAATATGGGCGGGAAGGTAACTGGTGGAAGCGCTTTTCACACTCGACGACGTGAGCTTTGATTACGACGGCATACCCGCGCTGCGCGGTGTGCGACTGACGATTGCGAAGGGAGAGCGCATCGCGCTGGTGGGCGCGAATGGCTCGGGCAAATCCACGCTGTTAAGAATGTTGGACGGGCTTTATCTGCCCTCGAGCGGGTCGATCTTTTTCCAGAAAGAAGCGTTGACGCAGAGATCGCTGAACGATGCGGAGTTCAACGCGCGGTTCCGGCGCGCGGTATCGCTGGTGTTTCAGAACCCCGATGTACAACTTTTCAATCCCACGGTTTTCGACGAGATCGCTTTCGGACCGCTGCAACTGGGCTTGTCGCAAGAAGAAGTGCTGCGAAGGGTGAATGCGACCATGAACTCGATGAATCTGGATGGGCTGCGGGAACGTCCTCCGTACAGGCTCTCGGGCGGCGAGAAGAAGAAGGTCGCGCTGGCATCGGTGCTGGTGATGGATCCCGAGGTGCTGCTGCTGGATGAGCCTACGGCGGCGCTGGATCCGCGTAGCCAAAGTCGCGTGGTGGACCTGATACAGGATTGGAAGAGCACGACGAAGACCATCATCACCGCGACCCATCAGTTGGAGATGCTGGAGGAAATAGCAGACATCGTTTACGTGATGGACTCGGGGGCGATCATTGCCACGGGCACGCCGACCAGCATCCTGGCGGACACGGAACTGCTGCTGCGGGCGAATCTTGTGCATGAGCATCGCCACAAGCACGGAAGCACGATGCATTCGCATCCGCACCTGCACAAACATTCCCACGATGCTTGAAGTTGCCAAGTAGGACGTGCGCCGCGCCAAGGTACGGAAGCGAGTTCGAGGGGGAATGCGGGTGCGTTCTGCACCCGCGACTCCCTTACTGGGCAGCCTCGATCGAGGACACTGTCAACGACTTGCCGATGAGGTTGCCGGTGATCTTCACCTTCTGTCCCGCGAACTCACTGAGTTGTTCCTGCTTTCCATGTAGCTCAACAACTTTGCCTCCGGTGACGACGACGTACTTCGCGCCGTGCTTCGCGCATTCGCGAACGCAATCGGCATTCGATTTGCCGGGCGACATATGTTTTTTCGTGCACATGTCATCCGTAAGGACGCCAGTGAGCGAAGTCTGGGACGCCAACACCGGCATCGCGATGGTAAGAGCAAGTGCAAGGACAGTGAACAATTTCGTTTTCATAAAAGGACTCCTTGAAGTTAGTTCCTGATATTTCTAATCAGCGTGAACGATTACTTGGGATTCGGCCTTGCGCGCGAGCGCAGGCTTTACTTCCCAGTTCCATTTCCAGATAGCGAAGATGGGCGGATAGACGATCAGTTCCATGATGAAGCTGGTCACGATGCCGCCGATCATCGGGGCGGCGATGCGCTTCATTACGTCGGCTCCTGCTCCGGTGGACCACATGATGGGAAGCAGGCCGAAGAACATGCAGGCGACCGTCATGATCTTTGGACGCAGACGCTTCACGGCGCCGTGCACGATGGCCTCGCGCAGGTCGTCCCAACTGTTTAGCATGCCTTTGTCCCGTGCCTCGTGATAAGCGAGGTCGAGATATAGCAGCATGAATACCGCAGTTTCGGCGTCGACACCGAGCAGTGCAATGAGGCCGACCCAGACGGCGACGCTCATGTTGTATCCGAGCCAGTACATCATCCAGACAGCGCCGATAGCCGAGAACGGCACAGCAAGAAGGATGATGACGGTCTTCACGGTTGAGCCTGTGTTCGCATACAGCAGCAGGAAGACGATCAGCAGCGTGATGGGCAGCACGAGTTTGAGGCGTTCACGGACACGCAACATGGATTCGTACTGTCCGCTCCAGACGATCTGGTAACCGGCAGGCACGCTCACCTTCTGCAAGACGGCGTTGCGTGCGTCCTGGACGTAGCTGCCGATGTCGCGCCCGGAGACATCGACGTAGACGTATCCGCTGAGGCGTCCGTTCTCGTCGCGAATCATTCCGGGGCCGCTTTTCATGGAGATGGTTGCGATCTGTCCGAACGGAATTTGCGCGCCCGAGGGCGTGGTTACCAGCACGCGTTCCAGCGATTGAATGTCGCTGCGGAAATCGCGCAGATAGCGGACGTTCACGGGGTAGCGCTCGCGTCCTTCGACGGTGGTCGTAACCGGGTCGCCGCCTACCGCGGACATCAATACGTCTTGCGCTTCTTCAACGGTAAGACCGTAGCGGGCAAGTTGATCCCGCTTCAAATCGAAGTCGAGAAAGTATCCGCCGGTGGTGCGTTCGGCGAAGACGCTGGTGGTGCCGGGGACAGGCTTGAGGGCCGTTTCGATGTCGCGGCCGATGCGTTCGATCTCCGCAAGATCGGAGCCCAGCACCTTCACCCCGACGGGAGTTCGTATGCCAGTGGTGAGCATGTCGGTGCGAGCCTTGATCGGCATCGTCCAGGCATTGGCGACACCCGGGAAGCTGAGCGCTTCGTTCAGTCCACCGGGGCCGTAGGTGAGTTCGTTCGTTGTCTTGTGGTCGGGCCAGAAACGTCCGAGCGCTCCCTGCATCCAGTGCGGAGCGGTGTCCGAGTACCATCGTTTACGCTTTGGCCATTGTTCATGCGGCTTCAGGATGATGGTGGTCTCCATCATGGAATAGGGCGCGGGATCGGTGGCACTCTCCGCTCTGCCTGCCTTGCCAAACACTCGCTCAACTTCAGGGAAAGTTTTGATGATGCGGTCCTGTTCCTGAAGAATGTTGGTAGCCTGGCCGACCGAAATTCCCGGCAGCGTGGTCGGCATGTAGAGCAGCGTGCCTTCATCGAGCGGCGGCATGAATTCCGAGCCGAGTTTCATGTACACCGGGACGGTGAGCGCCATGAGCAAAACGGCTGCGCCGATGGTGAGCCAGCGATATTCAAGTACAAACTCGACGACGGGGTGATAGAGCTTCATCAAAGGACGGCTGATGGGATGGTTCTCTTCACTGTGAATCTTTCCAACAAGAAGAGAGTTCGCGACTCGCGACAACCACGCAGGCCGGAATTTGTATTCCTTCATGTGGGTGAAGATGAGCCGCATCGCAGGGTCGAGCGTGATGGCCAACACCGCGGCGATGACCATGGCAAACGTCTTCGTGAAAGCCAGTGGCTTGAAGAGGCGGCCTTCCTGGGCTTCCAGGGTGAAGACCGGAAGGAAAGATACGGCGATGACGAGCAAGGCAAAGAAGCTTGGTCCGCCAACTTCTTTGACGGCAGAAACGATGACGTCCTTGTAATCTCCCTTGCGACCTTCGGCTTCCCATAGCTCCAGCTTTTTATGTGTCTGTTCCACAACCACTACGGCGGCATCGACCATTGCGCCGATAGCAATGGCGATTCCTCCGAGCGACATGATGTTCGCCGTCATGCCCGACATTTGGATTGGTATGAAGGCAAGCAGTATGGCGATGGGGATGGTAATGATGGGAATCATCGCGCTGGGAAAGTGCCAGAGGAAGATCAGAATCACCAGGCTGACAATGATCAATTCTTCGAGCAGAGTGTGCTTGAGGTTGTCGATGGAACGATCGATAAGATCGGAACGGTCATACGTATTGACGAGTTTGAGCCCCTTGGGAAGTGTTGGTTGGAGCTCGGTGATCTTGGCTTTTACCTGCTCGATCACCTTTTGCGCGTTTTCGCCAAAGCGCATGATGACGACGCCACCGACGACTTCGCCGCGTCCGTCGAGTTCGGCGACGCCGCGGCGCATGTCGGGACCGAAGGTCACAGTCCCAATCTCCTTCACGCGCACGGGTGTGCCAGACTGCGGATTCGTCATTACGACGATGTTGCCGATGTCGTCGAGCGACTTGATGTATCCCTTGCCGCGAACCATGTATTCGCGTCCGGAGAACTCGATCAGTCGGGCGCCGACTTCGTTGTTGGATTTCTTGATGGCGTCGGTGACCATGTTGATGGGGAGCTTGTAGGCAAGCAGGCGGTTGGGGTCGATATTGATCTGGTATTCGCGAACGAATCCGCCGACGGGAACCACTTCGGCAACTCCCGGCACAGCCTGCAATGCGTAGCGCAGATACCAGTCCTGATAGCTGCGCATCTGCTCGAGGCTGTACTGGCCGGTCTCATCGACGAGGGCATATTGATAGACCCAGCCAACGGCGGTCGCGTCCTTTGCCAGCTCTATACTCACCCCTTTGGGTAGCTTAGGAGTGATCGAGCTGAGGTATTCAAGCGTCCGCGAACGTGCCCAATAGATGTCGGTGCCTTCGTCGAAGATGATGTAGATGTAGGAGTAGCCGAAATCCGAGAAGCCACGAATGTCCTTCACCTTGGGCATTCCGAGCAAGGCCGAGGTGATGGGATAGGTGACCTGGTCTTCGATAATGTCAGGGCTGCGGTCCCACTTGCCGTACACGATAACCTGCGTATCGCTGAGATCGGGGATCGCGTCCAGCTTGGTGTTCATCAACGAGTGCACACCGAAGATGGCTGCCACTGCGATGAGTATCAGCACCATGAATTTGTGGTTGGCGCTGAAATCAATAATTTTGTTAATCATCGAGACACTCCGAAGTTGGCGGCGTAAGGACTTCAATACGAGTAGGCGGCAGTAGCAATGTGCTTTCCATGTCGCCTCCCCTACTGCTTCTTTTCGCTGGTGACGGCTGACTTCATGCGGCTCTCTGAATCGAGCAGGAAGTTGCCAGAGGTCACGATGGTTTCGCCTTTTTCAAGGCCGAACTCAATGATGGTGTTGCCATCGACGGTCGGGCCAACGGTCACTTCGCGAGGCTCGAAGGCTCCGTCTTCGTGGACGACGAAGACACTTTGCGTCTTGCCACTATTGAGCACGGCCTCTTGCGGAACAATGATGTGCTTGCCGTAGGTGATCTGCAGTTCGACGTCGGAGAACATATTCGGCTTCAGCATGAGGCCGGGGTTTGCGACGTCGATGCGCACCTTCGCGGTATGCGTCTGCGGATCGAGAGTGGGATAGCTGTAGGTGACGCGTCCCTTATAACTTTTTCCGGGGATGTAGCTCAGCGTCATCGTTGCCGGCTGTCCGACCTTCACGTATGGCATCTCGGATTCGTACACATCGGCGACGACCCAGAGTCGCGAGAGATCGGCGATGGTGTAGATGTCCGTCTCTGAATTGACGGAGACGTTAGGGAATGCCTTGCGGTCCGTGACGTAGCCTGTGGCTGGAGAGTAGACGGTGATGGTCTTGTTTACTTCACCCGTTTCATCGAGTCGCTTGATCTGCGCTTCGCTCAGGTCCCAGAGGCGAAGTCGCTGGCGAGCGGAGGCCAACAGTGATTGCGAACTTTGCGCGACTTCCTTGAAGGACGAAGTGCCGAGCGATTGTTGGCCGCGTTTGGCGATCAAATACTCTTCCTGCGTGGCGACCAGATCGGGGCTGTAGATGGTGAACAGCGGCTGTCCTTTGTGGACAAGCTGTCCGACGAAATCTACGTAGACCTTTTCGATCCATCCCTGAGTTTTTACGTGGACATGCGCGATGCGGGTCTCGTCGGCGATGATCTGTCCGGAGGTTCGCACCGTGCGCAAGATGACTTTCTCTTCGGCTACCGAAGTGCGAACACCCAGTGCGCGCTGACGCTCGGGCGCGACCTTGATCATGCCGTTCTCGATTGCACCCTGGCCCTCGTACATCGGCACCAGGTCCATGCCGCAGTCGGGAGCGATGCCTGGCTTGTCGGACTTGTAATTCGGGTGCATCGGGTCATACCAGAAGACGACCTTCTTGCTGCTGTTGGCGGCTGCCGCTGGTTGTTCTTCTGCGTACTTTGGAACCAGGTCCATGCCGTCTGGAGCTTTGCCGGGCTTGTCGTAGGTGTGCTGCGGATTCATTGCGTCGTACCAGTACTGAACCTTGCGCTCGCCCGATGATTGCGGCGCAGTCTGCGCACTGGTGGACTTGGTTTTCAGGAACCTGCCACCTACAAAAACGATTGCGATCAGAACGGCCACGGCCACGACTGCGGAAATACGAAGAATCTTTTTGGTATGGCTTTCCATCACTTTGTCTCCTTGGTGTTGGCCTGGCCCAGATCGCCGGTAAGCGCTTCCATACGCGCCAGCGCAATCTCGTAATCCGCGAGTTGGCGGTAGTAGTCGACCTCGTATCCATTGATCGTCGTGAAGTTGGTGACGAGCGTTAAGAAGTCCACGTTTCCGACAGAATAGGACGATTGCGCGGACTGCAACGCCAATTCCGCCTGGGGAATGATGGCGTCGTTGTAGAGGTCCAGCATCTTGTTTGCACCGACGGCCATCGCATACATCTGCTTCAGTTCGTAGGTGAGTTCCAGGTGCCGCGCATCATGACTGCGTTCGGCGGCGAGGAGTTCCTGCTTCGCCTGGGCAACGCCTTCACGCTGTTTTGACCGGTAGAAGATAGGAAGATTGATGGTGAATTGCATGCCGTTCATGTCGGGCATGCCGGGTCGCTGCTGGTACATATATCCGACCGAAAGATCGGGCACGAATTCCTTCTGCGCCATGGTGATGGCGACCTGGTTGCGTTCGACCATGCCCTGCTCACGCTTAAGCATGGGGTCTCCAGTTTCGGCGATCGGGAGCAGCGCGGAGAGGTCGGGGAGTGTGTCTTTCTTGAGATCCGCTGCCGCAGGGGGGAGTGAGGCGTCAACCGGGCGTCCCATGAGCGTGTTCAGGCGCGCGGCAGCGATCGAGCGCTGTTGCTCCAGGGTCACCGTCCGCTGAAGGAACATCGACACTTCGACTTGTGCGCGCAGAACGTCCTGCTGCATGGCCTTGCCGACTCGATAGCGAGCTTCGGAGATTTCGGCGAGTTGCTGCAGACGGGCCTTGTTCCGCGCAGTGATGGTCAGCGCCTTGTCGGCGAATGAATAGTCATAGAAGGCCGCCTTCGCTTCGGCAACGAGCCGGCGTTCGGTTGCGGTCTTATCGGCTTCGGAGACGACAACTTCTTTACGCGCCATCTCCCGGCGCAACTCGCGCTTGCCGCCCAGCGGGAACATCTGCATCGCGGTGATTCCGCGATAGCTCGACGGATCCATGCTTTGCGTCTTGAACGGCACGGGGTCGCCCATCCAGGAGACGGTGAGGTTGGGATCGGGGAGCGCGCCAGCCTGCGTTATGCGGCGGCGCTGCGCCTCAATGGTGTGGCGTGAACTTGCGATCGCAGGGTTGACGGCAAGAACTTCGCGGACTACATCGTCCAGGCTAAGTACGGATTGTGCGGCCGGAGTTACAGGAGTCGGCTGCGGTTGCTGCGCCGTGGCTGCGAGAACTGCGATAAACAGAAATACGAATAATTTCCTACAGGACTTCTTAGGGAACATGGCCTTCTCTTCTCGTCGTTGAAATGCCCGGTGAATACACGGGTACATACGCCTGTGTAAAGTTCAGGACGCGAGAAGAGCGACTAGATCAGGAACGTACAGAGTAGGGATTGACTGCCGGGGAGCAAAGGTGGAGAGGCCACAATCGCTTCCGTAACTTCAGGAACGGAGGGTTGGCTGTAGTCCACAACCAGCGACGGAACAACTACCACGACAGGAGCAGCAGTGGTTGATTCCGTGATCGGAGCGGCGGGCGAACTCTTGATGGTACAGCAGGATTGTGGCTCACTCGAACTGAGCACACTTCCATGCTGCTGTGCCTGCATGGCCATCATCGGACAATCGGGCGGGCAGTGCATCGAAGTCGAGCCAGCAGAATGCGGGGCACAAAGCGCCAGCGAGAGCGATGGCGCCAACAAGGCCATCAGCACCAAACTTGCTGAAACGAATTTGTACCAGATCCGCATACTCTCTTTTAACCCGCTTTGATGACGGCCCGCTGTGACGGAAGTCACAACCTGCGTCACGCGCCATCAGACATCTGAGTGGCTTGCCGCCACTTACATCATTGTATTACTAGTGTGCGTCATGTTGAACGTGCCACTCTGGCTGCTGCAACCAGATGTCTGGCCGACCATCGTAAACGTCCCGGAACCCGAACCCATGCCCGTCGCCATCGTCCCCTGCATGGTGAGGGTATTGGTGGACGCGGTACCTGGTGCGGTCCAGGACATTGTGATCGTCGTGCTGCCACCGTTCATCATTCCAGGCCCCATTTGGCCAGTCATAACCGTGCCAGCTCCAAAGCATTGCGCCAAGCTGTTCATGGTGCTGAAGTTCATGCCGCTGGCGTTTAGCATAGTGTTGTTCTGTGTCATGTTGAAAGTGAACGATCCCAACGGCTGGGCCGAAGGGCTAGAGAGAGTCTCTGACCACGCGCCCGTAGCGGGATTCGAAGAAGTCTGTGAAGTAGTACTACTACTGCCGCCGCCGCAAGCAACGAGTCCGATTGCCAGCACCAGCGCCGAAAACAAAACAAAGTACTTCATAAAACTATTCCTCACTTTAGGTTGGAATGCGGTGAAAGATCCCGTCCCCGGAAAGAACCTTGAGAAACCTAAGTATCTATCAAATTGTTTGCTGAAGGTGAGCAAAACTGAAAATCTCTTGAAAAATACAATGATGCTCTTTCCAGAGACTTACCTTGTTCCGAGCGTTCAGCAATCCGCGAAACAGCGGCGGCCACTGCGTGTGGCCGCCTGATTGTGACGACAATTATTTCGGGGTAGTGTCGCTTTTTTCACCCGCTTTGGGAGCTTTAGGCGTCTTGCCATGCATCGTGCCATGCGTCGTGCCCTTCTTTTCTGACATCATGCCCTCGTGGTGCATGCCTCCGCCGTTCATCATCATGTCCATGTGCGATTGCATCTGGCTCATGAAATGGTCCCACATGTCCGCATTATCGAGCAGCGCCGCTTTTGTGTTGGGGTCTTGAACCTTTTCTGCGTCTGTCCGCATTTTTTCGGTTCGCGTTTTCATCTGCTCCATTTCGGTTTTCATCTCCTCCATGTGACTCTTCATGTCAGACATGTCGTGAGACTTTTGGGCAGATTCCATCTTCATGCCGGGTGGCATGTCAGTTGGTTTTCCTGAAGGTGGGGGCGTAGTGCTCTGTGCAACCATGCTGGTGCACGCGAGCAATAATGTTCCGAGAATTACGAACAGTTTCATAATTTTGCTCCTCACGGGTGTTTGATGCTGATGTCGAAGCTGTGGAATGCAAGTAGATGAAAATAATGCCGCAGGAAGGAGCGAGCAGGAGGGTCGGCAGATTTACTTCTGTTCACTACAATGCAAGCAAGAAGGAGCTAAAGTCGCGCCGAGTGGCGTTCAGGGTTGCGAGTGCTTTGAGCCTCGCACTACTCTCGTTCGCACGAAGTTCCATGTCTTGTTTTGTCCTCGGCCAGCCCGCGGCCTTTGGTGGGTGCAAGTCATGTGGCCACGCCGAGCCTTGGCAACACCCAGCGGTTGATTGCAAAGTACGCCAGCACGAATGCGATGACGCCCAAAATCTCTCGGTTCAATGCCAACTCCTCGTTAGACTTTGCACACGCGAGAGGAAGGGAACAAGATTTGCGAGACTTACTGCATCATCTTGTAAGCGCCTTGAACTTGCGCGGAGAGAACTTTGCGGATCAACTGGCACGCTTCTTTGACCTCCGGGAATGTCAGCAAGTAGGAGATATGCTGCCCTTCCTTGCGCGTGGAAACAACGCCTGCGGCCTTCAGGACTCCCATGTGTTGTGAAAGATTCGCCTTGGAGATGCTCAACTTCTCCTGGAGTTCTGCCGCGGAACACTCCCCTTTGGATACGAGGTCCAGTATCTGGAGTCTTACAGGGCTGGCGAAAGCTTTGCATATCTGCGCCTGGCGGTCAAACACCATTCGGTCAATTTCCTGTTGCGAAGCTTTCTTTCGAGTTACCCCAGTGGCTGTGCCGGCCATGCCTTCACCTCGGTCAAAGAATTGCTGTACATATATTGTTTCGAAACAGTTCGTTTTAGTCCAGTTCATCCGTCACAATTCTTACGATCTCAGAGCGGAATCCGCTTCTTCGTCAGGCGTGGCGGACCCGGGTTTCACGGGTTCATCATCGATGGCGTGGGCCCATTTCAATTCTTCGATCTTAACTTCGCGCCACCACTTGAAGTGGTGACGATAGGCATAGAGTTCATCTACCAGGCCAGTGATCATGGAGTAGAAGGCCGGGCGCTCTTCTGGAAATACGGCACCCATGTAAACGTGCACAAGCAAGCCCGAGACGACCATCCCAGCCGCGACGAAGTGCAGAACCATTGCCCACGCAACAAGGGCCGTACTGATCAAGTGGAAGGTCATGATAAGTCCGGTAAGCATAATGACCGGCACCATCGAATACACCAGGAGTGCGTAAAGCTTTTGTCCCGCGTTGTAAGAGCCCTGCGGCGGCAACGGGGCCTTGGTGCGATTCAAGAGCTTCAAGGTACGGATCTTAAGCCAGAGAATGTCATCGCGGTCGATACCTATTTCGTTCCGTAGCACTTCCGTATGCAGATAGTGCTTCCACCCGAAGATGGCATAAGCCAGAAACACAAAGGTCCATATCAGCCCCACTGCGATATGTAGCCTCAGCAAATTGGCACTTGTGCCGAGTGCCTGTTGCATCAAGGTGATGTACCAGATGGGCATGAATCGGTAGCCCGGCGCGACGACGAGGGCTGAGCCAGTTGCAAGTTCGAGCATCCACACGACTGCATTGAACCAATGCAGAAGAACGATCGCGACATGGTGCTTCTTGATCTGATGTTGCACCATGACCTCGGCTTGATGCGCGGTCAGCGGCAAGGGAATTGCGGGAATCGTCTCGAATGGCATATTGGCCCCCTAGTCTTCGAATTGCTTTTCGCCAACCGAGAGCTGGCGGAAGAAAGCGACGGCCTGTCCGAGGAAGGTCGCACCTACGGCAAGAAAGACCATCTTCTTAGCCAATTTAGTCCAGACAAAACCAGCCGCTAATATCTGAGGCGGTTGCGGAGAGAACGACGCCGCGGCCATCTCGAGATGTTCCTGCTTCCCGACGTAGTACACGTTAGGGCCGAGAGCTATCTCGCGGGTCTCAAAGCGTCGAGCTCCCTTACGGTATACAAGGTCAAATACTCTTCCGCTTGTGTCTTCGAGATTCCCAAAAATCTTCGCCTTTGCCGGGCAGGTCTCAACGCAGGCGGGCTCTCTGCCCTGCTCTACCCTCGCCGCGCAGAAGTCGCACTTGTCCACTTTGTCGGTTGCGGGACTCACATACCGCGCACCGTAAGGACAAGCCACAACACAACTACCGCATCCAATGCAAAGATCCGTGTTCACCGTTACGATGCCATTGGGTTCCTGGGTTGTCGCGCCCGTCGGGCAGGCAGGAACGCAGGTGGGATGATCGCAGTGATTGCATTGCGATACGTAGAATACTGAAGAAAAATTGGGGTATGTGCCGTTCGTCCCCGCCGACCGCACTCGCGTTCGCGCATGTCCGTTCGGCACATCCCACTCCGACTTGCAGGCCACAGTGCAGGACTGGCAACCTACGCATCTCTCTTTATCGACGACCATTGCATATCGCGCCATATCGCTGCTCCTATGCCTTCTCTTCCGTAAGCACGCGGACAAAGTTCACGCGCATGCCAGTAGCACCCATGAGAGGGTCGATGGCGATGCGCGTCATCAGCGCGGTATCTGAAAAACCATGCTGGTTCGCTTTCTTCAGGCCCGCCGATTGGGCTCCGAAGCCATGCACGGTATAAGCAACGTCGTTGCGCATTGCCGTTGTGACCTTCAGAGTGATCACCGGACTCTTGACTCCATCCTGATTTTCCAGCACCACACGCTGACCGTCGTGCATTCCCAGATTCTGCGCGGCTACTGTGCTGATCCAGACGGGATTTTCAGCCATCAGATCGTCAAGCCAGGCGTTGTTCTCCGAACGCGTGAAGGAATGTACTGGCGCACGCCCATAGATCAGGCGAAGGAATCCTGCCGGAGGCTCCTCCACGGCTTCGTACTTGGGGATGGCATCGAAGTTCAAATCTTTCAGAACCGAGGATGACAGTTCTATTTTCCCGCTCTGTGTTGGGAATAGCGGTCCGTCGCTCTCGGCGCGATCTTCAATGTAAGGCTTGCCAGGGAATGACACCGCGCCCAGCGACTTCAGTTCCGACTCATTGATATTCATCGGAGCAATCAGGCGGCGCAGATGATCATCAGGGTCCGTCCACGGGAAGTAGGCTTCCAGGCCGAGCCTTTTGGCAGTCTGTTTGGCAATCCACCATCCGGGCTTCGATTCGTACATCGGCTCCACTGCGGGTTGTCGAACGGAAACGTACGGACGTTTTGCCGTTGTGACGATAGCCGGCGGGTCATAGCGTTCCAGGTAAGTCGCCTCCGGCAGAACCAGGTCGGCATAACGCGTCTGCTCCATCGGCAAAACATCGACCACAGCCATGAAGTCGAGCTTCTTGATTGCTTCCAGAGTCTTCTGCCGCGTGGGTATGCTCTCCATTACGTTCTGCCCGTAGACGATCCACCCTTTGATCGGATAGGGATTCGCACTGAGCGTTGTCTCGATGAGTCCCTGCGTAAGGCCATGCGCCTCTTCGGATGCGAGCGGATAGAGATTGCCGATTCGGTCGGCGCGTCCCTTTTCGGACTCCGGCATGGGTGGTAGAGGAATCTTGCCTTGCGCGAGTTTAGTGGGCAGGAATATTCCGCCCTTACGTCCGTAGGCGCCTAGCAGCGCAGTGAGGATCGCCATGGCGCGTGCCCGCTGCGTGTCGTTGCCATACCAGGTGACGTGCCGTCCAGGATGAATGGCGACACCCGGCTTGGCGTCTGCCATGGCATGTGCCGTGTCGCGGATCTGCGCGGCGGGAATTTCGGTGATGCGTTCGCCCCACTCCGGCGTGTAGTCCTTTACATGAGCTTCGAGTTCTGCAAACCCGCTGGCATAAGTGTCCAGATAATCTTTGTCATAAAGCTTTTCGGTAACGATCACGTTCATCCACGCAAGTAACAATGCCGTGTCTGTGCCCGGCTTGATGGGCAGCCACCAGTTCGCTTTGGACGCGGCTGTAGAAAAGCGTGGATCGACCACGATGAGCTTCGCGCCTTTCGCCAGTCCGTCGGCAAATGCGGTAACCTGCGAGGTGAAAACATTCTCTCCAATATGGCTGCCGATCAGCACGATGCATTGCGACTCTTCCAGATCGACAGGCTCGGGCGAATTCACCGGGCGTCCAAAGGTGAGCTGATATCCGATGTCGCGAGGTCCGCGACACTGTGCAAAGGCAGGCTCCGCCGAATTCGGCGTGCCATAGGCTTTCATCAGCGTGGCGAAAAAGCCTGAGTGCACGCCATGAGGAAACATGGCAACGCTCTCTGGACCGTATTTCTGCTTCAATTCCTTGAGACGCGCACCGAGAAAGTCCAACGCTTCGTCCCACGAGACCCGTTTGAATTTTCCTTCGCCGCGCTCACCGGTCCGAATCTGCGGATACTTGAGCCGATCAGGATCGTTGAGGAGCGCTATGCCCGCGTTTCCCCGGGCGCACAACTTGCCATTCGTCAAGGGATGATGCGGGTTGCCCTGTAACTTCAGAACCTTGCCGTCGGCGACCTCGGCCATCACACCGCAGCGCCAAAAACACATCTCGCAATTGGTTGGAACCATCGCGACACGTTTGCCGCCTTTGGTCCCGGGAGTGAATGTCTGTGCACCGGCGACGGAACCCAACGCCGCGGCCACACCTGTACCTTTGAGGAACTGCCGTCTGGAAATAGTCATCATGAACCCCTACTCTGCTACTCGGTTGTACTGCCGGGGCCGGCCGAAACCGACCCCGTTCATCAGGAGGAAACTCTTAGAACCGAGCGGTCAGACCAACGGTGACCATGTTGGCTTTGTCGTAGGTCGGGAAGCCCAGGAGCGGTGTTTCGCTAAGCCGCTTGGGAGCTTGCACGTGCCACCCCGAACCCGAGTAGGTGTAGTTGTAATGAATGTAATCGGCTTTAAAGATGAAGTGCTCGCTGATGCGGTGCGTGAGATAGGTCTCATACACCTCTCCACGAGTGCTGCTTTTAGGAGCGATGATGTCGTCTTCTGCCTGTGCAAAGTTGAACCAGTATTTCGATCCCTGGTTGAACTCTCCACCGATTTTCGTGCGACCGTCGTTCTTCGGAACACTAAACCGTGCACCCACCATTACCATGTGACCCTCTCGGTTCACTGGTGTATCGAAGGGATCGGCCATCAATCCACCGAACGGGGTGGTGGTGCCGTTAGGCCGTATGCTCGTCCAGTTGAAGCTGCCGTAGAAGTCCATCGGTCCGAGTCTTCTGGTCAGGTTCAAGCCATACAGGTTGATATCGCCGAGATTGGCAGAGGGTGTGTACCGCATCACTACCGGAGCCAGTATTGGTTCGCCGGTCAGCGGATTGTTGGGAAGAACCATCTGGCCGTTGAAGCCGTCGGTTACGTTCCAGGCTTTGGCAATGGTTATCTGCATTAAGCTTTTTTCGGTGGCAAAGAAATCAAAGTTGCCGCCTAACAAATGAACGTCTTTCAAACGGTCAGCAGGACGCTTCAGAACGTCGCCACTTCCGAAACCAGATTCGTATCCAAGACCGTAGCAAGCACGAAGGGCGATTTTCTCGCCGAGGTGATAGCCAAGGGTAATCCCGTCGAACTGATAGTCAATGAGACCACCGGACGGAGTTCCGCCACGAGGCTCGTCAAGACGGAAGTTCACAGGAGGACCATCGGTCGAGGGACGACGACCAATGGAGAGGTACAAGGGCGAACCGGCAATCTTGTTCCAAGTAAAGTAGGCACGCTCAACACGCAGGATATCCGAGTTCGGCACACGCGTCGTGGTACCGTCGATGTTCATCGAAGTGGCTTGGCCGTTGAAGACCTGGACGCCCGTCGAATCGCCAAAGACCTTATACATGCTGAGTCTGGCGGTGACACTGACGTTTTCCGATACCTTGGCATCAAGATTCAGACGCAGGCGGTTGGTGTACAGGATGTTGTTGTCGGCCTGATAGCCATTTACCAACGTTGCCGGCTGCAAGAGGCCCATAAGTCCCTGCTGCATGGACGGCGGGAAGGAACCGAAAGCCTGCTTGAGTTGCGCGAAAGTCAGGCTGTTGGTGAAGGCCTGGTACTGTGCGGGGTTGGCCTGCACTGCTCCGTTCAGCATCCCGGTGAACTGGGCTGTGGTGACGGATCCTAACATCGCCGGATCCAAGGCCACGCCTAAGCCGCCCTGGCTTGTCGGAGAAATCAGGAAGAGCGATTTCACGACGTAGTTCTGCATCTGCATGCCATCGAAGTGCGTCGGAATGTGAGCGGTGTAGCTGTGCGCCTGGAAACGGAAATCACCGCTCCAGTTCAGGCGGTCTAGAGCCGACTTGCGCTCCGAACCCGCCAACCGGGTATTCAGCTCTTTTACTTCGTTCTTCAATTCGGTGGTGGAAACGGTGTCTTTTCCGTCGGCAGGTGCGGTGGCGGATTCGCTAGCTTTTTTTTCCTGCTCGGCTAAGCGGGCTTCCATTGCGGCAATCGATTTTTTAAGCTGCTCGATCTCCGTCTTGAGGTCGGCATTTTGAGTGGTGGTCGCAGACTGGGGAGCAGCCTGCGCGTTGGATTGAGCCCAGAGACCGGACCCCGTCAGCATAATGAGTGCAACGCAACTAGCAACGACTTTGCGCATAAAGATGTTCCTTTGCATGCTCGCAATGAGCGATGAGTATGAATGCTTAACCGCAGGTCGCCGGCTGTTCCGAGTCGGCGGCATGATCGATAGCGAAGCGTTGGATCGATTTGATTTGTTCGGGCGTGAGCAACTCCAGGACTTTCTTCCCGGACTTCTGGTCGACCGCATTTTTGTGCGCGGGAACCAATTTCGTCGAGAAGAACTTCCTCCATTGATCCTGGGTCAAGGTCATCGGCGTATAGACGCCATTCTTGGAACCCTTGTCATGGCAGACTTTGCAATTGCTCCGGTAAAGCGACTTACCATCGGCTGGCTTGTCAGCAGCAGCGACGCTCACCGCAGCGGCAGAGGCCAGTAGCGCAATAACTAAAAAGCGATGTATGAAATGCATATCAATCTCCCACCGGCCATATACACTCGGCCCGGCAAGATGATGATGCGCGAGTCCCGAAGCAATAGCGGTGACGCAGGTCACGAATCTATGTGTTTAGCAACTGCTTAACTACAAGATTGCGTAACTAGATTTTTGAAGGACAGCTGGAAGGGTGGAACTCGGGGGGGGGTATCAGAGTAGGTGCAGGAGTCATGACACTGGCCCACCGAAAATATGGGAACGTCTCGGAATCGACAGCCGTCGCCTGCGTCGGGCGGGGTAAGGCAGAGATGACAAGACGCTCTATTGTTCAACCAATGCGCCGATTGGATACGCTTTAAATAGACGGATACCCAACAAATGAGAGGCAAAGTAGTTCATCGATTTGAAGCTACGTCACGGCTAAGTCCGGAGTCATGAAAGGGCAGCGCGACACTGCCGCCAAGTTTACCTGTCTGTCATTATTCGTCTCTTGCCACAAGGCGTTTGCGTCTCTCTGCTAAGGCTACACGCGGGTCTCGGCCGGTGATGCGCTGGAACCATGCAGGGTGATGCGTCCAGGCCCAGTCTTCCCTCACCGTGCCCCGCGTCATCGACTGGAAGGTATGCGGTTCGCCGATCGTGCTCAGGTAAATATGAACGAAGATTCCCGCGAGCATGATGAGGGCTGAAATGTCATGGATCACGTAAGAGATAGCCACCGCGATGCGTCCGAAAATTTCGGGGAACCACATGATCACACCGGTGATCACGTAGGCAACACATCCTCCCACGATCTCCCAGAACTGGAGTTTCTGGCCTGCGTTGAAAAAGCCGACATCCGGGGCTTCCACCGCCTCTTCGTTGCGAATGTAAGACTTGATGTTGCGCATCCAGCGCGTATCGGCTTCTGTCCAGCGCATCAGGTTCCGCCAGTTCAAAACCTGCAGCCCAAAGAAGATCACGAACCCGAGCCCGAACCACGGGTGCAATATCCTCGTGGTAGGTCCGCCGCCAAGCAACGGAGTGAACCAACGAAAGATCCAAGGCAGGTAGATGCCGAAGCCCGACATCAGCGCCAGGAAGAAAAATATCCCGTACATCCAGTGGAGGAATCGGGTGTAGACCGAGTGGCGCAGGAGTTCCCCTTCGTGGACTACCGTGCGACCCAAGCGATCGATGCGATTTGGCTCCTCACCAAAATTCTTAACCGTAGTAGCCATTATTGGTTCCCCCTCGCCGGAGGTTCGCTAAGTTTCACCGGCAACTCAGGCTGGATTCGCCGAGGACCCTCGAAAATGTAATGGAACAAAACCCCGAAAAAGCTGAGCATCGCAGCCGCCAATCCCAGCGGCTTAAAGAAACTCTTCCATACCGTGAAACTGAGAGGAATCCTGGGGACTGCCGGCAGACCGCCGTACAGTTCTGGTGTAGTTGCGTCATGCAAGACGTACAAGACGTGGGTGCCGCCGACGCTCTCGGGGTCGTAAACTCCGGCCTTCTCCATCCCGTAGTGTTCCTTCAGTTGCGTAACTCGGGTGTTGGCCAGCATCTTCATGTCGTCCTTGGTACCGAAGTGCAGGCATCCAGTGGGGCACGCCTTGATGCAGGCTGGTTCCAATCCCTCCGATACTCTGTCGGAACATAGCGTGCATTTGTACACCTTTTTTGTGGACGAGTTAAACCGCGGAATATTGAACGGGCATCCGGAGACGCAGTACTGGCAGCCGATGCAGTGCTCCTGCTGGAAGTCAACGATGCCGTTGGAGTACTGCACGATTGCGCCGTCCGCCGGACACGCCCGCAGACACCCGGGATCGGCGCAGTGCATGCATTGATCCTTGCGCATTAACCATTGCAACGTGCCATCCTCGCCTTCGTGCTCGTTGAACTTGATCAGGTTCCAGTAATTCCAATTCGTCTCCGGCATCGTCTGGTACGTGTTGTCGAAAGTAGTGCGCTGGAAGGGCAGATCGTTCCATTCAACACACGCCACCTCACATGCCTTGCAGCCAATGCAGGTTGTGGTATCGACCAGTTTGCAAACTTGTTCCTGACGTTGAACGCCATTACCGGGTACCGGACCAGGGTGGCCCGAAATTTGAACTATCTGAAGTGTTGTTCTATCGCTCATCTTCGTACCCCCTTTCCTAGGCCTTCTCGAGTTTGACGAGGAAGCCCTTGAACTCCGGCGTGTATGCGTTCGGATCGATGACTGCGGGAGAAAGTGAGTTCACCGAAGTGAGCGCGGTCCGTCCCTCATCTTCGGAAATCCCGCGATAGCCCCAGTGGATGGGGATCCCGATCTGAAAGACTTTCTTTCCGTTGATCATCATCCCCTTGATGCGGCGTGTGACCATCGCTTTCGCGATGTAGTGCCCGCGAGCGCTGCTGACTTTTACCTTCTCGCCTCCGCGAAGTCCCATGTTGTCCGCCAACTCGGCGGGGATTTCCACGAACGGCTCAGGGACGAGTTGCACGTTCATTGGATTGTTCTTTGTCCAGTAGTGATAGTGCTCGGTGAGTCGATACGTCGTACAGACGATCGTGTATCCCTCTGCCGTTGTGCCAAGTTTGTCGGCGGTGGAAGAAAATCTCTTGGTTACCGGATTAGTGGACTGTTGCGGATGTAACGGATTCTCTGTAGGGCTCTCGACCTGCTCGTAGTGTTCAGGGAACGGACCATCTGAAATCATGCCAAGCGGAACGAAGATTCGTCCTACGCCTTCTGGATTCATGATGAACGGTCCCATGTGGTCCTTCGGCGGCGAATCAACCTTGAAGTCGGGCACGTCTGAACCCACCCATTTTTGGGACGCTTCATTCCACCAGACCTGTTTCCGGTCAGGATCCCACGGCTTGCCGGTGAGATCGCAGGATGCGCGGTTATAAAGAACGCGGCGATTCGCCGGCCACGACCAGGCCCAATTAGGGTAGATACCGAGGCCTGAGGGATCCTCGGTGCCGCGCCGCTGCGTCATTGCGCCGGCTTCCGTCCATGAGCCGCAATACAGCCAATTGCCGGACATGGTAGTTCCGTCATCCCGCAGGAAGGTGAAGAGTGGTAACTGTTGGCCGGCCTTGATTGTTGTATTCGTTTTTTCGTCTACCACATCAGCCAATGCGCGACCATTGATTTCCTTGGCTATCTCTGACAGTGATGGATTCCGCGGAGTGGTGTAACTCCACGACGCGTTTAGTATCGGATCTGGGAATTTGCCGCCTTCCTTCTGATACAACTCGCGAATCTTCAGGAAGATTTGCGCCAGAATGTCCTGATCCAACCTCGCATCTCCCGGCGGTGGAACAGCGATGTTCTTCCACTGCAACCACCTCGCCGAATTTACGAACGTTCCGTCCTTTTCTGCGAAGCCCGCGCCAGGCAACCGATAAACAGTTGTGTTGATCTTCTTCATCTCGTCGGCAGAGATTCCCGGACCCTTCCAGAATTCGCTGGTCTCATCCGGATAGATCTCGCAGACGACAAGCCAATCGGCCTTCTTCAGCGCATCGATATTCTTCTGCGTGTTGGGACCTATCTGGACGCCGTTCATACCAAAGGCAAACAACCCCTTCATTTTGCCCTTATACATGGCATCCCAAATCTCGGTCCACGAGTAGTTGCGGTCGATTTTCGGAAGATAGCTAAAAGCGAAATCGTTCTCCTTCTTTGCCGCATCGCCATACATCGCCTTCAGAAACGAAACCATAAACCTCGGGGTGTTCGACCAGTAATTAAAGGAATCCCATTCGTGAGGTTTGGCGGTCTTGGCAGTCGTGCGGGTTAAGAACGTCTTCAGGTCGACGTCCGCTGGAGTCGGAACCTTCAGGTATCCCGGAAGGATATCGAAGATGCCGGCCATATCGGTTGCGCCCTGAATATTGGAGTGTCCGCGCAAGGCATTTACTCCGCCGCCTGCACGCCCTACGTTGCCCAGCAGCAACTGAAGCATGGCAGCGGTTCGGATGGTCTGCGTGCCCGAACCGTGGTGTGTCCATCCAACTGCGTAAACGATGGTTGCGACCTTCTTCGTGTCTCCGTCTTTACGGATCGACGTGAAAAGATCAGCCGCTTTGAGAAACTTGTCGCGAGGAATGCCCGTGATCCGTTCGACCATCTCCGGGGTGTAACGCGAATACTGCTTCTTCAGCAACTGGTATACGCACCTTGGATTTTGAAGGGTCAGGTCGTAGGTGATGTTCTCCGGCATCGTAGGTGGAGGTGTTCCGGCCGCTGCATATCCGTGTTGTGTGACATCGCCCTTTTTCCCTCCAGCTACAGATTGTTCGGCGGCGTGTTGCGTACCCGCTTTGGCTGGAGCGCCAGCAGCTTTCTCTGATGTACCACCGCTCCCTTCATAGTTCCACGTGCTCTTGTCGTAGGTTCGAGTGGCAGGATCGTAGCCAGAGTAAAGTCCGTCTTCTGGAAGTTTGAACCCATCCTTGATGACGAATGAGGCGTTTGTGTAATTGACCAGGTACTCTTTGTTGATCCTCTCGTTTTCGAGGGCGTAACTGATCACTCCCCCCAGAAAAGCTATATCCGCGCCGACGCGGATTTGCAGGAATAGGTCAGCCACAGAGGCGGTACGCGTGAATCGCGGAT
>JBBRZF010000037.1:0-23574 GCA_038236965.1 Terriglobales bacterium | reverse complement strand
TGGACTTGTAGATTCCGTCGCCAACGGAAAGGTCGGGGCGATGCAGACCTTCGCCGCTGCCCACATAGATCACGCTCGGGTCAGAGGGTGCGACCGAGACTGCGCCGATGGAGCCTGTTGGCTGGTCGTCGAAGATCGGCTGCCAGGTGCGTCCGTAATCGGTCGTCTTCCAGACGCCGCCATTGCAGACGCCCATATAGAAGACGTTGGGCTGCTGCGGAACACCAGCGGCCGAGCGCGTGCGTCCGCCGCGAAAGGGGCCAATGCTGCGCCAGCGAAGTCCCTGCAACATCTCGGGCGAAGCCTGTTGCGCCAGGACGAGCGGAGCGAGTGTGAGAACCAAGAGCGCGACGAGTAGGGAGCGAATCGATAGCTGACGATGCTTCAAGGAGTCCTCCAACAATCCGTTGAAGATATCGCATTGCGAGCTGTTTGCCCAAATCGTGGTGCGCGGCGGGGCTCCTCCACCCTCCCCCCTGGTTCTCTAGTTTTGTAAAATCCTTGTTTTCAATAATTTAGCGGGATGTTGTCGCTAAAATATTGAAACGTATGGCTTTAGGTGGCGAAATCTAGAGAACAAAGGAGTTAGCTTGAGCCATTGAGTCATTGGGCTATTGAGTCATTGAGTCATTGAAACCCGAAGGTCGCAAGTAAAGAAGGCCGAGCTGGTGGGCGCGGCCTTTGTTTGATCTCTATATCTAGTATGACAGATTGGAGGGGTTCAACTGGACATCTACGGACAGAATATTTTCGGTTTGGAATGAGCAGGTTAGGTCGTCTTGAGGGCTTGGAGGGCCTTGACAAGAATTTGGGAAGATCAACATCTACCACGGAGACACGGAGAAAGGCAAATTCGGGCAACAAGTGCGGTAATCCGGGAATAGCAAAATGCACCTCTCTCTAACGACGACAGGATGTCGGGTAAGCATTGTTCGGATTTGGCTTGAACGTTCCTAATGTCATCGGATCGCGTAACCGCCATCGACACGAATCGTCGTACCGGTAACGAAGTCCGAAGCCCGCGAGGCCAGGTACACAGCGGTTCCGGCCACTTCCTCCGGTTGTCCCCATCGACCGGCTGGGGTTCGCGCAAGAATCTCATCGTTCAAGGGCATCGTTTTTACAGGCGCCGTCATGTCCGTTTCAATCCACCCTGGGGCGATGGCATTGACTTGAATATTGTGCGGGGCTAGTTCAATGGCCATTGACTTGGTCAGTTGGACTATCGCTCCTTTCGCGGCGCTGTAAGAGGGAATGAGTCCGGAGCCAAAGAACGAATACATGCTGCCAATGTTAATGATCTTTCCAGTCTTGCGACTCAGCATCGATTTGGCAGCGAGCTTCGAAAGAAGGAAGACTGCATTGAGCTGCGTCTCGATGACGCTGTCCCAATCTTCAGCCCGCTCCTGCAACACACCGCCGCTCAGCGAGACGTTGCCGGCATTATTTACCAGGATGCTGATGCCACCGAGCTCACTTTCGACCTTGTTGATCGCGGGCTCCAATCCGTCGCGATCGGAGACGTCAACCTTCACGGCAAGCGATGGGACACCGATCGTCTTCAATTCTGCGAGCACTCGCTGGTTCTTTTCGTCGTTCCGTCCCAACACGGCGACGGCAGCTCCGGCTTCGGCCAATCCGAGCGCTATGCTGCGACCAATTCCGCCATTACCACCCGTCACGACAGCCACCCCGGCCAGTCAAGTCAAACAACGCAGACATCTTCATCGTGCTCTCTCCTCACCGCGAATCACAGCTTCGCTGCTGCCGCCTCATCCACAAACCACGTCAGGAATCCATTCGTTGGATGGATGAGCTGCGCCGGAAGCCGTTCGGGATCATTGGCTCCGAAGAGGATCTCGCGCATCACGTCCGCTTTCTCTTCGCCCGTCACCAGGAATGCCTGGAAGCGCGCATTGTTAAGTAGCGGCGCCGAGAGCGTGAAGCGCCATTGCAGAGGTTCAGTTTCGATGAAGTCGGCCATCACATAGCGCTCGGTCTCATGCAGAGTAGGACGTCCGGGAAAGAGTGACGCCGTGTGTCCGTTGGTGCCGAGGCCGAGGAGCACCAGGTCGAAGCGCGGCATGGTGGCGGTTTTTGCGACCTCAAAATATTCGCGCAACATGCGCTCGTATTGCATGGCTACATGCTCGGGCGGGCCGGTCTCGGTGAGGTAGCGATGGATGTTGGCTTCCGGCACGTCGATCTTCGAAAGCAGCGCGTCGTTCGTCATGCGATAGTTGCTGTCCTTATCACTCGGTGGGACGTAGCGTTCGTCTTCCCAGAAGAAATGTACCTTGCTCCAATCCACGAGCTTGCGCCACTTGTCCGTCGCCAGCAGTTCGTAGAGACGCCTGGGCGTGGAGCCGCCGGAGAGCACCACATTGAAACGGCCTCTCTGGTGAATTGCGTGCGCGGCGGTCCCGGTGAAGAGAGTTGCCGCATCGCGCGCGACGCTGTCGGGATTGGCGGAAGTGACTAGATGTTCCATAGAGCAGCTCTTCATCCCCGGAAAGTCGGTTCTGATTCTAAGTGCGGGGTCAAACCCCTTGTTTCAGATTGCCTTGTATTGATGCCAGTATCTCCCGCAGCGCGAGCGCGAAGCCTTCGTTCGCGTTGGATGTGGTCACATGCGTGGCTTGCGCCTTCACTGCGTCGTCGGCGTTTCCCATCGCAAAGCTTATGCCGGAGACGTGGAACATCAGCGCATCGGTAGGCATGTCTCCGAGGGTCGCAACCTTTCCCAACGGCACTCCGATAAGTTGTGCGAGGTCGCGCACGGCATTGCCCTTGTTGGCGTCCGCGTGGGTTACGTCGAGGTAGCGCGGTTGCGAACGCGATGCCGAAATACTTTTGCTGCAACAGGCGCGAAGCTCCGTCTCGCAAGCAAGCACCTTGGCGAAATCTGCCGACACGCCAACCAGCTTCGCAGCTTTCTTCAGCACATCGTCGGAGGTGATCGGCTTCGGAGTCATCGCCACATCGGTCGCATGTTCCACCACGCGATAGCCTTCCAGATTGCTGACGTACCAATCGGTCCCGGCAAAGATCCAGAGGTCGAGGCCCTGCGCGCGAATCAAGCTGGCCGCCCGTCGCGCATCGGACTCAAGCAGCGTGGTCTCCTTCAGTATCTTCAACTCCGGCGACACGATCGCGCCTCCATTGAACGCCGCCAGTGGTTCCGTCACCTGGAGCGCGTGGATGAGCCAAAGCACTCCGTGCGGAGGTCGCGCGGAGATGATGGTGAAGCGCACACCGGCTTCGCGCAAGGCTTGCACCGCGTCCAACGATGCGTGCGTGAGCTGCTTGTGGTCATTCAGCAGCGTGCCATCGACGTCGGAAACCACGAGCAATACTTCCGCCTCACTTGCCACTGGTCGGTTCCTCGGCAAGTTTGCGCCATCCCCTGTGATCGCCTGAGATCAGCGATTCCACGGCGATGGGACCGTCACTGCCGGCAGCATAGTTGGGAAAATTCGGGGCGGGCGCATTTGCCCACGCCTCCTCGATCGGAGTGATTATGCGCCACTCGGCTTCCACTTCGTCGCGACGGGTGAACAACGTTGCGTCCCCCTGCATTGCGTCGAGCAAAAGGGTTTCGTACGCGTCCGGCGTCTCCGTGCCGAACACATTCTCGTAAAGGAAACTTGCCTGCACCGGAGCGGTACTCATGTGCGGACCGGGACGTTTCGCCCCGAACCAGATGGAGATGCCTTCGTTCGGTTGGATGGTGAAGGTCACGATGTTGGGGTCCATCTCCTCGTCCGGCGTGCGCGCGAAGAGTGCTTGTGGCGTGCGCTTGAAGTGAACGCGAATCTCCGTGACGTGTCGCGGCAGCCTTTTGCCAGAACGGACGTAGAAGGGAACTCCCGCCCAGCGCCAGTTGTCTACGTGGAACTCCAGCGCGACATAGGTCTCCGTTCGCGAAGTGGGCGATACGCCATTTTCCTCGCGATAGCCGGGCACGGGCGCAGAGTCGACGACTCCAGGGCCGTATTGTCCACGAACGGTGCGGCGTTCCACTTCTTCCGGCGTCATGGGATGTATGGAGCGAAAGACCTGCACCTTTTGTTCGCGCACAGAGTCGGCGTCGAACGCAATGGGTGGCTCCATCGCAGTGAGCGCCACCAGTTGCAACAGGTGATTGGCGACCATGTCGCGCAGCGTGCCGGTCTCCTCGTAAAATGCCGCGCGCGATTCCACACCCACGGTCTCAGCGGCGGTGATCTCCACGTAATCGATGTAATTGCGATTCCAGATGGGCTCCCACATCGTGTTGCCAAAGCGGAAGACCAGGATATTCTGCACCGTCTCCTTGCCAAGATAGTGATCGATGCGATAGATCTCGCTCTCATCGAAAGCATTCAGCAAGGTCGAATTCAGCTCCTTCGCGGATTGCAGGTCGCGGCCAAACGGTTTTTCCATGATGATGCGCGACCAACCCTTATCGTTCTGGTTCAACCCGGACTTGCCCAGTCCTTCGACGATAGGAGGCGCAAGCGATGCCGGTACGGATACATAGAAGAGATGATTGTGCGTTCCCGCGAAATCGCCGAGTTCCGCAAGGCGCGCCTTCAACTGCTCGTAAAGCGCCGGATCGTTCAGGTCGCCGGCCATGTAGTGCAGTCTCTCGGCGAAAAAGTCCCAGCGGTCTTCCGCGAAGTTGCGCGAGTCGCCGGAAGAAGCCGCAGCGTCGTGCATCTGTTTGCGGAACTCCTCGGAATCCATCTGCGTTCGCCCGATGCCAAGCACCTGAAAATATGGGTTCATGCAGCCCACGCAGTTCAGGTCGAAGAGTGCGGGAATGAGTTTGCGGCGCGTGAGGTCGCCCGACGCACCGAGGATCACCAGCACGCACGAGTCGGCTTTAGGCAAGTTCGGCTGCTTCAGTTTCTCGGGCGAGGTGATGGTAACTCCTGTGCTCATCGTTTCTCTCCGACGGTACTGTTGCCTACCAGCGCAGCCCAATCCGTGTGGACGAATGCGCCCGTGGAGTCGTCCACACGCTGATAGGTATGTGCGCCAAAAAAGTCTCGCTGCGCCTGCGTAAGATTTTGCGGAAGCTCTGCCGACGTATAGCTGTCGTAATAGGCGAGCGACGCCGACATGGCGGGAATGGGGATCGCGAGGGACGCAGCCGTCTCCACCACGTGTCTCCATGCGGATTCGGCGACGACGAGGGCTGGCTGGAATTCGGAATCGAGCAGCAGGTTGGGCAGCGCAGGATTTCGTTCATAGGCTTTCATGATCGAGTCCAGCAGGCGAGCGCGGATGATGCATCCTGCCTTCCAGATGCGCGCCATCTCTTTCAGGTCGATGCCCCACTTGTACTCGTCCGATCCGGCGCGAATGAGGCTCATGCCCTGCGCGTAAGAGCAAATCTTCGAGGCGTAGAGCGCGTGCGCAATAGCGGAGATAAGCGTTTGCCTGTCGGCGGAGTAACGGCGTTTTAGACGAGCGGCATAGAGCGCGGCAGCGCCGATGCGTTGGTCTTTCATGCTGCTCAGCGCGCGGGCGTCGATCGCCGCTGCGATGGTGGGAATGGGGACCGCCAGATCGAGCGCTTCCTGCGCCGTCCACTTGCCCGTTCCTTTTTGACCAGCCTTGTCCAGCACCATGTCCACTAGCGGCTTGCCCGTCTTCTCATCGATCACGCCTAAAATCTGCGCGGTGATCTCGATGAGATACGACTCCAGCAGTCCGCTATTCCATTCTGCAAATATGCGGGAGATCTCTGGCGCGGATAGTCCGAGCACCTTGCGCAACAGGTCGTAGGCTTCGGCGATGAGTTGCATGTCGCCATACTCGATGCCGTTGTGCACCATCTTCACGAAGTGTCCCGCGCCGCCTGGGCCGACGTAGGTGACGCAAGGGCCGGAGTCTGATTTAGCCGCGATACTGTCGAGCACATCGCGCACGTGTTCGTAGGCTTCGCGCTAACCGCCCGGCATCAGCGACGGCCCATTGCGCGCGCCTTCTTCTCCGCCGGAGACGCCCATGCCGAAGAAATTGATCTGCTTTGCGCGCATCTCCGCTTCGCGACGTTGCGTGTCTTTGAAGTAGGAGTTGCCGCCATCGATGACGATGTCGCCCGGTGAAAGTATGGGCGCAAGTTTGGCCAGCATTTCATCCACGGGCGGGCCCGCTTTGATCATCATCAGGATGCGTCGCGGACGCTTCAGCGCTGCGGCAAACTCCTCCAGCGTCTTTGTCCCTGCAATCTTTTGCGCTGGATTTGCCTTTACGAAGCGGTCCACCCATTCGGGTTCAAGGTTCCAGACCGCCACGCTGTGACCGTGGTCTGCGATATTCAACGCGAGGTTCTGCCCCATCACCCCGAGGCCGACCACGCCGAATTGTGCGGTGTTTGCCATGGATGCTCCTGGATCGCTTTGCGTGCCTGACTTGCTACTGGTTCACTGTCGCCGAACGCACGATCGCAATCAGTCGACGCAGGCCCTCTTCGATATCTCCCCCAAGATCCAAGCGTATCGCGCGGCGATTGCGAGCAGTTAGCGACTCGAAATCTCCCAGCGCCTGCGCCTGCTTGAGCACGCCGAAGGTGAACTTCTCGTCGGGAATCCTCACGTCCTCCGCATCTTCCGAAGTGATTTGGATGAACACTCCAGTGTCGGGACCGCCCTTGTGCAACTGTCCGGTGGAGTGCAGGAAGCGCGGACCGTATCCCACAGTGGTGGCCGCGTGGGTGCGCGCCCGCAGCGCCATTCGAAGTTCCAGCAGTAGAACGTCGTGATTGCGCGTCTCGTCGATGTACTCGGTAATGGCGATGTAATCGCCCGGCTTCACTCGCGCCAGGTGAGCGTGTATCACGCCGTCAAAAGTCTCATCCTCCGAGGCCAACGCTTCGCGATTCATCTTGTCGGTGAAGACCTTCAACTCGTCGTCGCACGCGATAAGGATCTGCTCCTGCAAACGTCCATTTGACGTGTACTCGGCCAGTAGTCGCTTGGTGTTGTCCTTCGATTCCTGCACGTTGGGCTGGTCGAATGGATCGATGCCCATCACATGACCAGCGACGGCGGTCGCAAACTCCCACTGATAGAATTCCGCGCCGAGGTCGAGCGCATCCATCAACGCATGACGCAGAACCGGATGCCCCGCGGCTTCCAACGCCTTCAGCTTCGCCTCGGTCTCCGCCGGCGCAAAATCCTCTGTGTGTATGTACACGAACAGGCGGTCATCGCCGTAATCCGCCGGCGCTCCCAGCGGCTCACCTGCGATGGGAATGATTCCTTTGCCTTCCTTGCCCGTACTTTCCGCAATCAACTGTTCTATCCACAGCCCGATGAACTCCACAGGCTCCGGCGTTATGAACGTGATCTTGTCCCGACCGGCCAGCGCGTTCGTAGCCATCACGGCGCCGATGCGCGCAGCCGCATTCTCGGCGACCTTTTTCGTGCGGCAGGCCTTTACCATGTCCACCGCGCGAGTGAGCAGCGTCTCCACGTCGCCTCCCATCAAGGCGAAGGGAACCATGCCAAAGTAGGAGAGCGCGGAGTAGCGTCCGCCGATGTCGGCTGGATTGAGAAAAACTTTTCGGAAGCCATCGCGTGCGGCTTCGCCTGCGAGTTGCGTGTTCGGGTCGGTGATGGCGATGAAGTTCTGTCCCGCTTCCGCGCCGCGAGCTTTGCTCATGCGATCGAAATAATAGCGATAGAACATCTGCGGTTCGGTGGTCCTGCCAGATTTTGAGGCGACGATGAACAGCGTCTTTTCCATGTCGAGTTCTTCGTCCAGACGCTGCACCGCCGCAGGCACCGTGGAATCCAGCACCAGCAGTTCCGGCCAATCCGTCTGCGGACCGAAGGTGCGGCGCATCACCTCAGGAAACAGGCTGGAGCCGCCCATCCCCAGAACGACGACGTAGCGGAATCCGGCTTCGCGAATCTCCTGCGCGAAGGCCGTCAACTCCGAGACGCGGCCCAACATCATCTCGGCAACGTTGAGCCAGCCCAGTCCATTACTGATGATCTTCTGGTGCGCCTCGTCCGTGCTCCACACCGTCGTGTCTTTTTTCCATATACGCGAGATGATGTGTTTCGAATCGAGTTCAGCCAGTGCGCTCTCGATGGTCAGCTTATTCATTTGCGATGTGGTCATGGAGTCCTCTAGAAAAGTTTTTCCAGCGCCGAGATCTTGGCGAGACGGCGCAGATGCCGCTCTTCGCCCGTGAACTTCGCATTCAGAAAAGCCCGCGCCAACTCCAGCGCGAGTTCCGGTCCGATGACCCGCGAACCCAGGCAGAGCACATTGACGTCGTCGTGCTCCACACCTTGATGCGCGGAGTAGGTGTCGTGACAAAGCCCGGCGCGGACGCCGGGAAGCTTGTTAGCGGCGACCGAGGCTCCCACGCCGCTCCCACAGATAAGGATGCCGCGCTCGGCCCGTCCATCGCGAACGCTTTCGCCGATCGCCTTGGAGAAATCGGGATAGTCGTCCGCCGTCGTGGGATCGTTGCCGCCAAGGTCGAGAACGTCGTACCCGCACCGGCGCAGTTCGTCGGCGACCAGATTTTTGACCACCACTCCGGCGTGGTCGGCAGCAACAGCGACTCGCATTAGTTCTCCTTTGTTGAGAGCAGCGGCACTACTTCTTCATGACCTTCTTCGCTTCTGTCACTACGTGTTCCATGGTGAATCCAAAATGCTTGTAGAGGTCCTTGTAAGGAGCCGAGGCACCGAAGT
This sequence comes from Terriglobales bacterium, assembly GCA_038236965.1. Classification (GTDB taxonomy): domain Bacteria; phylum Acidobacteriota; class Terriglobia; order Terriglobales; family Acidobacteriaceae; genus JBBRZF01. The sequence continues at coordinate 14,869 of JBBRZF010000037.1, read as the reverse complement.
CTGAACGCCCGATGATGCTGCCTTCGCTGCCCACATACTCGCTCCAGCCAAAAGTCGTCCCCGCTTCCACGGAGACGCGCGCTTTCACGTTAGGAGGCAGAACCGTGTCGCGATATTCCTTCGACTGTTTTTCGAAGAGCTTCCACGAGGGCATGCTCACCACGCGGACGCGAAGTCCTTCCTTCGTAAGCTGTTCGTAGGCTTCCACGCAGAGACTCACTTCGCTGCCGGTTCCGATCAGGATGACCTGCGGCTCGCCTCCGGAATCGGCCAGCACATAGGCGCCTTTGCGCGCGCCTGAGGCCGCCGCATATTTCGTGCGGTCCAGTGTCGGAACATTTTGTCGCGTCAGGATGAGCGCGACTGGCTCGTGCTTCAGCTCCATGATGCTGCGCCAGAGTTCCGCCGTTTCGTTGGCATCGCCCGGACGCATCTCGATCAATCGAGGAACCGCCCGAAGGGTCATCAATTGTTCGATAGGTTGATGCGTAGGACCATCTTCTCCAAGCGCGATGGAGTCATGCGTGTAGATGTAGATGACAGGCTGGTCCATCAACGCCGTCAGTCTTATCGCCGGACGCATGTAGTCGGAGAAGATGAGGAACGTCGCGCCATAGGGACGCAGTCCGGACAGACACATGCCGTTGAGCGCGCCGCCCATTGCGTGTTCGCGAATGCCGAAGTGGAAGTTGCGTCCGCTGTAATTGTCGTGCTCGAAGCCGGCTTCGCCCGCGATCAATGTCTTAGTGGAGGGCGCAAGGTCGGCCGCTCCGCCCAGCAACCAAGGCACGTGCTGGGCAATCGCATTCAAAACTTTGCTGCTGGCTTCGCGCAGCGCGAGGCCTTTTGCGTCGGCAGGGAAGACGGGAATATCCGCGTCCCACCCCTGCGGTAATTTGCCGGAGTGCATGAGGTCCCACTCGGCTGCCAGTGCGGGCTCCGCCTTGCGGAAGGCTTCGAGCTTGGCGTTCCACTCTTTTTCCTGCTGCGCGCCGCGCTCCATGGCTTTGCCCATGTACTGTTTCACTTCGTCGGGCACAAGGAATTTCGCGTCTTCGGGCCAGCCATAAAATTTCTTCGTCAGACGGATTTCATCATCACCCAGCGGTTCGCCGTGTGCCCCGGCGGTATCGTGCTTGGTTGGCGCGCCCCATGCGATATGGCTGTCCACGATGATGAGCGACGGACGCTCCGTCTCTTTCTGGACGGTGCGGATCGCCGCATCCAGCAACCCAAGATCGTTGGCATCGTTCACGTGAAGCACGTTCCAGTGATAGCTCATGAAGCGCGTTGCCACGTCGTCGCTGAATGCCAGGTCGGTGCCGCCTTCGATGGTGATGCGGTTGTTGTCGTAGACCCAAACCAGGTTGGAAAGCCGCAGGTGTCCCGCCAGCGAGGCCGCTTCCTGCGAGATGCCTTCCATCAGATCGCCATCGCCGCAGATGGCGTACACGCGATAGTCCACCAGATTCTTGAAGCGCGCCGCCAGCCAGCGTTCCGAGATGGCCATGCCCACGGAGTTCGCGCACCCTTGTCCCAGCGGCCCGGTCGTGGTCTCCACGCCTGCGGTAAGTCCGTACTCAGGATGCCCCGGCGTCTTCGATCCCCACTGGCGGAACTGCTTGATGTCGTCGAGCGTGAGATCGTAGCCGGTCAGGTGCAGCAGGGAATAGAGCAGCATCGACGCGTGTCCGTTCGAGAGTACGAAGCGGTCGCGGTTCGGCCACTTGGGATCGCGCGGATTGTGCCGCAAAAATCTGTCCCACAAAACGTAGGCCACCGGAGCCAGCGCCATCGGCGTTCCCGGATGTCCGCTGTTCGCCTTCTGCACGGCATCCATCGAGAGCGTGCGGATAGTATTCACGCACAACATTTCGAGCTGCTCGGCGGGTTTGTCTTCGCCGGTGGGACCGCGCTTCGCCGCGGTGTTGGACTCGACCATGGCAGCAGGAGATGAGATTTTCGTGGGACCGCCTGCATCCTGAGTTGGCATCGGTGTCGCCTTCCTAATTAGTTGATTTACAGATTGGATGTTTAGGTTCGAATCTCAGGGCCTGGCTGCGACAGTTTTATTCCACCCTGTTCGCTGGACACGGCTACCGTCCTCAACACTTGAGTTCCTGAAAAACACGTGCCCCACGGCACAGCATAGACGCTTATTCAAATCGTATAGAACACCCGGCGAACTGACAAGGCGGCAAAAAATAGTAGAAAAAGTCGGCGCGAAATCGGTTACTTTCGCAGTCTCGTGTTGTCGTTCAGCAGCAGTACTGGAATGCCGTTGACCTTCAGAACCTCACACACCATAATCACCACATGCGGGGATTCATGCAGTTCGCGATCTCGGTGGCTCTGATGATGGTGATATTCATCGTTCTGGTGAATCCCGCAATCATGTCATTGGAAGCGCCGCCGAACAGTGGAAAATCGCTGATGCGGCATCTCTACATGGTGCTTGCCTCGCTTAACTCGGTCTTCGCTTTCACGGCGGCGGTTGTCTTCGCTAACTCCAGTTTCTCTCCTCGATCTGCCTTTCTGGTGGATTTCGATTTGCAGGCGCTCACCTGCACGCGACGTTGTTGATTTCTCCTTCGAACTCCCTGAATGATCTGCGCTGGGGATCGTTGTGCCCAGCGCCGGCCGTTGTCTTCGTAGAGCCGAATAGGAGAAATCATGAGCAGCAATCTCGCATCCGGGGGGCACAATCCCATCCGCTACTCTGACGTCAGCGCCGAGCTTTGGATGTGGTCTGGCGCGCCGTTAGCATGGAAGAACAAAGTCAAGATTGAATTTCGCAACGTTAGTTTTGGAGAACTCTGTCCCGCTGGCGGTCTGAAACACTGGGACGTGATGAGCTATTGGGCAAAAGAGTTCGCATGCCGGCACTCTGTGCCTCCCTTGGTCGTGAACCAGACCGAGAACGGGATGTATTACGTTCAAGACGGAAATCATCGACTGGAGGCCCTCCGAGTCTGCTTTCGGAACCGGATCGGACGCTTGCAGGTTCGGGTCGCAGTGCTCGTTCCCAAACGCGGCTATCACTTCACGTGCCGGCAATTTCGAACTCATTGGACTTATGTGCTGGAAGCAGAGCACGCGCCTACTGAGGCGTCCGTTAACGATTTCCTTGGATTTCCACTGCCACCTACAGGCGTCGAAAGCGAGGTGCTGCATGGTTGAGCGCAAAAGCGTGCTGCTGGCAACTCTCGACTCCTCGCTCAGGTACAGTAGGCAGATGCTTCTTGAGAGCAGAGGCTTTGCCGTGTCCACTTCTGAGCGCACGACTGGGATATTAGATCGCCTGGGTTCTGATCGCATCGACCTGCTGCTTCTCGACCACACGATCCCGTGGTCTGATCGCGCGACTATACTGGAAGAAGCCTTTCGGCGGCAGGTTCCGGTACTCTCCGTGCAACCGAACATTTCCACGATTGGAGAAACCGAGCGATTGCATTCCGTCATCTTGCAATCGGGTAATCCGGTGGAATTGATGTATGCGGTCGAGATCGTGATCAATAAGCCGCGTGCGACCACAGCTCAGGCTCCGACGAATGGCGCAATGTATGCCCTTCGAAAGGAGAAAATAGATGGCGCTCCCCGCGCGTAGCCGTGGTGCCATGGAAGCCACTCAGGACCGTTCGCTTGCGATCCGCGCATTCGAGCTTCCGGTACAAAAGTTCATCCACACTGAGGGAGTGGGCGGATGGCTTCTGCTTGCGGCTGCCGTCGTCGCCATTCTGTGGGTGAACTCTCCATGGAGTGCCTGGTACACAAGGTTGTGGGAGGCCGAGATCTCATTCAATCTCGGCTTCCTCCATCTTGAGAAATCGCTGCAACACTGGATCAACGATTTCCTCATGGCCATCTTCTTCTTCCTCGTTGGAATGGAGATCAAGCGCGAGCTCGTGCTGGGTGAGTTGCGCACCGCCAAGCGGGCTCTTTTACCCGTTATCGCGGCGTTCGGCGGCATGGCCGTTCCCGCCTTCCTCTACTACGCTCTGAATTACGGAACGACCGCCTCCTCTGGATGGGGCATACCGATGGCGACCGACATCGCCTTCGCGCTTGGTCTGCTCGCCATGATCAAGGGCGTTCCCGTTGAGCTCAAGGTGTTTCTGCTCGCGCTCGCAATCGTTGACGACATCGGCGCCATCGTCGTCATTGCGATCTTCTATAGCGGTACTGTCTCACTCATGTCGCTTTTCATCGGAGTGCTCCTGCTCGGCGGCATTCTAGCCCTGCGTCGCGCCAGCGTGCAGAACTCGCTGCCCTACGTCGTGTTGGGATTATTCTTCTGGATCTGCGTATTGAACTCAGGCATCCACGCCACCATCGCCGGAGTCATTCTCGGATTGCTGGTCAGCACCCAACCGGCAATCGACCATGAAGCGTTCGCCCTCGCCGCTCCCGCCCATTTCGAGGCCTTCCGACAGGCACATGAAGAGGGCGATGAATATCTCGCGGAGTGCGAACTGGGAGCCATCGAGGGCATGACTGCGCTCACGGATCCTCCGGTTGAACGCATTACGGCGCGGCTGCACTCCTGGGTGGCTTTTCTCATTCTTCCGATTTTTGCGCTCTCCAACGCCGGAGTTGTTCTGTCGATAACCTCATTGCGCCAGGCACTTGCTGCGAAAGTGGCGTGGGGAGTCGCCGCCGGACTGGTGCTCGGAAAGCCTCTCGGAATCCTCGCCTTCTCCTGGATCGCAGTAAAGCTGCGCATCGTCGAGTTGCCCGAGCACTTTACCTGGAGACTGCTTGCCGGCGTTGGCACGTTGGCAGGAATCGGCTTCACGGTTTCCATCTTTATTACCGGTCTTGCTTTTGAGATGGACGCAATGGTCGCTCAAGCCAAGATCGCGACTCTGGCAGCCTCCGCCTTCGCGGGACTACTGGGTTGGGTCATATTGCACTGGGCCGTCCGCAAATCCCCAACAGACGTCTCAATTCCTGTCGAAGGACACGAGGCGGTCAATATCTGATCGTTGTTCTTACTCGTGTCGCGCTAATCTCCACGACCATGAATCGCACACAACTCGGCATCGTGTGCGGACTCGTTTATGGCGCGCCCTCGGCAGCGACCATGTTGCCCATGCAGTTCCAGACAAGCGCGCAGCCCTTCTCGGCGCCTTCCTCAACCGCTTCGCCCTCGGTGTCGCCATCGGCTTGGCCTCCGCGCCGGGGGTGCCCCAGGTTCGCGCCGCGCCTTTGCGGCGTTAACCTTCGGCTTCCACCAATCCAATTATTTCGGCCTTTGACTTCGGTTCTCTCCCCGAATGGCACTGTGGTGGCGGTTTCGCTGCGCCTGTTTCATCAGCCGAAAAATAATTCAAAAGCTCAGCAACGCTCCCGCGCCGCTTGAAAATGCAGTGCCAGGGAACCCAGAGACATTCGTCACGGCGGTGTAGTGACGATAATCACCTTGTAAGTGCCTGCAAAGCCGCGAATATGCGATTTCAGAGTACATCACGTGAGCGTGTGATGCAGGTCACGCGATGTTGGGCGCTTCGTTGTCGTCACAAAATAAATGTTAGCAACTCACAAACCGTGGTGAGGAGAATCACTGCCCAAGGGTTGCTGAAAAAGGGATAAAGGTTCACCACCCCGGGGACCATGCTGAAGCGGAGAATCTGCCAAGGCAAATGCCTATCCCGGAGTAAGGCTTTTGATAAGCGGGCCACGGACACGGAATCGCAAGGCTAATAGTTCTCTATATAGGAATCATGCCGATGCCGAATCATGACGGTAACGAGAAAGACCAGACGATAGCCGCCCATCTGAAACGCTGCGGCGTTTCCAGACGAAGCTTCCTTCAGCTCTGTAGTGCGCTGATGGTCACCGCGCCGGTAGGACTGGCGCTTACAGAGAAGGCTTCCGCCCTCGAAGTAGCTCAACAGATCGGGCGCACCAAGCGTCCTTCCGTTATCTGGCTCCATTTCCAGGACTGCACTGGATGCTCTGAAACGCTTCTCCGTACTTCGCAACCCGATGTCGCGGACCTCATTCTCAATGTCATCTCTCTCGATTACCACGAGACCCTCATGGTCGCCTCCGGTCACCAGGCCGAGTTGACGCTCAATCAGGCCGTGAAAGACAACGCCGGAAAATTCGTGCTCGTCGTCGAAGGTTCCATTCCGACGGCAGAGCAGGGAATCTACATGAAGCTGGCTGGCAAGCCTGCTCTGCAGGTTCTCCAGGAAGTCGGTTCGCAGGCCGCGGCCATCATCGCCATGGGTTCCTGCGCATCGTGGGGCGGCGTGCCATCTTCTGGTCCCAATCCGACCGGCGCTGTCGGCGTCGATTCCATCATCAAGAACAAGGCCATCATCAACCTGCCCGGCTGTCCTCCGAATCCTTACAACCTGCTCGGCGTCGTTCTCGAATTCGCTGCCATGGGCAAGTTGCCCAAGCTTGACGACAAGAAGCGTCCGCTGTTTGCCTACGACCGTCTTATTCATGACCACTGCCCGCGTCGCGCACATTTCGATGCCGGCCGCTTCGTGCATTCCTTCGGCGACGACGGACATCGCCAAGGTTATTGCCTCTACAAGATGGGCTGCAAAGGCCCGGCCACTCATGCCGGATGCTCGACCCGTCACTTCAACGAGATTCCCGATGTCTGGCCCATCGGCGTTGGCTCGCCCTGCGTAGGCTGCACAGAAAAGGAAGTTGCCTTCCGCGTTCCCATCTTCCAGACGGTCGACATTCATGGCGCTACTCCGCCGGAGGGTTATCCGCTGGTTAGAACGCAGACCGGAACTCTTGGCGCAGGCGCTGCGGCGCTCGCCGGATTGATCACCGGCGCGGTTGGCGGAGCTGCATGGACCGCATCGCGCAGCTTCGGTAAAGCTGATTCCGCAGAGACCACCGAAGAAAATCCTGACCTTGTCGGCAAGGGGGACAAGTAGCCATGACGATGACACGCCGGGATCTGTTGACGAAGATTGCTATCGGCAGCGTGTCAGCGGTTGCGGCTGGGTGTGTGACGGGCTCCGCGCTTACGGGCGTGGTGCATGCGGAAGAACCGCTTAAAGTTTTACCTGAAGCGGTCGGCATGCTGTACGACGCCACGCGCTGCGTAGGTTGCAAAACCTGCGTCATCGCCTGCGCCGAAGCCAATAACCTGAAGCCGGATACCTCGGCCGACGGTCTCCACCAGGCTCCTACCGATCTGAACGCTTTCACCAAGAACATCATCAAGCTGTACAAGCCCGCCAGCGGCGAAGGTTTTTCCTATGTGAAGCAGCAGTGCATGCACTGTGTGGATCCGGCCTGCGTCGCGGGCTGTTCGTTCCACGCGCTTACGAAGAACCCCAAGAACGGCGTCGTCAGTTGGACCTCCGACAAGTGTTCCGGCTGCCGTTATTGCCAGATCGTTTGTCCGTATCACGTTCCGCGTTTCCAGTGGGAAGGCTTCAATCCGCTCATCGTGAAATGCGAAATGTGCAAAGAGCGTCTGGCGGATGGCAAGGAACCGGCGTGTACCACGGTCTGCCCCACGCGCGCGGTCATCTACGGAAGGCGTGCTGACCTGCTTGCCGAAGCCAAGACGCGCATCAAGGAAACGCCGGGAAAGTATTACCTCGACAAGATTTTCGGCGAGGAAGATGGTGGCGGTACCCAGGTGTTGTATCTCTCGCACGTCTCCTTCGACCTTCTTGGTTTCCCCAGCCTTGGCAAAGAATCCGTTCCTGAAAAATTCCTGAAGTGGCAGAAGCGTGCCTACTCCTACATGGCCGTTCCGGTGTTGTTGTATGCCGGCATGGTCACGGTCATCCGCCGCAACTGGGCGGGCCACGAGGAGCACATGGAGCACGAAGAGAAGCGCACTGGCTTGAGGTCACAACTATGAAGAATCGTTGGCAACGCAGCGTACCCATCCATGGCGTGCCCGTCTTCACCAAGCCGTTTTACGCGTTGGGCGCCATCACCCTGTCCTGCGTCGTGTTGTGCATCTATCGCGTGGTATTCGGACTTGGTCCGGCCAGCGGCATGAACGACGCTTACTCCTGGGGCATCTGGAAAACTTTCAACGTCATGGTCCTCACCGGACTCGGCTCCGGCGGATTCGCCATCGGCGTCGCCGCCTGGGTCTTCAACAAGAAGTCTTTCCACACCGTCATGCGCATGGCACTGCTTACGAGTTTTCTCTCGTACGCTTCCGGCATGACCTTGCTTGCCATCGACGTCGGTCGTCCCTGGAACCTTTACTGGATGCTGTTCCCATGGAAGTGGAACGGTCACTCCCCGCTGCTGGAAGTCATGGTTTGCATGTCTTTCTACGCGATGGTGCCCCTCCTGATGGAGAACATTCCGCCCGTGCTGGAACGCGCCTATTACACGCATCCCGAAAAGCGCGCGCTCATCGCCAAAGCGGAAAGCATCATGAAGCGGTTCTATCCCTACGTGATCGGCACTGCCTACGTGTTGCCGATGATGCACCAATCCTCGCTGGGCGCGCTCATGCTGCTCGCCGGAGACCGCGTGTATCCGCTGTGGCAAACACCGTTCCTGCCGCTGATGTATGTCTGGGTGGCCGGATACATGGGCTTTGCCGCCGTTGCCGGAACGCTTCTGCTCTGCTGCCTGGTATGGAAACGCAGCATCGATCTGAAGGTGCTCGTCGATATGTGCCGCGTGGAAGCGTGGCTTCTTGGTAGCTGGGTCGTCTTTCGCCTCACCGACATCATCCTGCGCGACGCAGCCGGACTCATGTTCCGCGCCGATCGTTTCGCATTCCTCTTCTGGTTGGAGATGACGCTCGCGGCGGTTGGTTTCGGCCTCCTGCTTCGCGCCATCAAGACTCGCCAGCCCGGTGACCTGTTCTTCGCCAATCTCATCACGGCTTCGGCGGGAATGCTCTACCGCTTCAGTCCGTCCAGCTTCGCATTCATAGCGCGGCCGGGAGCCATTTATTTCCCCTCCGCGATTGAGATCATCATTTCGCTCGGATTCGTTTCCGCGGCGATCATGGGTTATCTCTACGCAGTAAAGACGTTCGCCATCCTGCCTGCTTCGAACGAGGAGTGGACGGCGATGACCACCGATCCGCAATTCAAGAGTTTTGCACGGCCCGAGGTTAGTGCGGCTTCAATGGCCGCAGCGCACGACTGATCCTGATAACGATGGAAGGTTCTTATAATGTCTAAACGCATAACAGTCGATCCCATTACCAGGATTGAAGGTCATCTCCGGATTGACGTCGAGATAGAGAACAACGCTGTCTCGAACGCATGGGCATCCTGCACCATGTTCCGGGGTATCGAGCGCATCCTCGAAGGCCGCGATCCTCGCGAAGCCTGGTTGTTCACGCAGCGTTTCTGCGGCGTCTGCACCACGGTTCACGCCATGGCCAGCGTCCGCGCCGTAGAAGACGCGCTCAAGCTGGAGATTCCTCTTAACGCGCAATATATCCGTAATCTCATCCTCATCAATCATGGACTGCACGATCACATCGTGCACTTCTATCATCTGTCGGCGCTCGATTTCGTCGACATCATGACCATCCCGAAGGCCGATCCGGCGAAGACCTCCGCGCTTGCCGAGTCGATTTCTCCGTGGGGCGGAAATTCCAAGAACGCCATGAAGGCCGCTCAGCAAAAAGTGCTCGGCGTCGCCGCCAGCGGTCAGCTTGGAATCTTCACCAACGGATATTGGGGACACCCGGCAATGAAGCTTTCGCCGGAAGTGAACCTGCTCGCCTTCTCGCACTACATACAGGCCTTGGAGTTCCAGCGCAAAGCCAACCAGGTGGTCGGAATGCTCGGCGGAAAAACGCCGCACATCCAGAACCTCACCGTCGGCGGCGTGTCGAATGCCATCAACCTCGATTCGCTGGCAACGCTCAATATGGATCGCCTCGGCATGATCAAGGGCCTCATGGACGAAGTCACTCCCTTCGTTCACCAGGTTTACCTGATCGACGTCTGCGCCATCGCCGCCATGTACGCTGACTGGTTCACCATCGGACGCGGCGTCGATAACTATCTCGCCGTCCCCGACCTGCCGCTCGATACTATGGGTACGCAGTTCGATCTGCCCGGCGGATATATCTCTGGCGGCAATCTGGCGTCCACCAAACCGTTCCAATCTGCCGCCGACCCCATGTTCCGCGAAGGCGTCGTCGAAGACGTTACGCACGCCTGGTACAAGGGCGGCACCGCGTTGCAGCCGTGGAAGGGCGAGACCGTTCCCGACTACACAGACTGGCAGGCCGAAGGAAAGTACTCCTGGGTCAAGGCTCCCCGTTTCCAGGGCAAGCCCGCTCAGGTTGGCCCTCTCGCCCAGATACTCGTCGGCTACGCGCAGGGACACGCGCTTACCCGCAAGTGGACGGACCTCGCGCTCAACACCATCTCCGCCGTCGCCGGCAAAAAGATCGGCATCGAGCATATGCACTCCACCATGGGACGCTACGTCGCTCGCGCCATCCGCGCCTGCATGCTGGCCGAACTGGCGGACAAGCACTGGAACCTGCTGGTCAACAACATCGCCAAGGGCGACACCGCCATCCACAACAATCCCAGCTTCCCCAGCGGAACCATCGAGGGCGTCGGCACGCACGAAGCTCCTCGCGGAACTCTCTCGCACTGGGTCGTCGTGGAAAACGCAAAGATCAAAAATTATCAGGCCGTCGTTCCTTCCACCTGGAACGCCAGCCCGCGTGACGCCGCCGGCAATCGCGGCCCCTATGAGGCTTCGCTCATGCACAGCCCCATCGCGGACGCCGAAAAGCCGCTGGAAGTCCTGCGCACCATACACTCGTTCGATCCTTGCATGGCTTGCGCCTGTCACACGTTCGATCCCGACGGCAAGCCGGTCTCCACGGTGAAGGTGCTGTAATGAATTGCGGAACAAGAGTGAAGATCGGCGGAATCGGAAATGTCCTGATGGGCGATGACGGCGTAGGTCCGTACATCGCCCGCATGATCGACGCTCTTTATGAGTTCGACGCCGACGTCGAGGTGCAAGACCTGGGAACTCCAGGTCTCGACCTCATCGTCCACGTCGAAGGCCTCGACGCACTCGTGCTCATCGATGCCGTGGACAACCAGCAGCCCGCAGGAACCGTCACGTTCTACACGCAAGCCGACATCCTGCGACACGCGCCCTCTGTGCGGATGGATCCACATTCGCCCGCGTTGAAAGAGACGCTGTTGCTGGCCGATCTCGAAGGAGAAGCGCCCAAGGATGTAGTGCTCGTCGGCATCAGCGGCGAACAATACGAAATGGGCAATGGACTCAGCGACTCCGTTCGCCAATCCTCCGCCGCCGCCATCGAAATCGTCCTCCGCGAACTCACCCGCGCAGGCGTCCATTACAAAAAACGCGAGAACGTCCCCGCCTTCGAAGCCTGGTGGGAAGCACCCGTCGAGGTCGAGATCTGTATTTGAGCGTGCCCTGGCAATAAACGGAATGCATTACTAAAGAGCGACCTCGCGGTCGCTCTTGTTTTTTGCTTTGTCCGAGGACTTGGATTACCGCGCACGCTCGTTGTAGATTGGAAGCGAAATGGCAACCACCGGAGAACGATTCGAACGAGCTGTAGAGATCATGCGCAGGTTGCGTGCTCCGGGCGGTTGCCCGTGGGACCGCGAGCAAACCTTCGACACCATCAAACCCTACACACTCGAAGAAACCTACGAAGTCCTCGAGGCCATCGACAATCGCGACTGGCAGGAACTTCCCGGCGAACTCGGCGACCTGCTGCTGCAAGTCCTCTTCTATGCGCAGATGGCCGACGAGGAGAACCATTTTTCCATCGACGCCGTACTCGACAGTCTCTCCAACAAACTCGTCACGCGACACCCTCACGTCTTCGGCGAGGTAGTGGCCGAGACTTCCGGCGAAGTTCTGCGCAACTGGGAAGCCATCAAGGCTGAAGAAAAGAAGAAGCGACTCGCCGAAGGCGGCGGAAAATCAGCCAAGCCGCCCGAGCCCGTTTCGGCCCTCAGCGGCGTAAGCAAAGGCGTCCCCGCGCTGTTGGAGGCGCACAAACTCAGCTCCAAGGCTGCACACGTTGGTTTCGATTGGCCCAACGTCGAAGGACTCTTTGACAAGCTGAAGGAAGAGACTGCCGAGCTGCGCGCCGAGGTCGAAAAGATTCCGCCGCCCGGCCCGGTGCCCGTCGGACGCGGCGTCTCCAGTGCCAAGGGAAGCGCGGTCTCCGAAGAATTGCGCGCGCGCATGGAAGACGAGGTAGGCGATTTGTTCTTCACAATGGTCAACCTGGCGCGTTATCTTTCTCTCGATTCCGAACAGGCGCTGCGAAAGACCAATCGCAAGTTCAAGCGCCGCTTCCACTTCATGGAAGCGCGCCTGCTCGAGCAGGGACGCAGGATCGAAAGCCTCTCCCTCGACGAGATGGAAGAGCTGTGGCGTCAGGCAAAATCCAGCGAATAGGCGGCCCCATGGAGCTCATGAAACAGATCGGAGACGTGACGTTGCGGTCCTGCCATAGCGTTGATGAGTTTCGCCAGGCCGTGCAACTGCAGCGCGACATCTGGCACTTCGCCGACGAAGACCTTGTGCCCGCCCGCCTATTCGTTGTCGGCGACCGCATCGGTGGACACGTCCTCGGCGCCTATGCCGCCGACCGCATGGTCGGCTTCGCCTACGGAATTCCCGGACACCGCGACGGCCGCGCCTACATGCACTCGCACATGCTCGCCGTCGCCGCCGACTATCGCAATCGCGGACTCGGCCGCCACCTCAAGCTTATGCAGCGCGACCTCGCGCTCGCCGATGGGCTCGACCTCATTGAGTGGACCTTCGACCCACTCGAGATCAAGAACGCGTTTCTCAACATCGAACGCCTCGGCGTCATCGTGCGTCGCTACAGCGCGAATCATTACGGTGTCAGTTCGTCGCCCCTGCAAGGCGGATTGCCCAGCGACCGCTTCGTCGCCGAATGGTGGATCAACTCGGATCGCGTCCAGCAAACCTTGCAGGAAGGGAAGCGCCCGCCGGTCAAAGTTGAGCAGTGGCTCGACGTCCCCGCCGACGTCGCCCTCTGGAAATCCAGCAACGGAGATCGCCATAAAGCGCTCGAAGTGCAAACGCGCAATCGCGAAGCCATCCTGAAAGCCTTCGACGAAGGCCTCGCCATCATCGCCTACGAATGCGACGCCACGCAGAATGGACGCATCGGACTGGGACACTACAAATGAAGATCGAAGCCATCACCCTGCGCGAAATTCGCATGCCGCTGGTCCACTTTTTCGAGACCAGCTTTGGACGCACCACCGAGCGACGAATCCTTCTCATCACCGCGCACACCGATTCCGGCGACGGATGGTCCGAATGCACCGCCGGCGAAGATCCCTTCTACAACGAGGAATCTATTGACACCGCCTGGTACGTCACTCGCGGATACCTCGCCCCTGCGCTGCTCGGAAAGAACATCGCAGAAGGACGCGAATGTCCCGCGCTGTTCGCGCGAGTTCGCGGACATCGCATGGCCAAGGCAGCCGTAGAAAACGCCATCTGGGACGCCGAGGCCGTGCAGAAAAATCTTCCACTATGGAAACTCGTCGGCGGGACCCTGCGCGAGATCAATACCGGAGTCTCCATCGGCATACAGGACTCGCCAGAACAGCTACTGGAAAAAATCGCTGTTGAACTCGCCTCCGGCTACCAGCGCATAAAAGTAAAAGTGAAGCCCGGATGGGACATCAACATCCTGCAAAAAATCCGCGAGCGCTGGCCCGACATCACTTTAAGCTGCGACGCCAACTCCGCCTACACGCCCGAGGACGTAGCCCACCTCCAGCGCTTCGACGAGTTTAAGTTGCTGATGATTGAGCAGCCTTTGTGGAACGACGACATCGCCGCGCACGCAAAACTCCAGCGCCAACTAAAGACCTCGCTCTGTCTCGACGAATCCATTTTGCACGCACGCGATGCCGCTGCCGCCATCGAAGCCGGAGCCTGCCGCATCATCAACATCAAGCTGGGACGCATCGGCGGATTCACCGAGGCCATTCGCACGCACGACGTCTGTCGCGACGCCAACATTCCAGTCTGGTGCGGCGGCATGCTCGAGTCCGGCATCGGACGCGCGCATAACATCGCCATGTCCACGCTGCCAAACTTCCGCCTGCCCGGCGATGTCTCCGCCTCCAAACGCTATTGGAAGCAAGACATCATCGAGCCCGCCGTGGAAGTAACCCCGCGCGGAACCATCCAGGTGAGCGACGCCCCCGGCCGAGGCTTTGCCGTCCGGGAAGATTTGATCAGGGATTTAACGGTGAGGGAAGAAACGCTACGCTAAGAACGCGCCAAGCAGATTAGCCTTTGCCTTTTGCTTTTGGTTTTCGCCTTTATCTTTTGCTTTCCAGATTCGCCTTTCGCAATTCGCAATTCGCATTGTTCTTACTTTCTCGCCGCATTCTGCAAAACGCCGTCTTCGTTCTTCTTCAGAAACTCGATTGCCTGCGCTACGTTCATCTTCTCCACGCGACGAAAATCGCTCAACGTCTCCGTCTGCTTGATTCGGATGGTCTTGAAGATAAGTGCCTTCCCCATGAAGTCCAGGTTCAGCTTGACGGTTTCCCAATGGTTCCCCAGCACCGGGGCCTGCTCCACGTAAAAGTGTCCGCCTTTATTCAACCGTCCCAGGATTCCCCATCCGATAGTTACGTCGCGCGTCATCGTGCCATCGATCTTCGCCAGGCGCATCGCCCCCGAATCGATGACCACAGTCCCGGCCATGCCTTGGAAGACCAGAGTCTCCTTGCTGGGCGGGTCGAAAGTCGGGTTCGGCGTAAAGTTCATTGCCACCGCTGGTCCCGCCTTCGTGCCATTTGCGTAGGTGAAGTTGAAGGCATCTGGAATCGCCGCCAACATCTTGCGGGTGCGCTCTTCGTCT
>JBBRZF010000036.1:0-24193 GCA_038236965.1 Terriglobales bacterium | reverse complement strand
GTGCCCCATTGGCCGGTCTGCTTGTTGATGATGAGCTTCCATCCGTTAGCGGAGGGCAGGGTATAGAGCGTGTACTTGCCAGCCGGAACCTTGGTACCTCCGATCATGAGATCGGTGTCCGTGGTAAAGCCTGTGGCTTCGTTCGCGCCCGTGCGCCAGACTTTGTCATAGGGAACCAGTTCGCCCATGATCTTACGTCCGCGAACAGACGGCGCGCCGTAATCGACGTTGAGCTTCTTCCCGTCGGCAAAGGTGAAATCGGCCTGACGACGCGGACTGGCCAGCGGTTTCTTGGCTGCGGCAGGCTGCGCCTTGTCGTCAGACTTCGGCTTTTCGGCAGACATCTGGTGGTCCATCTGGGCGGCAGCCATGCTGACCAGCAGGGCCACAAGGATTGCAATCATCGAAAGCTTACGCATGCGAATCTCCCCACGAAAATTTTGTTGCCAACATTGTAGCGCGTCGAGCGAAAACGGCGCGCGCGGCGCTCCGGTAGAATCAGTCTATGAGCGTGTTTGACGACAAGAAGCAGGAACTCGAAAAGTACGAGTTCATGATGGGCACGGCGCGCGGACGCCTCGCCGTGACCATGGATTCGTTGACCGACGCCTTGACCCTGGTGGGCCAACACGGCGTCTATTGCCAAAGCGCGCGGCAAGCAGGCAAGCCCGCCATGGATATCCAGATCATCCTGAAATCGATCAACGACGCCAAGGCGCTCATATCGAGCGTGATGGAAGAGTTGAAAACCAAACCCTAAATCAAGACCTAAAGCTTCACCACAAAGGGACACGAAGGCTCACGAAGGTTCACAAAGAAACACCAATTCTCTTTAGAATAAGAGAACGGCACATCGCGATTCCGATGTGCCGTTCTCGATTACTTGAGCTTCTTCCTGCGTGAACCTTTGTGAACCTTCGTGTCCTTCGTGGTTAATGGTTCCAGGTCTTGGTTTCAGGTCCTGGTTCGGACCTACGCGATCACGTACTTTCCCGCTTCGATCGTGCGAGCGGCAACTTGTTCTTGCAACGCAATCACGTTCACCGGTTCCGACTTCGACAGACGGCGCAGGATGGCCATTTGCGCGCGCAGCATGTCGCCTTCGGCTACGTCGGCAATCACCTTCTTCGCCCAGCCTTGTATCTTCTCGAAGGCGTAGGAGAGGTAAACCTGCGTCATGGCCGTGGGTAGCGCGGCAGCGGCTTCGCCCTGTGCGGCGAACAGCTTTTGCGTGCGCAGGACGCAGGAATCCATCGCGTAGGCTTCGATGACGATGTCAGCGATAGCGGCGATGACTTCCTGGTGGTCCTTCAGGGCCATCATGTATTTCTGGGTGGCGATCCCGGCAGCGAAGAGCGCAATCTTCTTCGCGTTCGCGGCCATGGTGTGTTCGGCTGCCAGCGGACCTTCTACTTCTTCCGCCATCGTGGGGCCGCCCATCACTTCATCCATCAGGCTCTTGATGGCCTGCATGAGAGGAAGCTTGCCGCTCATCGCGTTCTTGGTGAGACGGTCGAGCACCAGCATGCGATTGATTTCGTTGGTGCCTTCGAAGATGCGGTTCACGCGCGAGTCGCGATAAGCGCGCTCGGCCGGATACTCTTCCACAAATCCATAGCCGCCGAAGATCTGCACCTGCTCGTCCACCGTGCGATCAAGGAATTCCGAGCCCCAGACCTTCAGCACGGAACACTCGACCGCATATTCTTCGATGGCCGCGCGCGTCAGCTTCGCTTCATCTGCCGAACCCTTTTCGATCTCGTCAAGCGCAACGTCCATCATGCCGACGGTGCGATAGACCATGGATTCGCCTGCGTAAATGCCAATCGCCATCAGCGCGAGCTTTTCGCGGATGAGCCCGAAGTCGGCGATGGTCTTGCCGAACGCTTTGCGCTCCTTCGCCCACTTGATGGAACTCTGTAGCGAAGTGCGCGCGCCGCCGACGCATCCCGCGCCCAGCTTGAAGCGGCCCACGTTGAGAATGTTGAACGCGATAATGTGTCCCTTGCCGATGTCGCCTAGCAGGTTCTCAACCGGCACCTTGCAATCGTTGAGGATGAGCGGCGCTGTGGACGAACCACGTATGCCCAGCTTGTGCTCTTCGTTGCCAACCGAGAAGCCGGGGAAATCTTTCTCGACGAGGAAGGCCGTGAACTTTTCGCCATCCACTTTCGCAAAGACCGTGAAGAGGTCGGCGAAGTGCGCGTTGGTGATCCACATTTTTTCGCCGTTCAGGATGTAGTGCTTGCCGTCAGGCGAAAGCACGGCTTTGGTGCGGCAGTTCAGCGCGTCCGAGCCGCTGGAGCCTTCGCTGAGCGCATAAGCGCCAATGAGTTCTCCGGACGCAAGCCGCGGAAGGTAGCGCTTCTTCTGGTCTTCGGTGCCGAAGTAGACGATGGGCAAGGTGCCGATGCCGACATGCGCGCCGAAGGTCACGACGAAGGAGCCGCTCTTGGCGATGCGGTCGGCGATGATGGCCGAGGTGACCTTGTCCATTTCCAGACCGCCGTAAGCTTCCGGCACATCCACCGAGGTGAGGCCGAGGTCGCTGGCTTTTTTCAGCAACTCGCGCGAAAGCTGCCAGTTCTTGGACTCGATGCCATCGGCGTTGGCAACAATCTCCTTCACCGCAAACTCTTCTGCCGTTTGTGCGATGAGCTGATGCTGCTCAGTAAAATCTTCTGGTGTAAAGACGTCTTCCAATTTGGGCTGTTCGAGCAGAAAACTTCCGCCCGCGATTTTCTTCTTCGGAATTGCCGACGTAATCGTTGCCATAACTCTTTCCTTTCAAAACCAAACCTGAAAACAAAACCTAAAACTTTGAAACGAAAGTTAAACTCGCTCGTTAGTGGCGCTGGGTGCTCTTGAATCTTCGTTGCCTACTGCAGATTCTCAAAAATGCCGGCTGCGCCCATTCCGCCGCCGACGCACATGGTGACGATCCCGTAGCGTCCATTACGACGCTTCAGTTCGCGGATGATGGTCGCCGTCAGCTTCGCTCCCGTGCATCCCAGCGGATGTCCAAGGGCGATGGCGCCGCCGTTAGGATTGATCTTTGCCGGGTCCAGTCCGGCTTCCTTGATCACCGCCAGCGATTGCGTGGCGAAGGCTTCATTCAGTTCGAAAACGTCGATGTCTGAGAGTGAAAGCCCGGCCATCTTCAGCGCTTTCGGAATCGCGTACACCGGGCCAACTCCCATTTCTTCGGGCTTGTATCCGGCGGTGGCGAAGGCGATGTATCGGGCTAACGGTTTGATTCCGAGATCCTGCGCGCGTGTAGCCGACATGACGACAACCGCCGCCGCGCCGTCCGACATTTGCGAGGAGTTGCCCGCCGTGACCGTGCCCTTCATGTGGAAGGCGGGCCTCAGCGAGGCCAGTGCTTCGAGCGTGGTATCGGCGCGCGGACCTTCGTCCTGCGCGAAGACGATTTCCTGCGTTGCCAGTCTCACCGCCGTAGAGCCGCGGCTTGCCTGCGGTGCGGGCGCGACAAAACGAACGTTGACGGGAACAATCTCATCCTTGAAGTTCCCGGCTTCGATGGCGTGCAGGGCCTTCTGGTGCGACTGGTAGCTGAACTCGTCCGCCATTTCGCGCGTGATGTCGAAGCGCGTTGCCAGGCGTTCCGCCGTCAGTCCCATCGAAAGATACGAGTCGGGATAGTTGGATACCAGCCAGGGATTGCAGGAGACTTTGTTTCCGCCCATGGGAATCATGGTCATAGACTCGGTGCCACCGGCCACGATGACCTCCGCGCCTCCGGCCATGATGCGTTCGGCGGCCATGGAAATCGCCTGCAATCCGCTGGAACAGAAGCGGTTCACCGTCATGGCCGAAACCTCGACGGGCAATCCCGCGCGCAGGGAAGCGATGCGGGCGACGTTCATCCCTTGCTCGGCCTCCGGCATGGCGCAACCAAGGATGACGTCCTCGATCTCGTGAGCTTCGAGTTGCGGCACGCGGTCGAGCGCGCCGCGAATCGCGGTAGCGGCCAGGTCGTCAGGACGCGTCGAGCGCAGCGTCCCCTTGTAAGCTTTACCGACTGCGGTGCGGACGGCGGAAACAATCACGACTTCTCTCATAGGTCAGTTCCTGGTTCTTCGTTCCTGATTGATGACGTTGCTAGTTCCTCAACGGCTTACCGGTTTTCAAGGTGAAGGCGATTCGCTCTTGCGTCTTCTTTTCGCCGCAGAGAGACTTGAAGCCTTCGCGTTCAAGGTCGAGCAGGTATTGTTCGCTGACCGGCGTGCCCGGAGAAACTGCGCCGCCGCAGAGCACTTCCGCAACCTTGTTGGCGATCTTCACTTCGTGGTCGGAGATGTATTCGCCCTGCCTCATTAGATGGACGCCGAGTTTCAGCGTCGCCAGAATGTTTTCGCCCGGCGCGGGAATGTCCGTGCGCGGAACCACAGGCTTGTAGCCAACCTTCACCATCTCCAGCGCTCGAGCTTTTGCGTCGGAAAGAACGCGTTCGCGATTCATGGTGATGTCGTCCTGCTTCTGCACAAAGCCGTAGGCGCGAGCTTCGTAGGCCGACATGGAAACCTTCGCCATCGCAATGGTTTCGAACGCCTTCTTCATGGCTTCCATGAGCTCTACGGATTCGCCGCGTCCATCAGGACGTATGGAGCTAGCGGCATCCACGGCGCGCACCGTCATCTCTTTGCATCCGCCGCCGCCCGGCAGCAGACCCACGCCGACTTCGACCAAGCCCATGTAAAGTTCCGCATGAGGTTGACGAACGGGAGCATGCAGCGCGACTTCGCATCCACCGCCCAGTGTCATTCCAAACGGAGCGACAACAATCGGTTTGGGCGAATACTTAATCAATTGCGTCATGCCCTGGAAGCCGCGGATCATGAGATCGATCTCGTCCCAATCCTCTTCCTGCACGGCCATCAGCAGCAGCATGATGTTCGCGCCCACCGAGAAGTGTTGCGCGTCATTCGTGATCACGAAGGCATCGAAGGCATCACCAACGCCGCCGGGCTTCAGCGACTGTTGGATAAGTTGAATGATGTCACCACCAATGGCGTTCATCTTCGAGTGGAACTGTATGCAGCCCACGCCGTCGCCAAGGTCGATGAGCGACGCGCCCGAATTCTTCTTCACCACGCCGTTGGATTTTTTGGCGATCTCGACCGACCACACGCCCTCCGAAAGCTGAACCGGTTTGTAGCTCGATGTGGCGAGATCGAAATACGCGCGGCCACCGCTCGCCGATGCGTCGTCCGTGTACCAAGAGGTTTTGCCGGACGCGAGTAGCTTTTCGACGTTTGCCGCGATGGGGCGGCCTTCCTTCTTCATGCGCTCCACGGTCTTGGTCACGCCGGCGGCGTCCCATAGCTCAAAGGGACCCATCTCCCAGTTGAAGCCCATCTGCATGGCGCGATCGATTTCCACCACGGAATCGGAAATCTCCGGAATACGATTCGCCGCGTAGGTCCACAGGTCGGCGAGCGCGTTCCACAGGAATTCGGCGGCTTTGTCGCCCTTCCCGCCGATCAGCATGCGCAGACGCTCAGGCAGCGTCTCCACATTCTTCGCCATCTCCAAGGCGGCAAACTTCGCTTTCTGCTTGGGCCGATATTCCAGCGTCTTCCAGTCGAGCCCTAGACGTTCTTCTCCCGCAGCAGATTTCTGCTTCTTGTAGAAGCCGCCCTTGGTTTTATCGCCGAGCATCTTGCGCTCCAGCATCTGGCGATAGAAATCCGGCAACGCCAGTTCGCTGCGCTCGTCTTTTACGTTGCGCGACATGTTGCCAACGACGTGTCCGAGGATGTCGAGGCCCACCATGTCGATGGTGCGGAAGGTCGCCGACTTCGGCCATCCGACGGCGCTTCCCGTCAGCGCGTCCACTTCTTCGATGGAGAGGTCCATCTCCTGCATCAAGCGCAGAACATTGAGGACGCTGAAGGTGCCGATGCGGTTGGCGATGAAGTTGGGGGTGTCCTTGGCGAAGACGATGCCTTTGCCCAGACGCACATCGCAGAAATTCGCGATGGCCTGCATTGCCACCGCATCGCTTTCCGCCGTAGGAATGATTTCCAGCAGACGCATGTAGCGCGGCGGATTGAAGAAATGAGTGCCAAACCAGTTGCGCCGAAAGTCCTCCGAAAAACCCTCAGCGATGGAGGCCACCGGCAGTCCGCTGGTATTCGTGGTGACGATGGTCCCAGGCTTGCGAACGGCTTCCACCTTGCGCAGCAGTTCGCGCTTGGCTTCCAGATTCTCCACCACCGCTTCGATGATCCAGTCGCATTCCGAGAGCCACTTCAGGTTGTCGTCGAAGTTGCCGATGGTCACCAGCCTGGCCAGGTTCGGCTCGAAGAAAGCTGCTGGTTTCGATTTCCGGGCGGCTTCCAGTCCCGAGGCCGCAAACTTGTTACGTGCGGCGCCGTCGGCGTCCGGTGGAACAATATCAAGCAGGTACGAGGGAACTCCCGCATTGGCAAGATGGGCAGCGATACGGGAACCCATCGTCCCCGCGCCCAAGACTGCGACCTTTTCGATCCGTTTAAGCATGTGCAGAGTCTCCGCTACAGCGTAAGCAAATGATTGCAGCTTGGAATGGGGACGGAAGGTGCGGCGAGCTACTCCGGTTTGGATGCGGCGTACCCCGTGTGCGGCTATTAACGACGACGAATCTTCGACAGGCGAAGGGCATCGGAAAAGTGCTCGTTAATACTATGTCTGGCGCAAAAGCCGCCGAAGTGCATCAATTCGAAAGAAAACCCCGAAGTAAAAAAGGAGAGGCGCGCGTCGAAAATGTGGGGTGAGGATGGCAACGACGCGCGCCGTATTAAGTTGGATTCAGATTACTGAATGAGGGTTCATTCAGTCAAGAATATTTTTTGCTTTCTTATACTTAGGAGATCCATAGCGCTAACAGGAAGGCCGCCGCGGCGGCTGTGCCGCCAATCACGACCGTCTGTGATGCACTCCGGAGCGGGTTCATTCCCGTGAAGCTGCCCTTGACGTAGCCGAACACTCCCAGCGCCAGCAACGTCACCAGTACGGAGAACTTCAGTGCCGAGTGAGCGCTGGCAAAGAAGATGTAAGGCGAGAGCGGAATCAGGCCTCCGGCGATGTACGAGGCAGCGATCGTTAATGCGCTGCGGTGCGCGCGATTGGCTTCCGGCTTCTCCAGGCCAAGCTCGAAGCGCATCATGAAGTCCACCCAATCTTTGGGACGCTTCCGCAGCGCTGCCACCACGGGCGCGGTCTCTTCCAGGCTCAGTCCGTAGGACTGGAACACTTCGGCCACCTCGTCGGCCTCTTCATCCGGTATTTCGATGACTTCGCGGGATTCGCGCGCGTACTCGGAGGCGTAATGCTCAACGTCGCTGCGGGCGGCCAGGTATCCGCCCAGCCCCATGGCGATCGATCCTGCGGCGATTTCCGCCAGACCGGCGACCATCACGATATGGGTTGGGTTGACCGCTCCCGTCAGCCCGCCACTCAATCCGGCAGCCAGCGCAAAGGGGACGGTAAGTCCGTCCGACATCCCAATGACGATGTCGCGAACGACTTCGCCCGAGGTGAAATGTTTTTCGACGTGCAAGGTTTGCGGCATCTTGACCTTAGTGGTGCGTAGGATTGTCGAGCTGAGGATGCGAGTGTACGTACTGCTGTGCGAGTTTGGCAACCTCGCGTTCGCCCTTGTAGGAAAGTCGGCGATGAGCTTCGGCCAGCGGTATCCACATCGCCCGCCGAACTTCCACGCGCATCTCCGGTTGTATCTCGCCAAGCCTTCCTGAGCGATAGACGAAGAGGAAGAAGCTCACCAGCTTGAACACGCGTTCGCGTCCACCCCAGGTGCGCTGGTAGAAATACTTGATATCGGTAAGCTTCGCGATGCGCCGGACGCCGATGCCGGTCTCTTCCATGATCTCGCGGGCGGCGGTTTGTTCCGGCTTTTCTCCGGGATCGACAGCTCCCTTGGGAAGCGCGATCACCGTCGGCTTCATTCGATACTTCTTCACCCCCGCAGGCGGCTCCGTGTCCGACATCGGCGCCGGCTCGTCGCTGCGAGTTTGTGGCTCAATGGCGGCAAAATGCCAGACTCCCCGCATTTTGCGGAGCACAACACCGCCAGCCGAGACTTCGCGCACCGTTTCCAGTTGAGGATCCTCTGTGAACTCAGGTTAGTGGATACAGCCGTTCGAGGCAAGGGCAGGGCCAATCGGGGAATTTCGAATCCCTGAATTGGGAATCGGGTAATCTGCAACCGATGCGCCTCTATCACTGCGATCATCACGACCTCCTTTGCCGGAGGGACATAAGTTTCCAATCTCCGAAGAAAGTGGCCGAACGCCACGATTGGCGCGAATTTGCATGAGCCTGAGTGCATCGATATCCAGCATGTCGGCATCGTAAGTTGCAGCGGCACTTAGTAGCTGCTCATGACGTGATGAAAAACTGGGCTAGAATCGTTCGTTCCGTGCAGGCATTCTCGCGCGAATTTTCGCGCGTACCTTCCAGCGTTCCTCTTCCAGCAAATATCGTTTCCCCTAAGCGTCCCAAGTTGGGGCTCGCGCTCGGCGGCGGTTTCGCCCGGGGAGTGGCTCACGTTGGTGTGCTGAAGGTGCTGGAAGAAGAAGGCATTCAGCTCGACTTCATCGCCGGAACCAGTGTGGGCTCGGTGATAGGCGCAGCCTATTGCAGCGGTGTCTCGGCAAAGGAACTGGAAGAGATCGCCTCGCTGGTGCGTTTCCGCGACTTCGCCCGCTGGACCCTCTCCCGCTACGGATTCTGCAACAACGACCGCATGGCAAGCTTTCTTGGCAAGATGGTGAAGGCGACGACCTTCGAAGAATTAAAGATTCCGCTCGCCGTATGCGCCACCGATTTCATTACCGGAGACCCTGTGACATTCCGCACAGGCCCTCTGCTCGACCCTGTGCGCGCCAGTTGTGCCTATCCGGGAATGTTCCTGCCCGTGCAGATCGACGGACGCCTGCTAGTCGACGGAATGCTCGGGCACGCCGTGCCTACCACCCCCTTGCGCGAGATGGGAGCAGACCGTGTCATCGGCATCTATCTCAGCGCGCATTGGGTAAATCTGCGCGGCCCGCGTCATCTGTTCGATGTCATCGGCCAGTGCTTCTCCATAGCCCAGGCTCGCATGAGCAGCTCCTGGAAAGCGGATGCGGATCTGGTGCTGGAGCCGGACGTGAACGGCATTACCTATGACGGCTTCGAAAGGGCCAACGACATGATCGCCGCCGGAGAGAAAGCCATGCGCGACGCCCTGCCCCTGATTCGTAAATGGATGGAGACTCCGGAGCCGGAAGCGACGACGAAGGCCAAGAGCAAGACGGTCGTAGCGAAACAGGGAGCGCTGCCCTCGGCTGCCTAGACTCTCCAACCCGAGACATTGAGCCACCAAGGACTTGACGACAAAGGGACACGAAGGTCCACGAAGGGTTCCGAAGTAAGGCGATTCAAGTAACCGAAAACGCTACATCGGAATTGTTCCGATGTAGCGTTTGTTGTTTTAGAAGAATTGGGATTTCCTTCGTGCAACTTCGTGACCCTTCGTGTCCCTTTGTGGTTCAAGGTTTAGGTCTTGGTTCCAGGTTTGGGTCTGGGTTTTGGGTTCCAGGTCTTACACAATCGTCCGGAGCACCGGCCTCAGGAAGTAGATGACCGCAGTTGCTACCAGCGCGATGGCCGCCATGCTGCCGATGGCGTGTGGCGCGCCGATGCTCCCCGCCAGCGACCCCGCCATCAGGCTGCCGATAGGCGCAAAGCCCAGAAAGGCTGTGGCGTACATGGCCATCACTCGTCCGCGCATGTGGTCCGCCGAGAGATGCTGTAACAGCGTGTTCACCGTCGCGATCATCAGCACCATGCAATAGCCCACGCAGGCCAGCAGGATTCCCGAAAGCCACTTATCCCGCGAAAAAGTGAACAGGATGATCGAGGTGTAGAAGGCAAGTCCCGCGACAGCCACGAAGCGTCCGCGCATACGTATCTTGATGTATGCGATCGTCCCCGCGCCGATGAAGGCTCCGAGCCCTTGTGCCGCCATCAGGATGCCAAAACCGCGCGCCGTCAGATGCAATATCTCTTTCGCGAAGAGCGGAACAAAAATGATGTAGGGAATCCCGAAGACGCTCGCAAACCCAACCAGCAAAAGAAGTACGAACATATCGTCGCGTCCGAAGACGTAGCGGAAGCCAGCGGTCATCGTCTGCCAGACCGTTGCACCATTATTTGGCTGCACGGGCGGATACGCGATCTGCATCAGCGCGATCATCACGGCGACAAAGCTGATGGCGTTGATGAAAAAATTTCCCGAGATGCCGACCCAAGCCATGGCGAATCCGCCCAGCGTGGGGCCGAGTACGCGCGCCATGTTGAACTGCGCGGCGTTCAAAGCGATGGCATTTGTCAGGTCTTCGCGCGGGACCAGTTGCGAAACAATGGCCTGGTAGCTCGGCGAATTCAGCGCCATCGCCAACCCATTCACAAACGCCAGTACGGCAATCATTGGCACCGTGATATGTCCGAAGTAGGTGAGTCCCCACAGCGTGAATGCCTGCACCATCATCAGCGCCTGTGTCACCAGCATCAGCTTGCGCTTGTCCACGCGGTCGGCGATAACGCCGCCGATGGTCGTAAAGATGAGCATCGGCGCCGACGCCGCAAAACCGATCACGCCCAGCCAGAAGGCGGGATTGTGCTGCACAAGCTGCAAAACAAGCCAGCCCTGCGCCACGCTCTGCATCCATGTGCCAACGTTGGAGAGCAGGTTGCCCATCCAGAAGATGCGGAAATCGCGATGGCGCAAGGCGCGCACCACGTGCGGCATCGCCGTCGTCGAGGCCGCTATCTGCGGCGCAACCGTTTCGTCTGCGGCAATCGCCTGCAAAACCGCGTCATCCGTTTCCAGCGGACAAATCGGTTGTTCCTCGGGCTCCGAAATTAGTTTGGAAATTTTCTTCAACGGCGGCACCGATACTAGAGTACCGGACGCGGCGACCGATCAGCCAGTCACGAAAGCTCAATAGCGATTGGTTCAGGCTGGACGGCGCATGGACGCAGCGAAGAAGGCGCCCGCAACCAGGCCAAAGAAAATTCCCGCAAACCCGATCCAGAGCGGTACCCGGAACGACCGGAGATTCCCTTCGGAGTGCAGGCGGACTTGCGCCGGATCCCGCGGATTGAACTGCAGACGATGATGTGTGCCCACCACGAACTCGGCGGCGTGCGCCTGCTGCGGTTCAACCTCCGGCGTGGGATGCATGGCGGAGATGGTGCTCACGCGCGGCTCTCCCCGCAACGTGTAGACGAAGGTCAGTTGCGTGTCGTACATCGTCTGCGTGCCCAGATGTATCTGCACCACATCGCTGCGCATTACCTGTGCGTCTATTTCTGGCCACCTGCTGGCAATGGAGTATTGGTGATAGAACATCGTGCCCGCCAACACAAGCGCAGAGAGTGCGAAGGCGAGAAATGCGGCGGCCACCAGCCCAAGTCCGGAGCCGTCGCTCGGTTGTCTATGTTCGGGTGCGCTCACTTGCGCTCGAGGTCGCGAGCTTCTTCGCGCAATCGCGCCGCGCGCCGCGATAGATAAAACAGGTAAACAATGTGAACCACCCAGGTGACGACGTAAGCGGTATAGAGATAATTCATCGCGTGCTCCTGGAGATGAGGTGCGAGTCGTCCTCAAGGTCGCGTGTGGCAAAGGCTTCTTCGATGCGACGTTCCGCCTGCGCCAGCTTATACCGCGTCGTTACCAGCATGATGGCGAACACCGTAAAGGCCAGCAGGTTCCACAACACGGCCGCCCACATGTGCGAGTCGATGCCGCTGCCTTCGCCTCCATTGATGACCGGTTGCGGGTGCTGCGTTCGGAAATAGCGGATCGACAGATAAACGATGGGCACATCCGCGAATCCAAAAATGGACAGTGCCGCGGCCAGCGTAGGCGTCTGTCCGCCGGTGGCGAATTTTCGCAGAATCAGATAGCTCACATAAATCAGCCAGAGCACCAGCGTGCTGGTGAGTCGCGCGTCCCATGTCCACCAGATGCCCCATACCGGACGCGCCCACAGCGGCCCAGTCAGCAGCACGACCGTGCAGAAGACGACGCCCACTTCGGCGGTCGATGCGGCGAAGGCGTCCGCCTGCGGTTGCGAGTGGAAGAAATGTCGTATCACCAGATACGCGATGGCGCACATCAGCAACGTGCCGCCGATCGAGCTGGCGAACTCCGTGTAGCTGCGTCCGAAGATGGAGATGCCGAGTCCGATGACGCCGAGCACGGCGAAGACCCCAGCAGCGAACTTATCCGCCGCGTCCTTCTTCACCACAAGGAAGAGCAGCGAGCCCACAAAGTTCAGGAAGAAGAGCGTGAAGGCGACCCATGCGGAAGGCAGGTGATAGTAGAAAATCCGCTGGACGTCGCCCATCGTCGCTTCCGTCGGCGCTACCACCAATCCCTGGTAGAGGCCGTACGAGAGCAGCGCAAAAGTCACGAGAGATGCGATTACGTAGGTCGGTTTCATTCTGCGTTGAGCACCGATTCAAATAACGAAAGACTAACGAGAGTAAACACCAAATCGTAGACAGCCAGCAACTGCATCCAGAAGCGCGGCGACGATTCCCCGGTAAATATCTGGGTGGTTGCGTCCACCATGGCGATCAGCGCCGGAATGGAAATAGGGAACAGTATCAGCGGCAGCATGATCTCGCGATTGCGAGTGCGTATCGACAGTGCGCCGAAAAACGTTCCGTTCACCACCAGCGCCCACGTCGCCAGCAGCGCGACAATCACCAGCTCATACACCGGCCCGATCGAGCGCAGGTTGTAAAAGATGATGAACAGCGGCGTCATCACCGCTTCCAGCACACAGACAAAAAGAAAATTGCCGACCGCCTTGGAGATGAACAACGCCGCAGGAGGTGCAGGCGAAGTGCGATAGGCGTCGAGTACCTGGTTGCGAAGTTCGCGCGCCCAGGTCTGGTTCAGCGCGACAACGGTCGCGAACAAGAACGCGACCCAGATCAGTCCGCCTGCGATGCGTCGCGATTCTTCCGCCGTGGGCTCAAAGGCAAAACTGAAGATGACCACCACCAGCAGCGAGAAGAAGAGCATGGAGTTGATGGCATCCTTCGACCGCCACTCCATGCGCAAGTCTTTCGCCAGCGACGCGCGCGTGACCGCCAGCAGTCCGGGTTCGCGAGCGACAGCGCGAGCAGCAGTAGCGCTCATCGTTGCACCTCGCGCACGGCGAACGGATTCACAAGATGCGCCGGAATACCGCGTTCGCGCGCCGCTATGCGCCCACTCACCATCAGCACGGATTCGTCCGCCACCGGTTCTACCACCATCGCCTGGTGTGTCACTACGAAGATTGTCTTGCCAGCATCGCGCATGCGTCCCAACAGGGAAGCCATTTCCCGCGCGGAAGTTACATCCACATTGCTGAAGGGTTCATCCAGCAGGAGCAACTCGGGATCGTGCAGGATCGCCCGCGCCAGCGAGATGCGTTGGCGCATCCCTTGCGAATACTGGCCTACACGGCGCGTGAGTTCAGGGTCGAGTCCTACGCGACGAATCGCATCGGCACAGATGTCATCGCTATGTATGCCGTAGAGTCCTGCAAAATAACGCAGATTTTCCATGGCATCCAGTTCGTCATAAAGAAGAGGCGCGTGCCCCATGTATCCCACTCGCGTGGCCACCGAGCGAAGGTCTTTGCTGTTAAAGATGGAAACCGTGCCGCGACTCGGCTGAAGCAATCCGGCCACAATGCGTAGCAAAGTAGATTTGCCCGCGCCGTTGTCGCCGAGAATCACGTAAAGTTGCGAGGGAGCGAAGTCGGCGGTGATGCCGCGCAACGCGGCGAAGCGTCCGAAGTGGCGGACGACCTCTGATAATGCAACCGCCGGTTCAGCACCGGCGGCGTCGGACGTTGAGATCTGGCTCACTTAGTAGCTGGATTCGCAGGAGTCGCGGCCTCCGCCTTGTTAGTCGGCGTTTCTCCGGGTTTCGGTGCGTACTTGGAGGCGCATTTTGCCTGGAGTTTCTTCGCGTGGAAGACGCCGTCGCGACCAAAACTGCCTTCGGCCATCGCCTGCGAGTCATCCTTAAAAGTGTCGGGCGGAGCCTCGGTGCCCTGGTAGATCACCGGCAAAGTCTTGCCTTCTTCCACCAGCAGGAATTCGACGCGCGTGCCTTGGCGTTTGATCGACCCGGTCTGCACGTTTCCGGCGACGCGCAGGCGCTTCGCATATACGGCGTCGTCCATGCCGCGCAGCTCTTTAATGGTGACGTAGTAACTCTTGCTTTCCTGCACGCCCGTAAAGGCGAGGTAGGCAAGCGAGAGGACTACGACAGCGATAGCGGTACCGAACTGCAGGTATTTTTTCGTTTGGCCAGACATATACAAGAAAGAAGATGCCGCTGAGCCGATACGCGACGCAAAAAACATGCCGCGTTTCTGTGTGATGATGCTGGTGCCGCCCCACGGAACCTGTTAGGCAAAGATTACGTCCAGAAGTCGGGCTGGTCAAGCCTTCCCGTCAAGATGCCAATGCTGCCGCGGGCGTATAATACGAGATTCGTCACCGATATAAATGAGGACACTTAGAGATGAGCGGAAGTAACGGCACCAACGAAAACGAGACCAAAAGCGCAGTCCCCACCCCCCGGGCGGAGTGGATCGCGCGCCGCAAGGCAGAAGCAGCGAAGACCGGTGACACCAACATGTCGCAGATGCACTTCGCCCGCAAAGGCATCGTCACGGAAGAAATGATGTACGTGGCCGATCGCGAGAAACTCACGCCAGAGCTGGTGCGAACCGAAGTCGCCGCCGGACGCATGATCATCCCGGCCAACGTAAACCATCCAGAGCTGGAGCCGATGTGCATCGGCGTCGAATCGCTCTGCAAGATCAACGCCAATATCGGCAACTCTTCCGTCACCTCTGAAGTCCAGGAAGAATTGAAGAAGCTTCACACTTCCGTCCACTACGGCGCAGACACCGTGATGGATCTCTCCACCGGCGGCGACATCCACCACATTCGCGAAGCCATCCTGCGCAATTCGCCAGTGCCCATCGGCACCGTCCCCATTTACGAAGCGGTATCGCGAGTGAAGCGCATCGAAGACCTCACTGCCGACCTCATGCTGGAAGTGGTGGAAGAACAGGCCGCGCAGGGCGTCGATTACATGACGATCCATGCCGGCGTTCTCATCCAGAACCTGCCCATGGTCGCCAAGCGCATCACCGGAATCGTCTCGCGCGGCGGAGCGATCCTCGCGCAGTGGATGGCGCATCATCACAAGCAGAATTTCCTGTACGAACGCTTTGACGACTTCGTGAAGATCATGGCGAAGTATGACGTCGCCTTCTCGCTCGGCGACGGCTTGCGTCCCGGATGCATCGCCGACGCCTGCGACGAAGCGCAATACGCGGAACTGAAGACGCTCGGTGACCTCACGCGCATCGCCTGGAAGACCGATGTGCAGGTGATGATCGAAGGTCCCGGCCACGTGCCGCTCGACAAAATCAAGGAGCAGGTGGATAAGGAAATCGAGTGGTGCGACGGCGCTCCTTTCTACACCCTCGGCCCGCTCGTCACTGACATCGCTCCCGGCTACGACCACATCACCTCCGCCATTGGCGCGGCGATGATCGGCTGGTACGGCGCGGCCATGCTCTGCTACGTCACTCCCAAGGAGCATCTCGGACTCCCCAACGAGAAGGACGTGAAGGACGGCATCATCGCCTACAAGATTGCGGCGCACGCAGCCGACCTTGCACGGCATCGCCCCGGCGTGCAGGATCGCGACAACGCGGTCAGCCATGCTCGCTACGTCTTCGATTGGGACAAGCAGTTTGAGCTTTCGCTCGATCCCGAAACCGCGCGCTCCATGCATGATGAAACGCTTCCCGACAAGTTCTACAAGGAAGCCGCTTTCTGCTCGATGTGTGGACCGAAATTCTGCTCGATGAACTATTCGTCGAAGGTGGACGAATACAACAAAGAGGTACACGGCTTGGAAAAGACCGACTACTCCGACCTGGTGAACAAACTGGTCACCTTGAAGTAATCGCAGTTGATTGCAAACGAAAGCCCCGCAATTTTTGCGGGGCTTTCGTGTTTCTGTCTCGCGCCTAGTTCATGTCCGAATACTGGCGCACACCGTTGCGCGCACGGCGGGCGGTACGCGATGTTGTGGTTCTTGTCTTTTGCTTGGCGACGACGCGCTTCTTCGCCGAAGGCTTGCGCGCTGCGGCCTGCGCCGGTGGCTTCGCAGTCGGACGACTCGTGACAGGCGGTTTCGCTGTCGTCGCTTTGGTCCCAGGATTCGCTGCGTGCACTTCACGAGGCGCGATGGTCGCGGCTCCGAACGGAACCGCTTGCTGAATATTCGGCTGTCCGTTGCGCCCAAAGTTGAGAGGATCGGCCGGACGGCGTCCTGCGATGGCGGCCCATATTCCCATCGCGAAAAGCGCGATGACCGCCGCCGCCACGGCAGCGAATTGAAATGCGCGCTGGCGCGGGCGGTCTCCGAATAGCGAGTTGACCATCGAGCGATCGTTGCCTTCGCTGGCTGTCAACGTACTATTTCCGAATTCGCGCTCTGCCGAATGCGTGAGCGGCACAGCAGAAATGCCCGAATCGTCTTCTGCTGGAACCTCGTGTATATCGTCCGTTCGAGTCCCGTAGGTTTCGCTGCTTGCAGCCGCTACGACTGGCTCCAATGTTGGCCGCGCGCTGTCGGACGCAGGTCGGACGTTTTCTGCCGGAGCGGAAAGCGCCGCAACAATCGGGATGACCTCCGCCGCCCTCGGCGCTTCGCGTTCACGCCTCGCAACCAGGTCGCGAGCTTCGCGCTCCCGTCGCTCCGCTTCACGCCTCTCTTCCTCTGCTCGCCTCTCCTGCTGGACGTGCTGAGCCTCCAGGCGTTCTTTCTCCACGCGTTGTTCTGCACGGCGCTCTTCTTCACGACGTGCCTGGAGTTGCAACTCTTGCCCGCGCTCCTCGGCAAACTGCTGCTCGCGATGCTGCCGCTCCACGGCCAGCGCGCGCTCGTATTCCTGCCGCAGCTTGGCTTCCTGCGCGAGGCGCGGTGCGTCCAGAATGTCTTGCTGACGCTGTTCTTCAGCGCGACGCTTCTCCTCTTCCGCCGCCCGCTTCGCCTCTTCCATCCGTAGCTGCGTCTCGCGGGCCTCGCGCTGGCGCTGCTCTTCCTCACGCTGGCGTTGGACTACTTCTTGCTGTCGTTGTTCTTCCGCAGCCTTGCGCGCCTCTTCCGCGTCGCGTTCGCGTTGCAAGGCCAGCGCCCGTTCGCGCTGCGCGGCCAGTTCGCGTTCGCGATGTTCCTGCGCGATCCGTTCCTGTTCCTGCTGACGTTCGTATTCTTCGCGACGCTTGCGTGCTTCTTCTCTCTGCACCGCGAGCTCTTCGAGTTGTTTTTGCCGGAGGGCCGCCGCCTCTTCCGCGCGCGCGGCGCTTTCTGCGTTGCGACGGGTGGCGCGTTCCGCCTGTCGTTCGCGGAAGTTGCTGATCGTTCCTTCCACCATGCCGCGCATGCCCGCAATGCCTTCGGCGAACCGCGAGCGCCTCTCGTTGCGTTCGTAGTCAAAGCGCGGCGAGCCATGTTGCGAGTCCAGGTCGATGGATTGCGAGTAGGGAATCGGTTCTGGAAGCTCGTAGTCCGTCCCGCGAGACGTGTGCTCCATGCGGATGTCCGCTTCGTTCGCCGATGCTTGGCCAGGAGGCGCTTCCGCAGGTTCCAGTAATCCCGGGGCGACGTAGATAGGCGCGCCTCCGCAGTTCATCTCGTAAGCGCGGTCGAAAGCCTGCTGCACCGGTAAATGCTCGGCCCGGATCTCTACGTCTGCTTCCTGCGCGCATCGTTCGTCGGGCCGCGCGAATTCAAATTCATATCCTGCCTCGCGCAACTCGCTGGCGAGGTCGGCAACGGAAACTGGGTCGGCGGTACGAATTCGTGCCAACGGCATGAAGGAACCCTTCGAAAGATATCTGGTTGTAGACGAGTCGGACGAGCAGGCGCGATTAGTTAGACGCAGAAAGCGGTGACTGGGTGGCCACAGAAGTTGATCTGAAAATTCGCGTGCGTCTCTGCGGCCACATCCGCCGCGTGTGTTTGCGACGAGACCTTAGTTGTTGTCCACGTAATCGCAGCCGTCGGCAAACTGCAGACCGGCGATCTGCCTGGCGCGGAATTGCACTTCCAGATAGGCCTTCAGGATTTCGATGTAGAGCAGTTCGCGTTCCTGCGGGTTACGACAATCGGTGCGGACGAGATCGAGTGCAAGGTAACGATCGTGGGCTTCGACGAAGCGGTTCATGGCGCGGTGCATCAGGGGATGATGGGGCCGCTCACAAATGTCGCAAATAGGAAAATACACCTAGGGGTCAGCATTAATCGCCTTCGTTCGTACTAGGCGGGTTACATAGCTAACGATTCGAGATGCTGACGCGCCACTTGGCGTGCAGCCAGATGATGATGCCGAGTCCACAAGTTTCAATGGGCCCGCTTGGGATCATCAGGTTAGCCATGCCGGGAAAATCTTTGGTGACAAGGTGGACGCCCCAAACAGCGCCTCCACCTGCCACCATGCATCCGATTCTAGATTCCCAAAATGTTCCGAACATACGCCGCGAAACTATCACACATCAGAGTAGAAGACCTACATGCAAAAAGGGCATGGTGTGTGGCCATGCCCCGTAATGGACTTTCGTAACCTCGGCTTGAAAAGCTATTTGTAGGTTTCCAGCGTTTCTGCCGCGCGATTGATGGCCGCAGTCACTGCCGCAATCTGCTTCGCCAACCGGTCGGCATCGTTTTTGTCGATCGCTTCGTTGATTCCCGGAACCACCACCGCCGCATACCCGGTGTACTCTCCCGGCGCATAGATTGCGTGACGGAACCACGGACGGTTGGGAAGTCCATCCGTCAGGAACGCGCGCTCCGTGTTACGGAGAGCGGCGTTAAGACGGGTGGCATCGGCGGGCGCGGCCTTTTGCTGCTCCGTCGCGTTTTTCCCCGCCGCCTCCAATCGCTTGGCTGCCTTCGAGAGATCGTCAAACCCGAGAACCTTTAGCTTTGCGTCTTCAGCTCTTTTGCGGGCGGCCTCGATGTAGGCCCCTATCTCACGACCATATTCGGCGTAGTCATAAGGAAGCACATCGGCGGACGCCATGCGTATCGCCTGCAATCCGAAGATGCGAGCCATCTGCTGCTCGTAAACGAACGTAGGATCGGCAAACTTCTTGAACCAGGCAAAGTTGTCGAACGCTGAGTGATAGACGCCGTAAGGTCCGCCCGAACCTACATCCGAGGACGGAACGCCCAGGTGTTGCAGGAAGGCCGTGTAATCAGATCCGCTGCCCAGGTCTCCGACGTTGGGCTCGGCTTTCACCTCCGGCGCTGCTGCCGGACGCGCCGCCCCGGTGAAGTCCGGATTCGGGCTCGCTGGCTGACGACGGCTCTTCTCGCTGGTGGTCTTCCACGCGTCGTACACCGTCCCACCCTTGGGACTAGGCACCGCGCGCGCGACCTCGCGAATGAATTGCTTCAGGCTGGGGACCGCAGAGCTGCCGAAGTTAGGACCGGAAACTGCCACATCCATGTTGAAGTAGGCTGCCGCGTTTTCGAGTTCCTTCGCGTATTGCTCCGCAAACTCCGTGGAGCCTATCAGTCCTTGTTCCTCGGCATCCCAACTGGCGAACACCATCGTCCGCTTCGGCTTCCATCCCGTCTTCAGCAGTGCGCCGATTCCGTGTACGGCTTCCAGCATCGCAGCCGTGCCGCTGTTCGGGTCCACTGCGCCAAACACCCACGCGTCGCGATGGTTGCCGGCGACAACCCATTCATCCGGAGACGCGCTGCCGCGGATCACACCCACCACATTCCAGATGGTGCGATAGCCGTAATCCTGCTTCAGGTGTACGCGAACTTTCACCGGGCCGGGGCCGACGTGGTAGGTGAAGGGAAGCGCGCCCTGCCATTCACGCGGCGATTCCGGACCACCCAGGTTCGCCATCAGCGGAGAAGCGTCGCCATATGAAAGCGGAGTCGTCGGAACCTTCGCCAGATTCTTTGCCGTCGCCGGCGCGCCGCGTTGCGAATCCGGCAGCGACGGAACGCTGGCAACTCCCGGCGTCGTCGGGTCCCCGGGATATTCGAACATGTACTGCACCGAGCCGCGCTGCACGCCGCTTTCCGGACGGTACGGGCCTTTGGGATAAATGTCGCCTTTGAAGTATCCATCGTCGGTCGGGTCGGAATAGATCAACACTGCCGCTGCTCCGTACTCCTCGGCGACAAATGATTTCACTCCGCGAAAATTCTGACCGTAGCGCACCAGTACGATCTTGCCCTTTACGTCGACTCCCATTTCCTTCAACTTCTTGAAATCTTCCGGACGTCCATAGTTCGCGTAGACCACATCGGCTTCCACGTCGCCAGAGGGCGAACCGCCGTTGAACGGCATCACCACGCGCGGGTCGTCCTGGAAGGGATCGTCAGAGACATGTTCGCGCGTCGGCCCCTTCATGTGCAGCGTCGCCGGTGCCGTCGCAACCACGCTGATCTCCAGCGGATAGTTGATCCAGACCTTGTACTCGTCGATGCGCGTCTCCAGTCCCGCTTCCTTGAACTTCGCAGCCACGTAATCCGCCGTCTTCTTGTCTTCCGGAGAGCCTGCGATGTGGGGAACCGCCGTCAAGATGCGCAGGTGTTCTTCTGCAAGCTCGGGGCTGGGCACTTTCAAGAATTGTTCTTCGATCGCGTGTTCGGCGGCGGCATCGCGGAAGCCCGTGATCGCCACCGGTGCCGCGTTAGTCGCAGGCTGCTGCGCTGGAAGTACCGTGGGAAGCGAAAGTTGCAACAAAACGAGGACGGCTGCGATTCGTTTCAAAGAGTTCTCCTGGGGGGCGCGCGGACGCGATGCGGCAAAAGCTTGGATGCACCGTTCAAGCAGCATAGTTGAGCCGGACAGATTACGAAAGGGGTACACCGCGCACGCGGTTATTCAACTTGTAAGGAATCGCCCGTGTGGTGTTCGTTGATCTGAAAGCGCATAAATTCATAGACGCTTTGTTTCGCTTGCTGATTCACGGTAAGGATGCGCATCAACCCGCCGTCATCCAGCGGACGCACGTCGAACGTGATCTCGTTGCGCAGCTTTTTTATGGTAGGCACTCCGTCCGGAACCTTGCCGTGGATCTGCGTGTTCAGGTCGAAGTTGCCCCTCTCCCATAACTTCGCTTGCGACATCAGATGCTTCTGGATAGCGTCCACCGTCTGCTTGTCTTTCGGGTCCTTCGCCGTAATCTCGATCGCCCCGCCATTCGTAAGCAATACAAAATGATGGTTGACCTTCGACAGGTCAAAGCCCATCAACCGTGATGCGCGCTCCATCGTTTCGTGATCGGGTGTCTGCGCCGCTGCGGCTGGAACAAAAACAGCTAAACATATAAGGAGGGAAATCAACGAAGCCGCGAGAACTAACTTCCGAGTCGTGCGCATAGCCAGCTCCTCTGGAGCAAAGCGAACGGTATCTTAACCAACGCAATAACTTAGCTCCCCTGAGTGCAGAAATCAAGCACTGTAAATGGTTCAAGTCCGGACGCAGCAGTTACTCTCGAAGAAAGGACGGTACTCTGGCGGGCGGGTGGCCCATTCAAGCTAAGGCTTGAATGGGCCACGCATTATAAGAGGGCGCCCCATTTCGAGTAAGCTGCGGTTGCTGTGCTGAGTAGTCATAGGCCTCGAGTCTCAGGGGGTAGGCCCCAAGACAGAGCATCTCAGCTAGCAGCCAAAAGGGAAGTAAAGGAAGTAAAGCAAGAAGGGAAGTGTCTGGTGCGCCCGGTAGGATTCGAACCTACGACCTCTCGCTTCGGAGGCGAACGCTCTATCCAGCTGAGCTACGGGCGCACACCGAACCACCAGCACAGTTTACCATCGCCAGCCAAACAGGGTGTTGGCTCCGCAACGGGGCGCTATCCAACCAGAAACGGCAGTGAAAAATGCTCGTGGAATATCCTGATACTGCCATCGCTATCCACGCCGAATACCTGCGTCGCTCGCCCGTTCGTGATGTGCTCTTCGGTAGCCTTCGTCATCACGCTTGCGACTTTGGTCGCGTGGAACTGGAACGTATAGCTGGCCACGGCCACCTGTTCGCCTATCATCACCACATCGACATAGCCGGTTTGCGCGCGTAGAGAGGCTTGCGGCGTGAAGTATTCTCGCTTGCGTCGCGTCGCTGCCAGTCGTCCCGGTTCCGCGCGATTGGCGGTCGAACCAAAAACACTGGATTCATGAGCGTAGAACTCTTCCAGCGCCTCAGCCGACTTAGTCGTAAAGGCGTTCCAGAAACGGGCAACTTCGGCGCGTACAGTTTCAGCAGATAAGGTCGTCATAATAAAAGAGTCGTCGTTCGACAATGTACACAACAAGCATGTACTTTGTAATGGATAAAGTGAGCGGTTGCCCACCCTGCAAGAGTTTCAGGCGCATGCAACAGCCGGACACCCGCGATGCTCTAATGTACCGTACGCACTTCGGAGATAATCCCGGCTGCGCAAATCGATTCATGAATCATCAGCCCTGCCCTTGCGGGGCCCGCAAACATACTGGAGGGATCAAATGCAGAATTGGAAGAAGGCGGTAATCTACGGGGGCGTCGGTGCTGGCGCAGTGTTGTTCTTCATGGGACGCCGCCCGGTCGGCATCGCCCTGGCCGCCGGCGGTCTCGCAGTGCTCGCATCCGAATATCCGGAAAAATTCGAAAACATTTGGGAAAACGCGCCCGAATACGTAACCAAGGCGACGCAGATTTTCTCCACACTCAGCAAACTCAGCGAACGCTTCGCCGAAGAAGCCGAGCGCCGCAGCATGTCTGCGCTTCACGACGTTCGCGACTACGCCCGTTAGAGATTGGAACCAGTAAGGAACATAAGTCCCGCTCGAAAAGCGGGGCTTTTTGCTGTCCAGTTTTTGCGAGGCTTATCGCGCGGAGGCTTGCGCGGTCAAGGGCGGGGTGACCTTCAAAGTCAAGCGCTGCCGCTCCGCTTCATCGATGCGGTTGGCGAAGCGGGCGAACTCGGCGTACCGCAGCGGCTCGATCAGTTGCACTGGAACGTGGAACTCACGCGTGATCTCCACTTCCGAAGCCGAAGTGGAGCGGAAACTCACCGCATATCTGCCGAACTCGTTTTCGACTTCATAATCAGGAGCGTTGCGAGCGACGGTCACTCCCTGCGGAAGGCGAACCCGGAAGCTCGCGGTCTCAAACAACAGTGCATCCACATACAGCGGAAACTTGCGCTGAGCCACCGTCGTGTACATACGGCGCAATCCGAGCGCGGGAACCAGTTGGTCCATGTCCACCGTCAGAGCGCTTAAGTCGAGGAAGTGCTGTGAAAGGCATTTCACCAGCAGCACTAGCGGTTGATTGACATCGTTCTCGTTGCGCACCGAACCCGTCGCGTCCACCGCGCCGGGAAAGAGCCGGAGCGCCAGTTGCTCGAAGAATTGCGAACGATCGGCCAGTGCGATGCCGCGCAGGATGTCGCGCATCTGCGCGCCGCGATAGGCGCCCATTGTGATGGACACATCGGCCGCAAAGGAACCGTCACTATCGAAATCCAGTCTGCCGGTGGCGACGCTGCGCTCCTCCGAGGTCGCCTGCGGCAGTGACACACGAGCGATCTCGGTCTCCGAGATGGCTGTTGCAAGCGGAATCATCAGCGCCGCGCTGCGATCCAGCGCAGGAGCAACCGAGCCGAACGGCATGCCTTCGGTCTCAGGATCGGCGGCAACTGTGTACAAACCAAAATGAAAGAGCACCAGCGGATGCAGGTAAGCGTTCGGTGTGGCTGTGGTCGTTCGCGCCAAGACCAGTTCCGCGCGAATGTTCGCGGCGGAAGCCAGCGCAAGCAAAGTCGCTGTGCGACTGCCTTCGCCGAAGCAGAGCGAAGCTTCCGCCGACGTCAATTCGCCAGTTGCGAACGAACTGTTGTCGCCCCGCACGCTCGAGGTGACCGCGCGATAGAGTTCACGCGCCGTTTGCTCGGCAGTCGCTCTCCTTGATCTCTCGGCCAAAGCCTGTGTTCGCGGCCCCGGATGAGTTGCATCCAGAGCGGCGTTTGCGGCAATCGCGCGGAGTTGCGCGGCATCTTCCTGGGGCGG
>JBBRZF010000035.1:0-24784 GCA_038236965.1 Terriglobales bacterium | reverse complement strand
TTTCTGCACTAGGACGAAGGGTTCCTTGGTGACGAGGGTTTGAGGCGAGCTTCGCTCGCCCGCCACGGACGGGGGCGTCCGGGCCCACGCAGGCAAAAGCTGACCGAGAAAGTCAAAAGCTGAACAGGCACGTCAAAACCTGAACACGCGAAAAAAAGTACTGCTCTACTGTTTCTTCTTGCGGACACAAGTGCTCTGTTTCATCATTGCTGCCGATGTCTACAGGCCACTTCTATCGACGAACACTTCCTCATATCCAAAGCGACGCCAAGCCACACTTCGTGACTTTCTGTACTTGCGGCCATTGGATCATTCCGGAGACTCTTCGAACCGAAGTCCTCAACATCGCGCTGCGTGAGCATTTGCGGACGGCAGAAATGCTCGCGATCGTGGTCATGCCCGACCACGTTCATCTGGTGTGCACCCCGCTGGTCGTCGATGGCGAGACTGTGGCCTTGCACGCGATTCTGAAAACAATAAAGAGTGTCTCCGCGCACCGGATCAATCGCGCATTGAAGAGGAAGGGTTCGGTCTGGCAGGAGGAGTCGTTCGATCACGTGCTGCGCTCTTCGGAAAGCCTCGAACAGAAGATTGCCTATATTCTCGATAATCCGGTGCGGCGCGGGATTGTGTCTATGCGAGGAGAGTATCCGTGGGTGTGGGGTGCGGAGGCGGCGACGAAGGGTTCCTTGGTGACGAGGGTTTGAGGCGAGCTTCGCTCGCCCGCCACGGACGGGGGCGTCCGGGCCCACGCAAGCAAAAGCTGAACAGGCCCACGCAAGCAAAAGCTGACCGGGCCCACGGAAGGCAAAAGCTGACCGGGCCCACGCAGGCAAAACCGGGCGATGCAAAAGCTGCCCAGGTCATTTGCTCTCGCGATTCTTTGCAGCTACAATTCGTTCGCTTGCATCCGATGGACTGTATGGCACGCATCCCGCGTACCGCTACCGCCCGGACGGGCTACAGGTGGCATCCGCTAGCCGGAGCTGCACTGGAGGAATAGAGTGAGTATCACCACAGGCGATTTCCGCTCCAAAATCACAACCCTTACGCTTGCAGAGCAGAAAGAACGCGGTGAACGTATCACCGTGCTGACTGCCTACGACTACGCAACCTCGCGCCTGGTCGATGAGGCCGGTATCGACGTGATCCTGGTGGGCGATTCGCTGGCTCAGACCGTGCTCGGATACGAGAACACGCTGCCGGTGACGATGGACGAGATGCTGCATCATGTGAAGGCCGTGCGTCGCGCGGTGAAGCACGCTTTCCTGATCGCAGACATGCCCTTCGCCTCCTATCACGTGAGCACCGAGGACGCTCTGCATAATGCCGCACGCTTCATCAAGGAAGGTGGCGCGGAGGCGGTGAAGCTTGAGGGCGGGCAGAAGCGCGCCGAGCTGATTTCGCGATTGGCCGACGCCGAGATTCCGGTGGCTGGGCATATCGGGCTGACGCCGCAATCTGTCCACATGATGGGGGGATACAAGGTGCAGGGGAAGTCGCTGGCGGCCATCGAGAGCTTGATGCAGGACGCGGTGGCGCTGGACAGGGCCGGGGTCTGCTGCCTGTTTCTAGAAGGCATTCCGCGCGAAGTGGCGGCGATGATAACCGCCGAGGTAGAGACTCCGACGATAGGCATTGGCGCTGGGCCGGATTGCGATGGGCAGGTGCTGGTATTCCACGACATTCTGAACCTGACGTTCCATCCGGCGGCGAAGTTCGTGCGTCGCTATGGCGATGCGGCAGAGTTGATTTCGAACGCCGTGGAAGCCTATAAGCAGGATGTGAAGAGCGGCAGCTATCCTTCGGACGAAGAGTCGTACCACTTGCCTAAAGAAACGCAGGTTGCGCTGGAGACCATCGTCGCGCGCAAGCGGGCGATGCGATAGATTGGAATGATGCGAACTGTACTGACGGTGGTTGGGATTGCGGCACTCTCGGTTGCGGCGCTGGCGCAGCACCCGGCAACAAAGCCACTGGCCAGCGCTCCGGTTGCGCCCAAAACGCAAGCGCCCGTCACCCAGACGCCCGTCACCCAGACCAAGCCCGCGCAATCTTCTGGGCCCAAGGCGGCTGAGTCCAAGGCGACTGAGCCTAAGGCCGTCACGCCGAAAGCAACGGCGGCCTGGCCGAATTACTGTTCGGCCGATGCGGGCTTTTGCGTGAAGTATCCGCCGGACTGGAAGAAGCAGACGGATGTGCTGCAAGGCGCGGGAGTGGTGGTTGCGAAGACGCAGGCTGGTCAACTGGAAGACCTGTGGCCGCAGATAACTGCCGCCGCAACGCTGATGCCGGAGGAGCCGGAAGGCAAGGAGGCTCCGAACTTCGACGATGTGCTGAACGTGGTATTGGAATCGATAGAGCCCGGCGCGGAGAAGCAGACCCTGCAACGGACGCAGACGACTGCCGACGGGCTTCCTGCGCAATTGGTGAAGATCAAGTACATCGATACGGCGAGCACGCCTTGGATAGAGGAAGGCTTGTTCATCGATGGCGAAGACGCCATCTACTCGGTGGTACTGCGCACATCGCCTGAACAACTGGCGGCTGCGGAGCCGGTATTTCTACAGATGACGCAGACGTGGCGTCAGTACGCGGCTCCTGCGAAAGCAGCGCCTGCTGCTCCGACGACGGCACCCACGACGCCGACTGCTGCTCCTGCGACTCCGGGCCCGGCTCCTGTTACGCCGGGCACGGCTCCGACCACGCCGAAATAGCATTGCGAGCGCAGCAACGCGGAGCAACACGGCACAGGCCGAGGCCATCTCACGTCCATGACCCGCAATCAACTTTGGCTATTCGTCGCTCTATGCCTGCTGTTCGCCTGTATTCCCTCGCCCGCGCTGTACGCGCAGGTCACCATCGCGCAGATCAGCGATTCGCATATCGGGCTGGCACGCAGTCCGCAGGGGTCGGAGCAGTTGCGCAAAGTGGTGCAGATGGTGAACCAGCGGAATCCTGATGCGGTGGTTGTGTCGGGAGACATTGGCGAGAGGCCGGCGGCGTGGGAAGAGGCGCGCGAGATACTGAAGGGGCTGAAGGCGAAGGTGTACTACGTTCCCGGCAATCACGATGTGCACGCGAATGATGTGGAGCGATATCGCCAGGTTTTTGGCGAAGACTATTACAAGTTCACGGTGAAGAACGTGACCGTTTACGCGCTGGATTCGCAACTGCTGGGCAACTGGGACAACTTCGACGCCCGGCAGGAGCCGGCGATTCCGCAAGAGACAAGGGCGGAAGGCGACAAGATGATTGCGTGGCTGGAAGGTCAGGCGCGGGGCGGCGGTGACCAAGG
This sequence comes from Terriglobales bacterium, assembly GCA_038236965.1. Lineage (GTDB taxonomy): Bacteria > Acidobacteriota > Terriglobia > Terriglobales > Acidobacteriaceae > JBBRZF01. Next base: position 21,486 of record JBBRZF010000035.1, on the reverse strand, counting down.
CAAGGGGAAAGATAAGGGGAAAGATAAAGATAAGGGGAAAGATAAGGGTCGCGGCAAGGACAAAGGTCGCGGCGGCGATGACTCCGACAAGGGCGGCAACATCGTGCTGGCGATGCAGCACGTTCCCGCAGAGCGCGACCATGGCTTCCCGAAGGACTCGAAACCTTACTGGGTGGTGAATGATCCCTACCGTTCGCGCGAAGAAGCTGCGCTGAAAAAGCTTGGAGTACGCGACGTCCTGGTGGGGCATTGGCACGATGGGCGCGTCTTCGATGCGGGCGGATTCACGTGGCACGTTGCGCCGTCAACCAGCTGGAGTCCTTTCGGCAGCAAGCTTGGTTACGCGCTGCACACCATCTCCGCCGACGGGCGTGTGGATACGAAGTTCTTTTATCTGGACGGCTCTTCCAATTAGTTTGCGAGTGCGATGTCGTAAACTACAGCGGTGAAGATTCTTCGAAGCGTTGATGAAATGCAGGCTGCGTGCCGGGAACTGCGGCGCGCAGGCAAGCGCATAGGATTTGTTCCCACGATGGGTGCGCTGCACGATGGACACATCTCGCTCGTCCGTTCGGCAAAAACGCAGACCGATGTGGTGGTCGCATCGATATTCGTTAACCCCTTACAGTTCGGGCCGAATGAAGATCTCTCGCAGTATCCGCGCACCTTTGACTCCGATTGCAAGAAGCTGGAGGCGGAAGGCTGCGAGCTGCTGTTCTTCCCTACCAATGAAGAGATGTATCCGCCGAACGCAACCACCGTTGTGCATGTAGAAGGCTTAAGCGAGAAGCTGGACGGGCGTTCGCGTCCCGGACACTTTCGCGGTGTGAGCACCGTGGTGTGCAAGCTGTTTGAGATTGTGCGACCGGACCGCGCTTACTTCGGGCAGAAAGACGCGGCGCAATTCGCGGTGCTGCGCAAGATGGTGCGCGACCTGAATATGGAGATTGAGATGATCGTCTGCCCCATCGTGCGCGAGCGGGATGGGCTGGCGATGTCCTCGCGCAACGCCTATCTGACGCCGGAACAACGGAAGCAGGCGCTGGTGCTCTATCGTTCGCTGATGAGGGTGCAGACGCTGGTGGATCGCGGCGAGGCGAACGCGCAGACCTTGATGGATGCGGGCAAAGAAGTAGTTGCGGAAGAACCCGAGGTGCGCCTCGACTATTACGAGATCATCCACTCCGACACGCTGGACGCGGTGGCTGATGTCTCGCATGGAGCGCTGGTCGCGGTCGTCGCTTACGTTGGCAGCACGCGGCTGATCGATAATCTGGTGCTGCATGGAGTTGGAAGCTCGCGCATGCCGGGTTAACTAGCGGAGCTTTTTTCCGGAAACAAAGTTACTGTCGCGCACGACGTAGCGCAGCGGATGCCCGACGGCTTTTGTGATTCCTATGCGCGGAGTCTCCGCGATTTCTCCGATAACAAAACCATCGTCGGCGAGCCACAGGTCGGACGTTTTGGGCGAGGTCATGTCCTTGCCGTTATCGCGCAGGCGGGTAATGGCCAAGGCATGAGCGAGGCGTCCGGGGCCGGTGCTGATGAGACGTAACTGGGTTGTGCTCGGCGCGGGCGGCAGATCGAGATGGCGGAAGCGGCTCATCTCTTGCAGCCCCGCCACGGGTTCGATGGCCCGCAAGAGGACGCATCCGGGGTGGCCCTTCGGCAGGCAGGAGACATTCAGGCAGAAATGATTTCCGTAGATGAGGTAAACGTAAGCGTGTCCTGCGGGACCGAAGAGGACTGCGTTGCGCGGCGTTTGTCCGGCGGCAGAGTGGGCTGCCGGGTCGTCTGCGCCGAGGTAGGCTTCGGTCTCGACCAGACGGCCGGCGAGGATGCGCTCTCCGTGGCGCCGTATCAGCAGCTTGCCTAAGAGTTCGCGTCCGACGATGCGCGGGTCGCGGTCGAAGAACTTTCGCGGCAGCGGACGCGCGTTGCTGAGGTCGAAGGAGTTGGCGACCGCATGAGAGTCCAATTTCTTACTTCATCTTTCTTACTTCATCGCTTTCACGAAGGCTAATACTTCTTCCGCGTGGCCCTCTGGCTTCACCTTTTCAAAGACGTGTGCGAGCTTTCCGTCAGAGCCGATGAGGAAGGTAGTACGCTCGATGCCCATGACTTTTTTGCCGTACATGTTTTTCTCTTTCACGACTTCGAAGAGATTGGCGACTTCTTTGTCGGCATCGGCAAGCAGGGTGTAGGGAAGTTCATACTTGTCCTTGAACTTCTTTTGCGCGGCGGCAGTGTCGGGCGAAATGCCCAGAACGACCAGTCCGGCTTTTTGCAATTTGATGTATGCGTCGCGGAACCCGCACGCCTCTATGGTTCAACCAGGGGTGTTGGCGCGCGGATAAAAGAACAGGACTACCGGCTTTCCGCGAAACTGCTTTAGCGAAATAGTGTTCCCGTTCTCGTCCGGAAGACTAAAATCAGGTACCTTAGCGTTCGTGTCCATGACAGCCATTTTATACGGCAACACCCATCGCCGCTTACACTTTGCCAGCGCTTTTCTGCTGGCCGCTATTCTGGCTTCCTCGGTGAGTTCGGCAGCGCAATATCGCCGTCCGAACATGCAAGCGCGGCGCACGTCTCCGCGAGCGGTTGCCGTGCTGGAAGTATTTGAGAAAGGCCCTGCGCGGCTGTATCCCGTCTCGCTGCTGCTGGACGGCAAGTATTACGACGCGTCACTCTACGACTCCAAGCCGGTGCCGATGGCGCTCTATAGCGATACTGTTTACGAGGCGCAGAAGAACGGGATGCCGGTGGGCATGTTCACCGTGCAGCGAGCGGCCCGCATCGAGACCACGTGGTGGGGCGAAGGTCGCTGGAAGCCTCTTGCCGAGGATAAGGACAAAGACGCGAAGTCCGTGGCGAAGCCTGCGGAGGGGAAAGACGCGTCCAAGAAAGACGATAAGCAAACTTCCGCGAAAGCTGCTGACGATCCGGACCGTCCGGTGCTGCGCAAGCCTGCGGCTAATGCTCCGGCCGAGCCACAGGTGAAATCGGATCCGGTGGTCTCGACACCGCATGGGCTGGACGCACGTGCGGCCAAGGCGGCGGATGAAGATCCGAATCGTCCGACGCTGCGCCATGGACGTCCGGCGATTGCCGATGTGGATGAACCGCTGCCCACGCCGGGAAACACTGTGGGAAAGCCGGTGAGCCCCGGCATGAAGCCGATTGCGACCTATGTTGCGGTGAGCGATGAGGGTGCTTACGACAACCATCCCTACGACTACACGGCCAGCGGCGCCGAGGTGCAGCACATCGCGCAGATGGCGAGCATGATCGCCATCGCCGAGCTGCGCAAGTTTGCCGCCATCAGCGCCCGCAAGCTTCCCGAAAGCGTCGCGCTCACGAACGTGGAGACGCGTGGTTTCGACCTGGATTACAGCAACTCGCCGTACATCGTCTTCTCTGGCCAGTACACGCAGCCGGCGACACCGGCGACGAAAGCGGGTGTTAAGGCTTCGGGGGAGACCATCTACTCGATTTTCGTCATTGCGCGAATGGATGCGGATGGCAAGCTCAGCAAGATTTTTTCTGCCGCGACGGACAATTTCCATCTGGACGCCTATCCGCAGATGGAACTGGTCGATGCCGTGGACGTGGATGGGGACAGCCGCGGAGAACTGTTGCTGCGGCAGGTTTCGGATGTGAAGCGGTCGTACGTTATTTATCGCGCGGATTCGTATCGGGTGGTGAAGTTGTTCGAGGGCGGATCGGGACGGTAGATTTGCTACACGCAACGATAAAGGCCTGCGCAACTAGGCAGGCCTTTTGAGTTTCGAGTTACTGATTGCAACGACAGGAGCAACACCAAGGCGAGCGATGCTCGCCCGCCGCGGACGGGGGCGTCCGGGCCCACGCAAACTATCCCTTCAACTTCTTCGGCAGCAGTTCATTCACCAGCGCGGGATTTGCTTTGCCTTTGGTGGCCTTCATGACCGCGCCTACGAAGTAGGCTATGACGGTTTCTTTTCCGCCGCGATACTGTTCTAGCTGCTTTGGATTGGCGGCCATGACTTCGTCGATGACGCGTTCGAGTTCGCCGGAATCGCTGATCTGCTGCGGCTTTTCCTTTTCGTAGACTTCGGGGAAATCCTGCTTGCGCTCGAAGCTCTTGTCGTAGAGGTCCTTCAACATCTTGCTGCTGATGGTTCCCGCTTCGGCCAGGTCCGCCGAGAGCAATACGCCCTGCATGCTGATGGGGGATTCTTCGATCTCCATGCCTGCGGCCTTGAGGCGTCCGAGCAATTCCGAGCCGATAATGCTGGCGACGCGCTTGGGATTCTTCGCCGTGCGGGCTACGCTCTCAAACTGGTCGGCCATGCGCCTGGTCATGGTGAGGGTGTAGGCGTCCTGCTCGGTGAGCGAGTAGTCGGCCATCATGCGGACGCGGCGCGCTTCCGGTAGTTCGGGCAGTTTCGCTTCGATCTCTTTTCGCCAGGCATCGTCCACGACGAGCGGAAGCAGATCGGGCTCGGGGAAGTAGCGATAATCGTGCGCGCGTTCTTTGGTGCGCATGGCGAAGGTCTTCCCTTCCGCGGGATTCCAGAGACGCGTCTCCTGCGAGATGGTGCCGCCGGATTCCAGGACTTCTTCGTGGCGCACGATCTCGTACTCGAGGGCCTGACGAATGTAGCGGAAAGAATTCACGTTCTTCACTTCCGCCTTGGTGCCGAATTCCTTGCGTCCGATGGGCTTGATGCTGACGTTGCCATCGCAACGCAAGGAGCCTTCCTCCATGTTGCAATCGCTGACGCCCGTGTAGAGGATGATTTCTTTGAGGCGTGTGAGGTATTCGTAGGCCTCATCGGGGTTGGCGAGGTCGGGCTCGCTGACGATCTCGATGAGGGGCATGCCCGAGCGATTGAGGTCCACGGAGGTGCGCGTCGCGCTGTCGGGCATTCCGTCGTGCATGCTCTTGCCTGCGTCCTCTTCGAGATGAACGCGGGTGATGCCGATGCGCTTCATGCTGCCGTCGGCAATCTTGATCTCAATGTATCCGTGCTCGGCCAAAGGCTTGTCGTACTGCGAGATCTGGTAGCCCTTGGGCAGGTCGGGATAGAAATAATTTTTGCGCGCGAAGATGGAGGTCTCGTTGATGCGGCAATTCAGGGCCTTGGCCGCGAGGACCGCGAACTCCACTACCTGGCGGTTGAGCACCGGCATGGCGCCGGGAAGGCCGAGGCAGACGGGACAGACATTCGTGTTGGGCGGCGCGCCGTAAGTGGTCGCGCAGGCGCAAAAAGCTTTGGTCGCCGTGAGCAACTGGACGTGGACTTCGAGTCCGATGACGGGCTCGTACTTGGACTGCGGTTTCACAGGTGTTTCCGGCGTGGTTGCCATCGACTGATTATATCTGCCGGACTACTTGATCGGAGTGGAAGCGCCGGCGGAAGGCGGCGGGGCGCTCAAATATTTCTCCAGTGGGATCTCAAAATAAAACAATTCGTGTCCGTTGCCGTCCTTCATGCCGGTGACGTAGAGGTGCGCGCCAGCCAGCGGCGCATCCATCTCTGAGACATCGAAGAAGAGGAACCCGGACTGGGTGTTCTCAGGCTCGACGGCCTTGGCCTGGAACTGCGACTGGTCGAGTTCGTCGTAGGCTTCCTTGGGGATGGCGCCTTTTGCGCGCGTACGAGGGAATGGAATGGGATTCGCGCTGGGGCCGGGACGCTTCACATTGCCTAAGCGGCGGAAGAGGTCATCGTTGGTAGCGGGACTGATCTTCGTCCGGTCCTTGGTCACCAACTGAACTTTCATGTCGAGCAGAGAAATCGCTTGCTGCCCGTCGTTGGTGATGATGAGGTGCACGGGCATGTATCCGTGCTGCAGGTAGTTCACGGAAAAGACGGAGTTTTCTTTGTTCTGCGTGTCGTAGGGATCGGCAGCGAGGGTGACGTGTTCGTCGGTATGCGCCTCGTGCGCGGGATACGTCTTCGCCGGATTGGGACGAGGCATGACGAACTGTTTGGAGGCGAAGGCGATGAGCGAAAGAGAAACGAGAAACAACGCGACGGCGACAAGACGCGGAGACATCGTTCGACGCACCATACAGTGATTATCCACCTGCGAGTAGCCGGAGGCAACTGGGTGGCTCTATGGCCCCGCACCGTTCTTGCTACCACCCTCCTTTTTGTCGCTCCCGTTACAATGGCTCGCAGTGTATCTCCTCTATAGTGCGTTGGTGGCTGCGGTGCTCCTGGTGGGCTCGCCCTTCTGGATGGTGCAGATGCTGCGGCTGGGGAAATATCGCGCGGGATTGCGCGAACGCTTCGGCATGGTGCCGCGCCGCGTACGCCGTTCGCGAGAACGCGCCATCTGGGTTCACGCCGTGAGCGTGGGTGAAGTGCTGGCCGTGAGCGGACTGGTGACGGAACTGCGCGCGAAGTTTCCGGGACATCGCGTCGTGGTCTCGACCACGACGCATACCGGACAGAAGCTGGCGCGCGAACGCTTCGGCGAAGAAGACGTTTTCTACTTCCCCATCGACCTGGTCACGGTGATTCGTCCGTACTTCGATGTGCTGCGACCGGAGCTGGTGGTGATGGCGGAGACGGAGTTCTGGCCGAATTTCCTGCACGTGGCGCATGCCTCGGGCGCGAAGGTGGCGGTGGTAAATGCGCGCATCTCCGACCGTTCGCTGCCGCGCTACCGGAGATTTCGTTCGCTGCTGAAAATCGTGCTCGACAACGTGGACCTGTTTTTGGCGCAGACGGAGGAAGATGCACGGCGTCTGCGCGAGATAGGCGCGAAGGAGGAGCGGGTATCGGTGAGCGGCAACCTGAAGTTCGAAGTGCGTCCGCCAGTTCATATGCCTATCGTGGATACTCTGCGCACGGCCTTCGTCGAAAGTGGCGCGACACCCATTCTGATTGCCGGCAGCACGGTGGAAAATGAAGAGGCCATCCTGCTGGATGCGTTTCGCGAGGTACTCGGGCGACATCCCCGGGCCATGCTTCTGCTGGCGCCGCGACACAAAGAACGTTTCGAAGCGGTCGCCGAACTGCTGCGCGATTCAGGTCTGCGGAGCTGGCGGCGTTCGCAACTGGATGCAGATGCGAAGTTATTCGGCGGCGTGCTACTGCTGGACACCATCGGCGAACTGGCTTCGCTCTATGAGCTCTGCGAGATCGCACTGGTTGGCGGCAGCCTGGTGCCGCGCGGTGGACACAACATACTGGAGCCTGCGCTGCACGGTTCGGCGATCCTGGTGGGTCCGCATACGGAAAATTTTCGCGACATCATCCAGTTATTTGCGCGCGAGAATGCGTTGCGCGTCGTGAGGCCGGAATCGCTGGCGGCCGCGTGGATTGAACTCATCGAGAACGACACGGTTCGTCGCGAACTGGGCAGTCGCGCACGGACGGTGATGCAGGCGCAGATGGGGGCTACGGCTCGCACGGTCACGGAACTGGGACGCCTGCTGCAGACGGCGGTGGAGGCATGAGCTTTCTCTCCGGTATTTACGGCGCAGTGCTTGCAGCGCGCAATTCGCTTTACGATGCGGGCAGTTTTCGCGCCGAACATCTGCGCGGCCCCGTGGTGAGTATCGGCAACATCAGCGTGGGAGGAGCCGGAAAGACTCCCTTCACGATTCTGCTGGGCGAGTTGCTCAAGCGGCGCGGCATTGATTTCGACGTGATCTCGCGCGGGTATGGACGCGCCACGAGCGGCGTTCGACTGGTGGCTGCCGAGGGCTCTGCGCGCGATTACGGGGACGAGCCTCTGTTGATTGCGCGGGCGCTGGGCGTGCCCGTGGTGGTGGGGGAAAAACGCATCGAGGCCGGACGCTTCGCGGAAGGGAAATTTGGGGTGCGGCTTCATCTGCTGGACGACGCTTTTCAGCATCGTCAACTGGCGCGCGATTTCGATATCGTGCTGGTCTCGCCTGACGACCTCTGCGACCGCCTGCTTCCAGCGGGACGCTTACGAGAACCCATGCAGGCCTTGCAGCGCGCTTCCGTGATCGTGGCGCCTGCCGACGCGGATAAAGAGCCTTTGCGATTTTTCAAAAAGCCGCTCTGGTTCGTGCGCCGCACGCTGGTGTTGCCAGAAGGGCTTCCGGAGAAGCTGGTCGCCTTCTGCGGAATCGCACGTCCGCAGAGGTTCTTCAGCGAACTGCGGCAGGCCGGAATCGAGCCCAGGGCGGAGATTGCTTTTCGCGATCATCATGCTTACCGCCCGGCGGACATTCGTCGGCTGACCGCGGAGATGCAGCGCACGGATGCCTTGGGGGCCATCACCACGGAGAAAGATCTCATCAATCTTGGCGCGTTTTCGGCGCAGCTTCCGAATCTGAAAACGGCCCGCGTTCGGATGGAACTCGAGGAGCCGGACAAAGCAATGGACGCGCTGATGGCCGCCATCGGGCATCGTGTTCGCTAACGCTCGGAGCTTCGTCGGCTAACGCTCGGCAACTTAAGGTCAATCATGAGAGAATTTCCGGTTCCATCTGCGCAAGCTGGATCGCGCGTCAACCCATGAGCAAAGAAACGAAACACGTCGACCGTCTGCGCCGCATCGTGGAGAGCTTTTCCAACGCGACGGTCACCGTGGTCGCCGACCTGGTGGCCGATGAGTTTATCTATGGCGAGATCTCGCGGGTATCGCGAGAGGCGCCGGTGCTGATCCTTAACCATCGCGAGCGCACGGTGGTTCCCGGCGGCGGCGCGAACGCCATCATGAACCTGGCCGCGCTGGGAGTGAGCGTGCTGCCGGTAGGCATCGTGGGCGACGACGAGCCCGGACGTCTGCTGCTGGACGCATTCAAGGCGAAGAAGATTTCTACTACCGGCATCGTGCGACTGAAGGGTCACCAGACGACGACGAAAACGCGCATCCTTGCGGGCATGCCGCACGGTCCGCGACAGCAGGTGGTACGCGTGGACCGCGAGCCTGCACCGATACCGGAGACGCATTCCGTGCTGCTGGAACTGATAGGCTCCGCGCGCGAATACGGGAAAGCCTCTGACGCGCTGCTGATTTCCGATTACGGTTATGGGGCGGCAACTCCGCGTCTGCTGACCTTCATGAAGTCGGGCGGTTCGCTGGGGAATATTCCGATCACTCTGGACTCGCGCTATCGGATGCTGGAGTACACGGGCGTGACGGCGGCGACGCCCAACGAACCCGAAGTGGAGGCGGCGCTGAAGGTGCGGATTGGCGCCGACCACAAGAAGCTGGTTTCCGCCGGGGAACGCGTGATGAAGGAGATGGGCCTGCAATCGCTGGTGATCACCCGCGGCAGCGACGGCATGGTGGCCTTCGAAAACGGTTCCAAGCCGGTTGCGATTCCGATACACGGTTCGGACCAGGTTGCCGATGTTACCGGCGCGGGCGATACCGTCATCTCGGCATTTACGGCGGCATTGGCTGCTGGAGCCGATACGGAATCCGCCGCGCGCATCGCCAATTATGCGGGTGGCATCGTGGTGATGAAACGTGGCACGGCGACGGCCTCTCGCGCGGAATTGCTGGCCGCCATTACTGCCGGAGAATCGAAGTGAGCGGCTCGCACAAGATCATGGAGCGCTCGCTGCTGGCGGAGCGCGTGCGTCAGTGGCACGCCGCCGGGGAAAGAGTCGTGCTGACGAACGGCTGCTTCGACCTGCTGCATGTGGGTCACATACGCTATTTGCGCGGCGCGCGAGAACTGGGCGACCGCGTCATCGTCGCCATCAATTCGGACGCGAGCGCACGCACACTCAAAGGGCCGGGGCGTCCGGTGATGAATGAGCAGGAGCGCGCAGAGATCATTGCTGCTCTGGAAGACGTGGACGCGGTGGTGATTTTTTCCGAGCCCGATGTTCGCGGGCTGATACGCGAGATACAGCCAGACATACAGGCCAAAGGCACCGACTACACCGCCGACTCCGTTCCGGAACGCGATGCAATGGCCGAGGTTGGCGGAAGCGTGGCCATCGTCGGCGACCCGAAAGATCACTCCACCACGGAACTTTTGAAGCAGGCAGGCGACAGCAAACGCTCGTGACGTCTTCGCCCAAAGCGCGACTGCAATCCCAGACGCCTGCAAGCGTGCTGGTGGTGCGTCTTGGAGCGATGGGCGATGTGCTTCATGCGCTGCCCATGGTGTGTGCGCTTCGACAGGCAGCGCCGAAGATACGCATCGGGTGGGTGATTGAAGAACGCTGGGCTCCGCTGCTCTGCGCCGCCGGGTGCGAGCGGTCGGGTCTGCTGAGTGGGCAGCGTCCGCTGGTGGATGCGGTTCATGCGGTGGATACCAAGCGCTGGCGGAAGCCGAGTGGAAATTCCGTGCGGGAGATTCGCGACGTCTTCCGCGAGATTCGTTCCGCAGAGTACGAAGTCGCGCTCGATGTGCAGGGAGCAATGAAGTCTGCGGTGTTGGCGGCATTTTCCGGCGCGGAGACGAGGATGGGTTTCGCTTCGCCACGGGAGCGTGCGGCTACACTCTTCTACTCGCGAACGGTTCGAACGACGGCAGCGCACATCATCGAGCAGAATGTCGCGCTGGGGGCAGCGGTGGCTGGCTTGCCGCTGGCACCCGCAGAGGTTTTGCTGCCGCACGATGATGCTGCCGCGTCCTGGTGCGCGCGCGAACTCGAACAACGGAACATCTCTCGCTTTGCAATCCTGAATCCCGGCGCGGGGTGGGGAGCGAAGCAGTGGCCGTCAGAGCGTTACGCCGAAGTCGCACGCGAACTTGCAAACAGTGGAGTGCAGTCGCTGATCAACATCGGCCCGGGCGAAGAAGAACTTGGGAGCGAAGTTGTGCGGCTAAGCGCCAACACGGCGGAAACCATTGCCTGCTCGATCGCGGAGTTGATTGCGCTTACAAGCAGGGCTTCGTTGTTTGTCGGTGGAGATACCGGGCCTCTGCATCTTGCTGCGGCCTTGAGGGTACCGGTGGTAGGGATTTTTGGTCCCACCGACCCTGCTCGCAATGGCCCCTACGGAACCAACAGCAGGGTGTTGCGCCACGCGACCAGCAACACGAGTTATTCACATGCCGCCACCTTCGACATGGGGCTGCTGGCCATCACGGCCGAGGAAGTGAATTGCGCGGCGCATGAGTTGTTAAGATAAACCAGTGACCGACAATCCTACAGAGCGACTCGACTGGAAGCGAATCGCGCGCCGTATACGCGTGCCACTCGGCTTCGTCTTCGCCGCGCTCTATTTCTTTCTGGCACATCCGACATGGATGTCTATCTCCGTTGGCGCTGTGCTCGCCGCTTTCGGGGTGTGGGTGCGCGCCATTGCGTCCGGTCACGTGAAGAAGAATGAGGAACTCACCACCACGGGGCCTTATGCGCATACGCGCAATCCGCTTTATCTTGGGTCGATCATCATCGCCGCGGGATTTGCGCTGGCGGCTCTCAGTTACTGGATAGTTCTTCTGCTTATCGTAATGTTTGTTGCTATATACGTTCCGGTTATTCGCGGGGAAGAACAGTTTCTCGCCTCGCGATTCGCTGAGTTCGCCGACTACTGCGACCGCGTGCCGCGGCTTATTCCCCGACTCACCACGAAAGGCAATGCCGGCGGTGGCTTTTCGCGTGCGCTATATCTCCAGCACCGCGAGTACAATGCAAGTATCGGGGCGGCGCTGATGTTGGCCGCGCTGATCGTAAAAAAATTGCTCTGGAATCCCTAATATCGTCTTGATGGCACCTAAAGCAGTACTCGCAATCCTGGCATGGTTTGTGCTGGTTTCGGTCATGACGGCGTCGTCTCCAGAGACGCAACGCACCACCCCGCCCGCACAAAAATCGATTCCTGCAAAAACTATGCCGCAGGATTCCATCGGGCCCGTTTCACACATACGGCCCACGCCTGAGAACTACCGATTCCTCAATGGTCAAACGCTGCACTATACGGCGGAGTGGCGGCTGTGGACCGCCGGAGTGGCGTCGCTCCGGATGGAAGCCAATGGTTCCGAGCAGCACGTGAGCGGCACGGCGGACGCGACTGGGGTGGTCGCTCTGCTCTACAAGGTGGCCGACCGGTTCGATGCGTACTTCGACCGCAAGAGCTACTGCTCGACGCACATCGTGAAGCACACGGAAGAAGGGCGTCACCTGCGCGACACGAATATTCGTTTCGACTACGCGCGCAAGAAGGCCGTTCTGGACGAGCGCAACCTGAAGACCTCCGAGGCGAAACACACGGAGCAGGACATCCCTGGCTGCGTTACGGATGTGCTTTCGGCTATCTACTATGTGGGAACGTTGCCGCTGGAACCGGGGACCACGCATACCTTCCCGCTGAATGACGGTGGCCAGACGGTGGAAGTGAAGGCGCACGTGGAAGCGCGCGAGGAGATCAAGACGGATGCGGGGACCTTCCGCACCATCCGCGTACAACCGGAGAGCGACACCGGGGTGCTGAAAAGCCGCGGCAAGGTGTGGGTGTGGTACACGGACGACGCTTCGCACATCCCTGTGCAGATGCGGGCACGCCTCTTCTGGGGAACGCTGACCTTCCGCCTGACGAGGATCGAGCGTCAACCCTGAATCGCGAGGACGGCCTACATCATCCGGAATCGCTCACGCAATAATCTTTGCAGCCTGGGCTTGTAAATCAAATCGTAGGCAAGCCCCTTGTCCGGGAACATCGCCAGAGCCGCGCGACGCGAGTTGGCTGCCATCTCGGAAGCCTCCTCGATGGTCAGGTCCGGGTCCTGGCAAATCACGGACATGACCATGTTCATCATGATCTGTAGTCGGCGGATCTTTTTAGCCTCGTCCGCCAATTCGTCGGCACTCTGCTGTTTTCCTTGCTCCTCCGGTCCTTGCTCCTGGCTCTTTCTCCAAGTTGGTTCCGAAAATCCCATTACGTCCCCTCAAGGCACAAATGCCAACCCTGCAGAACAGGCTTTCGCCCCCGGGCGCGTGACTTCAAGGTTTGGATGTGTTTGGCCGGGCCCGCTGTTGCGCGAAATTGAGGCGCATCTTACACCCATTCTGCGCCGTCGCAAGATGCAATCAGGGATTGAGAGGTCTATGATTCTGGTAGCGGCACCTTTGAGGTGCGACCGCCTGGCGCATTCTTCTTGAAGCCCCTATGTCGCACTACAAGCGGTTTTGGCATCCAAGAAGCTGGAGGGAACATGGCGATTGAATCGAACGATGCTCTCGTAAAAGTCTTTGATACCGAGCAGGAATCAGAAGCGATGGTGGTGCAGGGATTACTGGAATCTGCCGGAATCGAGTCGGTTATGATCTCGCTCGACGCTCCCCAGGAAGTGCTGCCTGGCGTGGGCGGAGTGGTGCTGCAAGTCCGCCCGGAGCAATCGGACGAAGCCCTGAAACTGATTGAAGATCACCGCACCAGCGCAGCCGCCGAACCGGAACTCACCGAGGAATCGGCGCAACCCGAATAGATTCTCCATCCAGCAGAAAACGAACCGCACCCATGGTGTCGGTGCGATAGGTCGCGACCTTTGAGGCCGACAGTCGCGCCAGCACCTCGGGCCGCGGATGCCTGAACGAATTGCGCGTACCGACGGAAATGACTCCATAGCGGGGGTGCACCTCGGCGAGAAACTCTTCCGAGGTAGAGGTGGTGCTGCCGTGGTGTCCTACCTTGAGGATGTCGGCGTGTACGCCTTGGGCGATCAAATCGCGCTCGATTCTCTTTCCGACGTCGCCGACCATGAGCACGGAATTTTGTTTGTAGCTGATGCGCAGAACCATGGCATCGTCATCGCGAACGCGCGGCTTCAACTCCCAATCGCGGGGCGGCGAGAGCACCTGGAAATGCAATCCGCCGAAATCGAAGTTTTCGCCAGCGGTGCGCCGCACGATGTTCACGTGCGCAGCGTCGGTTTCGGCGAGAAGGCGTTGGAGGTCGGCGGTGTCAACCTGAAAGGCGCCCATCCAGAGTTCGCGCGGGTGGAAGTTGCGCACGATGGCCGCCATGCCGCCCATGTGGTCGGCGTGTCCGTGACTGAAGGCGACGGCGTCCAAGCGGGAAATTCCGCGCGACCACAAGTAGGGCGAGACCACGTCTTCGCCTACGTCGAATTCCGAATGTCCGTTGCCGAGCATGCCGCCGGAATCGAGCAGCAGCGTCTTCCCTTCCGGCGACACCAGCAGGAACGAATCGCCCTGACCGACATCGATGGCGGTGAGTTCGAATTGTCCGCGAGCGAAGGTCGGCGCGGCGGGCGCGGCGGTCATCCAGAACGCGGTGACGACGAGGCCTAGCAATCCCACTGCGCAGAGGGCTTTATTGCGCTTCGCGAGCAGCAACGCTACGACAAGCGCAAGACTTGCGGCGAGCGCGAGACGCCAGTCCGGAGTAGGAACGCGGACGTCGGAGATACGCATGGTTCCGAGGAGCTTCACGGTTCCGGCGATTCCGCCCAAAGCCCAGCCAGCCACAACGGCTGCGGGCTTGGCCAGCGGAACCCATACATAGGCCAATGCGATGGCCAGCACCGCTGCCGGCATCAGCAAGCCGGTGAGGGGAACGACCAGTGAATTCGCAGGAAGAGCGAAGAGGCTTGCGCGATGGAAGTACCACGTCATGGGCAACGCAAGCGTGATCTGCATGAGGGCGGAGATGAGTAGAATCTCGTAGATTGCCAGAACAAACGCCGCCGTTCGGCTGACCAGAAACAGCGCGAAGCTACTTCCTAGAAACCTCGACAATTTGTTCGCGATCAAACGCAGGTCGATGCGGAATTGGGCGAGCTTGGGGACAAGGGCTTCGTCGTAACCGGTTGCGCCCAGGAGATTCAACGCGTCGCGATAGGGTTCGGAGGTTCGCTCCAGAAGCGGCACACCGATGCCGCCGATGGCGGCGACAGAAAGAAATGTCAGTTGGAAGCTGGCTTCGTAGAGCGATTTCGGATCGTAGGCCAGGATGGCCAGCGCCGCCAATCCCACGGCATTCAGTGGTGCGCGCTCGCGATAGAGCAGTCGAGTGGCCAGGTAGATTCCCAGCATCAAAGTGGCGCGCAGGATGGGAGCGCCCGCGTCGGTCACGTAGGTGTAGCCGAAGGCGAGCAGCATGGTGAGAACGGTTGCGATGAGCGCCTTGGCGCGCAAGCGGCGCAGTCCCCAAAAGACGACGAAGGCGAGGATGCCGACGTTCATGCCAGAGACAACGAGGATGTGATAGGTTCCGCTGCGTTGAAAGGCGTCGCGCCACTCGTGGGTTAGATAGGCACGCTCGCCGATGAGCATGGCGTCGAAGAGGCCAGCCTGCTGCTGCGGCCATGTCTGATGAATCTTGGCGATGATGCTGCGGCGCACGCGGGCGCGCCAGTATTCCCATCGCGTACCGCCAGAGCCGGGCAGCAGCTCCACGGTATCGGCGCGCGACGAACCAAGAGCGCTGATTCCCTGCGAGGCTAGGTATCCGCGGTAATCCATTGCGCCGGGATTGCCGTAATTCATCGGCGGACGCAGCTTGGCGGTCAATCGTAATCGCTCGCCATAGAGGTAAGTGCGCTGCTGCGGAGCGGAGTTGTCGTCGGCCTCGGAGTCGTCGTCGGATTCGTAACGGCGCTGCTGGCGCGTGAAGATGTTCAGCCGAACGCTGCCGGAGATATTCTCTGGCGCACCCTCGCCTTCAACTTGCTGGATGGCGATATCGAGGGATTGCTGTTTGCCGCCGAACGCACTGTCGCGCCAGATGCCATCGCGCACGACGTAGCCGGTCAATACAACTTCGTCACCGGAGGTGTAGGGCATGATCGTGGTGGCGGGAGATGGCTGCGACGCTTGCGACTGGCTGGCAAAGGCTCCGGCAATGACGAAGAGAAGTGACGTCGCCACCGCCGCGAGCCAAGGACGGCGCGGAAGAAGCGAGACGGCGCACACGCAGAAAGCCGCAAACGCAAACAGCCAGAGGGTCGGCGGATGAAAGATGTGACGTTCGAGGACGATGCCGGCGGCGAAGGAGAGCGCCGCGATGAACAGCGGGGCGCGTCCGAAAAGCGGGCGCTCAACTTGCGGCGAGATTGGCCCGAACAGCTTCACCGGCAGCCCGGCGCTTCCCACCGCAGAACGCAAAACCTAACGAACCAGGTGGACGACGCTTTCCATGTGGAATGTCTGCGGGAACAAGTCCACCAGGTGGACCGACTCTACGCGGAAGCCGGATTCTAGCAGTATTTTCATGTCTCGCGCGAGAGTTGCTGGATCGCAGGAGACGTACGTCACACGCGAGGTGTTCATCCGTCCTAGCGCTCGCGCCACTTTTTCACCGAGGCCTGCGCGTGGCGGATCGGCAATCACCAGATCGTACTTGCCCAGTATCTTGCGCTTGAAGAAATCTTCTGTCGTGGATTGAACGGCCTTGGTGCCTCGCGGAGCATTTTTTTCGAGGTCCGCGAACGAGTACGGAGCCGATTCTACCGAAGTAACTTTTACGAAACGTTTCGACAGAGGCAGAGAAAATAATCCGGTGCCGGCGTAGAGATCCAGAGCAGCCTGACCGCGGTAGTCGCGCGTGGCAGTGGCTACCAATTCTTCGGCCATGAAGCGATTGGTCTGGAAGAAGGATCCGCCGCTTACGCGGTATTCATGCTCGCCGACTTTGTAGCGCAGGAAATCGCGTCCGATGACGGCAGCGGGAGCGGTGCGCGTGCTGACCAGTGGGGCGCGTTCGGTCTCGTCGTCGCTGCCCTGCACGGATTGCAAAACCACCACGCCGGCAATCTTGGGCAGCGCGACCATGACGTCCATGGCGAACTTGCGGAGCTTTTCGGGCTCGCCATTTCTGTCGAGGTAGAACTCCAGCAACATCTCGGAATCGTCGTGGTTGGAGAAAAATTGCACTTCGCGAAGCGAGCCATCCACGCCTTGCTTGCCTACTTCCCAGACGGCGCTGATGGCCTGGTTGATGAGCGGCGAACTGATGGGGCACTCTTCGACGGGCAGCAACTCGTGGGTGCCGAAGCGGTAATAACCGAGCGCGAATTCGGGCGTGGTGCGCACCTTCATGCGCGTGCGGTTTCGATATTGCCAGGGCTCGCTTTTGTGAATCTCAAGCGGCGCCTCGAGCGTG
Source organism: Terriglobales bacterium (assembly GCA_038236965.1). GTDB lineage: Bacteria > Acidobacteriota > Terriglobia > Terriglobales > Acidobacteriaceae > JBBRZF01. Next base: position 4,473 of record JBBRZF010000035.1, on the reverse strand, counting down.
AGCTTGGCGGTTCGGGAAAGCGTTTCGCGCAGGATGCCAGCCTTGATTTCCAACTGGTGTTCGTAGCCTGTGTGCTGATAATGGCATCCGCCACACTGAGCGAAGTAGGGGCATGGCGGCAGAACACGGTTGGCCGACGCCTCTTCGATGCGCTCTACGGTTCCGCGCGCGAAGCCCGCCTTCTGTTCCCGGAGTGCGATCTCCACGCGCTCGGCTTCGAGCACAAAGGGGACGAAGACGGCTTTACCGCGTCCCTGCTCATCGGCAGGAAGTCTGCCCAGTCCGTCGCCGCCGTAAATCATTTTCTCAATAGTGATCTGCAAGATACTCGATTCTTCGTGCGCCGCTTACATGTAGAACAAACTCAATCGCGGCAGGTTATGGCGCTCCAACAGCTTCTTGTTCACATACTGCTTCATAAGCTGTTCGATCTGCGCTCCGGTCATCTTGCTTCGATAGGGCGCCAGTTCTCGATCGGCCTGCGCGCGTATGGTGATGATATCGTCATCGGCGGTCACCGTAAGCAGGGAGGCGAATAGTTTCTCTTCCATGACGGTCATGCGCCGTTCGAGGTCTTCCATGGATGCGGAGGGCTGCTCGCGAACGATGGCCGCGACTTCGCGCAAGGACTTCACATCCTCGGCGATGAGCGTCTTCGACGCGGCTGGCACCTGCGCTTTCTCGAAGGCAGCGGCGTTCTTCTCCAGGTAGGCGGCAACTTCCTGGCTGGCAACGCTGTCATCCTTCTTCTCGCGCGTAGTGCCGACGGCAGCTTCGGCGATCTCTTCCGCCGCCGCCATCACTTCCTGCGTGCAATAGGCCAGGCTGTTCACCTTGCGCGTCTTGGTCGAGCGACGGTCGTATTTATCGAATGCCGCGTCGATGCCGCGCAGGACGGCTTCGAGCGGAATGCCCGCATCTTTCCAGCCCTCGATCAAGGCCCAATCGAGGGTCGACAACATGAGCAGCGTCCCGCGACGCTGCTGGAAGCGGTCTTCGATCTCGGTAAAATAATTGAAATATTCTTGCACGAGTCTTCCGGTGCCGGCGGCGCTGATGTCGATTGTACTGAGAAGAGGCGCTGCTTCCACAATAGCAGCGCAAGGAAAAACTAAGTCCGTTGCCTGGCTTTGGCTTCTGGCGCGTCCTGCTTGCGCTTGAGGTGCGCGGAGTTTCGTTCCCACACGATACGCAAACCTTCCAGGGTCAAGAGATCGTCCACGGCGGTGATGTATTTAGAACCGCTGCCCATCAGCGATGCAAGGCCTCCGGTGGCGACAACCTTGGCGTCGCCCAACTCGGCCAGCAGGCGCTCGAGGATTCCGTCCACCAATCCGAGGTATCCGTAATAGAGACCGGACTGAACGCTGCTCACGGTATTGGTTCCGATGATGCGGGAGGGCTTCCTGATATCGACGCGGGGAAGCCGGGCGGTGCGGACGAAGAGCGCTTCCGCCGAGATTCCGATGCCGGGGGCGATGACGCCGCCGAGATACTCACCCTTGGCGGAAACTGCGTCGAAGGTGGTCGCCGTGCCGAAATCGACGACCACGCAAGGACCGCCATATTTCTCGAACGCAGAAACACTGTTGACGATGCGGTCTGCGCCGACTTCGCTGGGATTGTCGTAGTGAACGGGCATGCCGGTCTTGACGCCGGGTTCGATGAAGAGCGGCTTCATCTGGAAATATCGTTCGCAAACTTCGCGCAACGTGGTGTCCATGGGCGGCACGACGGATGAGATGACGATGCCGGTGATGCCGGAGGCATCGATTCCGCTCATGGCGAACAGGTTGCGAAAGAGCACGCCGTATTCGTCGACGGTCTGCGTCTTGATGCTGGCCACGCGCCAATTTGCCAGCAGTTCGCCGCCCACGGAACCACCCTCCGTGGTGGCGTAAACGCCGAGCACCGTGTTGGTGTTGCCCACATCCAGAACCAGCAGCATTGCTATCCTTTTCCGTTACGGGCTCGAACTCCGCCCGACAAGACGGTACGCAATCCGTCGGCGGCGCGCACCTGGAGGAATCCGCGCGAATCCAGACCTTCGGTGACGCCGTCGTACCCGCCACTCTCTTCCACGTGAACCTGTCGGCGACGCGCGAAACTGGAGCGCTCTTCGAAGCGGTGCATGATGTACTTGCGGGCCGATACGGAGCCCGTCATGAGCTCGCGATATTCGCGGTCTAGCGATTTTAACAACGCGGCAAGGAAGTCTGCTCGCGACCATTCCCTGCCGGTTTCCATGCGCAAGGAAGTTGCGACCTCGGCGTTCTCCGGCGCAAACGCGGCCTGATTCACATTCACGCCCATGCCCACGACGACGTAGCGAACCCGCGTTGCTTCCGCATTCAACTCGGTCAGAATGCCGCAGAATTTCTTATCGCCAAAAAGCACGTCGTTGGGCCAACGCAGGTCGGGACGGATTCCGGTGACCTCTTCGGTGGCGAGGGAAACGGCAAGTCCCGCAGCCAACGACGTGACCAGCACATCTGCCGGAGCAAGTTGCGGACGCAGAATAACGGAGCAGTAGATTCCTTGCGACGCCTGCGATTCCCAAGTGTGGGAGCCGCGCCCGCGTCCCGATGTCTGCTCCTCGGCGACGAAGACGGAGCCTTCCGGGTCACCGGCGGCGGCTGCTTCCATCGCTTCGGCATTGGTGGAGCCGATGCGGAAATAGTGTTGAACGCGTTTCTCGAAGATCGTGCCTTGCAACTTCGGCTCTATGGACTCGGGCAACAACAGGTCAGGGACAGAGGCCAGCTGGTAGCCCTCGGCAGGATGTCCGGCGATATCGACGCCGAGTTCGCGAAGTTGTTGCACCAGCCTCCACACTTCGCTGCGGTTGGTTCCCAATTCGTCGGCCAGCTTGGTGCCGCTTACGACGAACATCGCATTGTCGGTGAGCAGGCGAACGATCTTCCCAAGGCGCGCGTCGGTGCGAGCAAATTGCTCAGGACCTGTCGAAGGCGGGTTGGGGCGGATAGCCATATTTTGTCGTAACACTGGATTATCGTGAACTGCAGGCTAACCTGCAAAGGAAAACGGCTCGCGCACTGGGCACGAGCCGTTTTGATGACCTTTTCCACCCTTACTTTTTGGCACTCGTCGCCGCCGCCGGAGTGGCGCTGGCAGCGGGAACTGGGACTACCCCGTTGGCTTCAAGGTTCAGTTCGATCCTGACTTCGCCACTGACGGTGGCCCCGGTTTTGTCGAAGTCCACGTGATATTCGTAGCGATCGAGCTTGGCGCCGGCCTCTACTCCGATCTTGTTCTTTCCCTTGATCTCGGCCTTGGCGAGGGAGAAAGGCAGGGTGATTTCCCTGGTGACGTCCTTCATGGTGAAGTTGCCGACGGCCACCCACTGTTCACCCTGCTTCGTGACCTTGGTGCTCACAAAGCGGATATCGGGATACTTCTCGACGTCGAAGAAAGAGTCACTGCGCAGGTGAGTATCGCGACGATCATTGTCGGTGGTGACGCTGGCGGTCTTGATGACCACGTTGACAGAGGACCTGGACGGATCCTTATCGTCAAGAAGGATGGTGCCGGTCATCTCGCGAAAGCGTCCGGTGACATTGCTTACCATCAGGTGCTTGACGGTGAATTGCGCGGAAGAATGGGCTGCGTCGATCTTGTACTCGTCGGCTGCAAAGGCCGAACCACAAAGGGAGAGGAACAACACGAAGGCTACAGCAACACGATTGCGCATGAACCAACACGTCCTGAGTCGAGGTATGGATATAGACGCGCGGCGTGTTCTTTAGTTTCAGGATTTCTGCTAGACGGCCACGATGCGCATACTGAGGTCGACGGCGCGGGCGGAATGGGTGAGCGCTCCCACGGAAATGTAATCGACGCCGCACTCGGCGTAAGCGCGCACGTTCTCCAGGGTGATGCCGCCGCTGGCCTCCAGAGGAATACGGCGGGTGTGGGCATGAACCCTCTCCACGGCTTTGCGGACCTGCTCGGGCGTCATGTTGTCGAGCAGAATGGCTTCTGCACCGAAGGCCAGCGCCTTTTCCAACTCGTCGAAGGAACGCACCTCGACTTCGATAGGTTGCTCTCCGCGGCGATTGCGGTGAGCGCGCTCGAGGGCGACCTGGACCCCGCCGGCGAGGTCGATGTGATTGTTCTTGATAAGGATACCGTCGGAGAGATCCAGGCGATGGTTCTTGCCGCCGCCGCAGCGCACGGAATATTTATCGAGCAGACGCAGGCCGGGAACGGTCTTGCGCGTATCGAGGATGCGCGTGTGGGTTCCGGAGACGGCGTCCACGTAGTGACGCGTGGCGGTGGCGATGCCGCTCATGCGTTGCAGGACGTTGAGTATGACGCGCTCGCAGGAGAGGATGACGCGAGCGTTGTGCTGGATGACGGCGATGGACTGGCCTTTGTGGAGACGCACGCCGTCGAATATCTCGGGATGGGTGGTGACTTCGGGATGCGACACGACGGTCCCATCGAGGGCAG
>JBBRZF010000034.1:0-25388 GCA_038236965.1 Terriglobales bacterium | reverse complement strand
TGTATGGCGATGCGGATGGCTCCGCCGACTCCCTTGGAGCCGTAACCATGGATCAACTTGAGTGCCTGGAGCTCTTCCTTGCGCGCGCGTTGAAGCTCAGTCTGCAATAGGATGTGCGCGCGATCCACCGTCGGCAGACCTTCCTCGATATTGACGATGCGCACGCGAAACCTTGTCATGATGCATTCCGTGGAACTGAAGAAACATACGAGGGTGCAAAGGGATTTGCGGCAAAAAGAAAAGGCGCGATGAACGTGTTGGCAGCAGTGTTAGCCAGGATGTTCGCGCATTCCAAGGTCACAGCGGGAACGGGCGCCCTGCGGCGTCATTGAGGAATGTCTGGCTCCGCTTTCGTTGATGTCTCGTTCGATGCCCGCCGGTAGATGCTGAGGGCAGATTCACCTTGTTTGAGCACTCGATATCTTTTCAGATCGCCGAACCATTCGCCGGGATCGAAGCGTTTTTCGTGTTCCGCGACGACGATGGTTCGCGCTCCCACCAGGACAGACTTCGCCAGCACGCGAAGCGTCTGCTCGTAAGCGCCCTTCAGTTCGTAAGGCGGGTCGAGGAAGACGATTCCTGCTTCGACTCCGTTGGAGGCAAGTTGCGGGACGGCGATGACGGCGTCGCGTTCGTAGACTTCGGCTTCGCTCTCAATGCCAAGCGTGCGCAGGTTGTCGCGGATGATGTTCGCCGCCTTCTTGTTCTCCTCGACGAAATAGGCCTGCCGCGCGCCGCGACTTAGCGCTTCGATGCCGATAGCCCCTGTGCCGGCGAAGAGATCGACGAAGACGGAGTCCTTCAGCGCGCCGGTGGAAGCGAGCACGTTGAAGAGGGTTTCCTTCAGACGGTCGTAGGTGGGGCGAGTCTCCGTGCCCGGCAGTGACTTGATGTTGCGGCTGCGAAATTTTCCGGCGATCACTCTCATGGATTGCTCGAGTCTCTCGTACTGCGTGCCGTCGTGTGCGACGAAGGTCAATATAGATGAAGCGGCTAGGCCGTTCCCTGCGTCTAAGTGTATAGAATGGAATTTGCGAGTCGCGCAAGTGCGCGAGGTCGCGCGTAACAAACACATACGATGAAAAACTGGTCCATCTCGGCAGGCAGCATCTTCGGAATCGATCTTCGCGTACACGTAAGCTTTCTGGCGCTGCTGGCGTTCGTGTGGATCACCGAGTCGGAAGTAGGCGGAACGCCCTCGGCTTCACGCGCGATGGCGCTGGTGGCCATCATCTTCGCCTGCGTGCTAGTGCATGAACTGGCCCACGCCATGATGGCGTTGCGCTATGGAGTCGGCGTGCGCTCGATCACCCTGCTGCCCATCGGCGGCGTGACACTGATGGACGAAGCGTCGCAGCGCAATCCCGATCCGCGGCTGGAAATGCGTATCTCAGCCGCAGGGCCGGTGGTGAACCTCCTATTTGGAGTGTTCATCGGCTGTGGAATCTTGTTGTTCTTTCCGCAGGTAAATTTGTTTGGGCGTCCCTTCATTTTCTCGGGGAATCTGCCGCGCACGCTGGTGTGGGCCAACATCCTGCTTGGACTTTTTAATCTGCTTCCGGCCTATCCGATGGATGGCGGGCGGGTGCTGCGCGCCTACTTTGCGACGCGCATGGACTTCCTGAAGGCGACGCGCAGGGCGGTGAATGTTGGACAAGTCTTCGCCATGCTACTGATGTTCGGCGGAGGATTGGCACACCAATGGGGCATGGTGCTGGTGGGCCTGTTCCTGCTATTCGGTGCGCAATTGGAAGACCGCTCGGCGGTATTTCAGTCGGTGCTGGAGACCGTGCGCATGGAAGAAGTTATGCTCACGGATTTCAAAACGCTCTCTCCGGCGGACACGCTGGAAGACGCACTGCACAAGGCAGTGCATTCGCTGCAAGATGATTTTCCGGTGGTGCGCGGCAGCGATATGGTGGGCGTGATCTCGCGGCAACGGATTCTGGATGCCCTGCGAAATGAAGGCAACGGGTACGTGCAGTCGGCGATGAACCGCGTCTTTGAGGTGGCAAAGCGGAACGAGACGCTGGCCTCCGTCTTCCGCAAGACGGGACAACAGGGATTGTCAGTGGTTCCGGTGGTGGATGGCGAACACCTGGTAGGAATCGTTACCTTGCAGAACCTGATGCACAGCATGGCCGTGCTGGCCGAATCGCGCCGTTTACAGAACGAATCTCAGTAAATCAGAGCGTGGTATCACAGGTTAACGCCAACAGAGGGCGTTGACCTGGGGCACCCTGCAGGACCCACATTAACGCCGAAAGACACGGCGCGAACGGGGAGCACCCGGCAACATCATTTCCGCAAAATCATTCCACGATCTGAACGGACTGGTAATCGGCGGGCACGCCGGTCACGAGGCGTCCCTGGCTGAGGTACATGACGAGTCCGCTGGCCCGGTCCTGCGGCTTGCGAACGATCATCATGGCGTCGCCATCGGGCGTCTCCGGCGGACGGCCGATCCATTCAATGCGCGCCAACGCACTCTTGGGAATCTTCGTGAGCAGGCCTACAAAGGGAAGCCTGACGTCGTAGCGGTCAGCGCCATTGGCGAGCATGATGATGCGGCGATCTCCGCGGTCGTTGACCAGCAGGTAGGCGGCATCGTGAACCTTGATCTCCTTCGTGTGCTCGTCGGTGAAATCAGCGTCGATGCGTCCCGAGGGCTTTTTGCCGAAGTTCCTGAGCCATGCGGCGGCGTCGGGTTCAAAGTCCGATTCGGTGGCCACGCGCCAGTGGCTGAGTCCGGTGATGTGACTTGCGTCAACGGGCATGATGCCGACGGGAATCGAGTCGCCGGAGGCGAGTTCGGAGAGCGGAACCTCTTTGAGCCCTTTATTGGCGCTGGCAATCCCCAGCAGCGCTGCCACGACTCCGGCGAGAATTGCGAGCCGAAGTACGAGATGGCGTTCGCGGCGAAAGGGCTTGATGGCGATGAGGTCGGCGCCGGGGAGCCGTTCCAACTGCGTGGAAAGCCGCGATATCGATTCCAGATGAAAAAGGATGTGCTGCGCCGTGTAGGGTTTGGGCACGGCCAGTTCGCTGACTTCGATGGCGCCATGCGAAAAAGTAACGAACGACTTCGACGAACAGCAGAGTTTTTGCGTTTCCTTCATGACACCGCGACTGCCAAAGAACATCTTGGCCTGGGCAGGATCGTCGGAGCGGGTGACGAAGCGCGCGTCGAACATCTCGTCGGAGGTGCGGACGAGAACGCGGCCTTCGGTGGAGCGTTCGCCCCGCGGGACGATGCTCATGCCAAAGCTGGCTGGAGCCGCCATGCGGATATTCATGCCGGGCGTGCTCTCTGTGTAAGAAAAGCGGATGACCGTGGGCAGGCGGTTCAGATTGCCGCTGATGACCAGGTCTTCGCCGTCGCGGAAGAGCTCTCCGTGCAGCTTCTTCTTCAAGATATCGGCGTCTTTGAGGTAGTCCTCGTGTCCGGCATATTTGCGTTTGTCGCCGAAATAGGCGAGGAACGCGCCGACGAAGCCGACGACGCTGACAATAAGAATCGCGATTGCGACTGGAGAAACGGATCCCATAACAGAAACACCACACGGCTGTATCAAACGAATCGCGGCTATAGGGCGGTAAAACCGCTGCGACGCGTCCGCGACTGGCCTTTGGCGAGCAGCATATCGCGCATTGACCAGAGAGGCAACCAAAGTTCCGGGACAGTGTGATTACTAAAGAGGTATCGCCGCTTGAGCCTATAGTTTTGTCAAGCATCCGGCGATGAAAGGGTAAGAAAACCTGCAAGTGTCGAGGGTGCCTTCGTTCTCTTTTCGTGAGCACACTGCGAACAAATTGCCTCGTCGCCGTGTCTTTAGTGGAGAGGCGATACCCTAGCGTGTAATCTATTGGGTATGAGCATCAGTGCAACTATCCAGAAGGACATGGTTCAGGCGATGCGGGACAGGGCCGAGCTGAAGCTCTCGACCCTGCGCATGATGAAGGCCGCGCTCAAGAACAAGGAAATCGAAAAGCGCGCGCCGCTCGACGACGCAGAATCGCTCGCCATCCTGAGCACCATGATCAAGCAGCGCAAGGACTCCATCGAGGCGTTCACCAAGGGCAATCGCATGGAGTTGGCGAAAAAAGAGGCCGACGAGATCGTCATCATCGAGGCCTATATGCCGAAATCGCTGGGCGAAGAAGAGATTGTCGCCACGGTGAAATCCGCTATCGCCGAGATGGGTTCGCCAACGCTGAAAGACATGGGCCTGGTGATGAAGGCCGCCATGGCCAAATTCGGCGGAGCGCGCGTGGACGGGAAGCTTGTCAGCGAGACCGTGAAGCGAGAGCTGACGCCGAAGGGCTAGATGTCAGTTGTTGGCTATCGGCTGTCAGCCAAATCAAAAAGCACAAGACAAGATCGCTGCGGATTTAGCGGACGGGGCGGATTCTTACCCTGGTGCCTTCGGGCAGGCCCTCGCCGCTGAAGCGCACTACGCCGGCTTTGACGACTCCATCTAGTTCTCGCGGTTCCTCCTGCAACTCTTCGTCGCTGGCGCGAACGCTGGCGCGTGGCTTGGGCGTGGGCAACGGTTCCACTGAGGCGCGTCCCATTCCGCGATCCATGGCCACGTTGGCCAGGCGGTCGGCGTCCTTATTTTGCGCGCGGAGGACGTGGCGCACGGAGAACGAATCCAGCTTGCGAATGAGGTCCTTGGCTTCGCGGTAGATGTCGATAAGCGACTCGCTCTTGACCCTGTAGATCCCCTTCATCTGTTTGACCAGCAGTTCGGAATCGCTGACCACTTGCAGCGACTTGTGTCCGTGCGCGATGGCGTATTCGAGGGCGGCGAGCAGGCCGGAGTACTCCGCGAAGTTGTTGGTCTGGTTGCCGAGGAATTCGCTGAGTTCAGCGACCTTTTTTCCCGAGCCATCGGTGATGCTGACGCCGTATCCGGCGGGGCCGGGATTGCCGCGCGCGCCGCCGTCAATATGGGCGACGAGGGTTGGCTTGGCGGAGGGAGAGTCTTCGCCGTCGGCGGGGCCGAACATGTTTCCACTCGATGAGAACGGAGCTTTCCGGAAGGGCATGAGGCGAGTTTACTAAATCAGCGTCCTTCGCGCAGACGCAAAGCCAATCGAGACGGAAGGTTGGAGGAGATGATGCGTTGCTGCGCCATGTCCACGGCGTAGGGCACGCGATGGAAGCTGACGGAGTGCGCCTCGGAATCGTAGATGGCGAAGGCGGCGCGCCAGTCTCCGTCGCGCGGTTGACCGACGGAGCCGGGGTTGAGCAGGTACTTTGCGCCACGGTCGAGCATGACCAGCATGTGCTCGGCCTTCTCCTTGGAGGGGAACTCCAGGCGAAGGCTGAAGTGCGTACCGTCGCGCAGTCCCATGCCGCCTTGCATATGCGTGTGTCCGAAGAAGGTAACGAGGAACTCGGAATCCCTTAGCGTGGTGGCGGCGGCGATGGTGTTGAGGATGTATTCGTCCTCGTCGAAAGGCGAGCCGTGAACGAACTGCACGTCACTGACCTCGGGATCGAGCACGGGCCCTTGGGGCAACTTGCGAATCCAGAGAAGATTCTCGGCGTGCAGAGTACTGCGCGTCCAGAGTGCGGCGGTTGCGGCGATGGGATTGAAGTTGGAAATATCGTCGAGACCGCTGCAGGCGCGATCGTGATTGCCGCGCACGTAGAGTCCGCCGAGTTCGCGCACCACGTCCACTACCTCGTTGGGGCTGGCACCGTAACCGATGTTGTCGCCCAGGTTGGCGACGCGGTCGTAGGGGGGCGCGGCGGCAAGGCAGGCCTTGAGCGCTTCGAGGTTGGAATGCACGTCACTGATGATGAGCAGGCGCAAGAGTTTCCCTTGGGAGCAAGATTACAGGCAGGCAGGGCAAAAAGGAAAGCCCTGCCCGCTAAAGCCTAAGGCGTAACTGCCGATGTTATACCTACCGCGGCGCTTCTGGCCCGCGGCAGGTCAAACCTCCTGGGAACGATGTTGCGAGCGGGTGCGCGTCCTTGTAGCGATGGAGTTGGTGTAAGCTCTAGCGTCATGCGACGCGCACTCGCCGATTTTCTTTCCGCAGTACTGCTAAGCCTCGCCCTTCTGACTTGCTCCGCTGCGCAAACCGCAGCCCCTGCAGTTTCGCCTGCTCCGTCCCAATCGGGGACGGGCGAAGGCGTCTTCCGGATACAACCGGTGCGGCCCGTGGAGGAATTACGCCGCGAAGCGCTGGCCGCCCAACCTCCGGTGGAACAAGGCGAGTTCCGCAAACCGGAGCTGGTGGAACTGGTGAAGCTTGATCCAAGTATCAAGCTGGATATCCGTTACGCCTCAACGAATAACTTTATGAGTTCGCGAATGTACGACGAAGCACGCGCTTTTCTGCAACGTCCCGCCGCAGAGGCCGTGGTGCGCGCGCATCATGAGTTGAAAAAGCTTGGCTACGGATTACTGATACACGACGGCTACCGTCCGTGGTATGTCACCAAGATGTTCTGGGAGGCGACGCCAGAGGCACAGAAAAAGTTTGTGGCGAACCCGGCGACGGGCTCGCGCCACAATCGCGGATGCGCCGTGGACCTGTCACTTTACGACCTGAAGACCGGGCGGGCCGTGGATATGCCTAGCTTCTACGACGAGATGACCGACCGCGCCTATCCCGATTACAAGGGCGGCACGGAAGAAGAACGCCGCCTGCGCGACCTGTTAAAGACTGAGATGGAAAAGCAGGGATTCACCGTCTACGAGTTCGAGTGGTGGCACTTCGATTACAAGGACTTCAAGTTGTATCCAATCGGGAACGCGAAGTTCGACGAGATCAAGTAGCAAGAGATTGGTAATTGGGTAATTTGTAATTTGGTAATTGGAAGACCGATGACCGATCTTTCACTGGCGCAAAAAGGCCACCTGCAGTCTGCGGTGGCCTTTGACTTTCAAATTACCAAATTACAAATTACCAAATTACCAATCTTCTTCATTCTCTCCACCGTCCGCTCTTGCCCCAGATTCACCATCACCGCGAACAACGAAGGCGCTACAGCCTGCCCCGTGATGGCCACTCGAGAGCCGTTGATAAGCGCACCGGCCTTGATTCCCTTTTCTGCCGCGTAATCGCGCAGGACTTGTTCGGTGGACTGCTCGGTCCACTCGGTAGCCTTGGCGTATCGTTCGGCTAGTTCGGCGAGCATGGTGCGGACGGATTCTTCTTTCAGGAATTTCTCAACGGCCGCCGGGTCGTTCTCGTATTGGTCGCTAAAGAATGCGCGGAAAGAGGCGGCGAAATCTTTCAGATTGCGCGCGCGCGACTTGATGAGTTCGATGGTCGCCAGCAGATGCGCTTCGTCCGTGGAATACGGCGTGACGCCGGCCTTCGCCCACTCTTCGCGAATGAGTGGCAGCAGGTTTTCCGCCGGCGAGGCGCGGATGTATTCCGTGTTGAACCAATCCAACTTCGGCCGGTCGAAGACGGCGTTGGAGTGCGCAATGCCCTCGAGCGAAAACTGTTCGATCAACTCCTTGTCGCTGAGAACTTCTTTGGAAGAATCCTTCGGCGTCCATCCCAGCAGCGAGAGAAAGTTGCGAAAGGCCTCGGGGACGATGCCTTCGTCCTTATAGGCCATGACGCTGGTTGCGCCATGTCGTTTGCTGAGGCGCGTCTTGTCAGGGCCGAGGATGAGCGGCACGTGCGCGAAGATGGGCGCGGGGATGCCGAGCGCTTCGTAGAGCATGGCCTGCTTGGGCGTGTTGGAAAGATGGTCTGCACCGCGGATGATGTGCGTCATGCGCATGTCGATGTCGTCGGCAACGACGGAGAGGTGATAGGTGGGCACGCCATCGGAACGAACGAGGACGAAGTCTTCGAGTTCGGTGTTGGCGAATTCCACTTTGCCGAAGACGGCGTCGTCGAAGGAGGTAGTGCCGGTTTCCGGGACTTTGAAGCGCAGGGCGGCGGCATCGCCAGCGGCCTTGCGGCGTGCGGCATCGTCGGGGGCGATTGCGCGGCAGGTTTCCGGATACATGGGCGGACGTCCTTCGGCGGTAGCGAGAGAGCGCGCTTTTTCCAGTTCGTCCTTGGTGCAGAAGCAGTAGTAAGCGTGACCGCTGGCGAGCAGTTTTACGGCGGCGGCCTTGTAGAGGTCCATTCGTTTGGACTGGAAGAAAGGGCCTTCGTCCCAATCGAGGCCGAGCCAGGTCATGCCTTCGAGGATGCCCTGCACCATCTCTTCGCTGGAGCGCTCGAAGTCGGTGTCTTCGATGCGCAGGATCAGGGTTCCCTGCACGTGGCGGGCGAAGAGCCAATTGAAGAGCGCGGTGCGCGCGCCACCAACGTGAAGGTATCCGGTGGGCGAGGGCGCAAAACGTACGCGGGCGGTCCCGGGAGCGGGATTGACTGCGGAATAAGAGTTATTGCTGGATTCGGCCATTTTGGGAAGATAGCTCTCTACGAGCGCTCTGCGCGTCGTGGTGCAAACCCTTGATGTTACGGGGTGGCCGAAAGCGGGGTCAAGCCGGGACTGTACCACCAAGGTCTATCAGTAGTCTCCAACGGAAGCTGAGGCTCTTCCGTTATTGACGTAAGCACACGAAAATCTTATAGTTACCCGCACTTTAACAACACAAATCGACGGTTGTCTTGCGTCGTCGAATTTCTTCCCATGGACAGTGTTCTAGCTGGAATCATCGTAGTCCCCGGAATCGTTGCGCTCGCGTTTCTGCTAGTTGTGAGCTATTTGCAGCAGCAGGTGCGCGACGCGATGTTCCGTGCGTGGCAGTGCGCCTGGCTTGCGTACGTTCTCCACTTCATTTTTTTGGGGTTCTATTTCATGCCGAGCAGCAGAGTGTATCTGCTGCTGGGTTCGCGCGTGATGACGCTGGCGATGGCCGGATTGTTGATCGCCTCCACTCACATGATTCGAGACGACAACTTCAAGGCGCGCTGGTACGACGCCGTCATCTTCGCAGTGGGGGTGTTCTGGGCGTCGCTCAACATCATCTTCCGAAGCCAGGGCCAGCATCCCAGCGGGTTTCTCGCCATCGAGTTCGACCTGGGCATCGCTCTGGCGCTGCTGTACTGTGCGTGGCGTTTTTATTTGAACGGCAAGCTGCGCGATTCTGTGGGATTCAAGCTGCTCGCTGGCTCGCTAACTTTTTGGGCACTGCTGCTTTGCAAGCGCCAGTTCCACGATTCCATGGCCGGCTCGATCGCAAACATCGGTCACTTCCTTGGACCGTTGCCGCAACTGCTGATCGGCGTCTCCATGATCATGGTGATGTTCGAACGCGAACGGCGAGCGGTGCAGGAAAACGCCTTGTCGCTTTCCACGCTGGATGTGGATTCGACCGCGCTGCTGACTTCCGCAGAGCTGCAACCGGCAGTGGATAAACTGCTGGGCCGACTGATGCATTACCTGCGGACCGAGCGCGGATTCATCTGCATCTCGGAAGAGTTCCGGGCTGTGCTGCCTCCGGTGCAGCGCGGCTTCAATACGGAACTGCTGCAAACGCTACAGCACAGCGGCGCCGGCCAACTGCTCTGCGAGATCGCCTTCCGTCGCGGAGGAGTTGCGACCGTACGCCAGTTGAGCGCCGGGCAAGCCGTGAACATGCGGGGACGAGATGTCTCAGATGCCTTGCGTGGCGGCTTGAAAGGACACGACCTCGACAGCTTTACCGCGATAAGCCTGCAGACACGCGACAAGAATATCGGCGTCATCGTCTTCCCGCACCGCCACAATCGCAAGTTCAGCTCGGGACAGTTGCGAGTGCTGTTGGCGCTGACCATGCAGATCGGCACCACGCTGGATAACTACATCCTGATGCACGAGACGCAGCGTCGCACGAAGGAATACGAGTTACTGACGCAGATCGGGCAAGTGGTGAGTTCGCGCCTGGATCCGGATGAAGTGCTGCAGGCTATCCACAAGGAACTTGGCTTGCTGTTCGATACGCTTAATTTTCATATTGCGTTCCTTCGCGGAGAAGAGCTGCTCTTTGAACTCGAAGTAGTGGAAGGCGCACCGCAGCCCAAGCGCTCACGGCGTCTTACCCGCGGGTTGGCCGAACACATCATCGAATCGGGCCAGCCCATGCTGATCCGCTCCGACGTAGCGGCGACCCGCGAAAGACTGGGCCTGATACGCGCCTCGCGCAGCGCCAGTTCCTTCATCGGCGTACCTATCTTCAGCAACAACCGCGCTATCGGCGTCATTGCGGCGCTGAACTTCGAGCGCGAATTCGCCTATGAAGCGCGCGATATCGAGTTGCTGCAAACGGCCGCCGGACAGGTCGCGGTCGCCATCGAGAATGCGCGGCTGTTCTCAGCCGAGCAGCGACGCTCTCATTACCTGAGCTTCTTGAACAATGTCTCGAAGACCGCCATTTCCAACCAGAACGCGGAAGAGATGCTGGCCGAGATCGTCAGCGACATACAGAAGACTTTCAATTTCGATCACATCGGAATCGGCATCCTCGATTACTCGACCAAGGATATCGAGATCAAAGCGGAAGCGGGAACGACTTCCAAGACGCTGGGCAAACGCATTCCGCTGGGAGTAGGCCTCCTGGGACGGGTGGCGCGCAGCAACGAGATGTCGCTGGTGCAGAACATCAGCGAAAGCCATCTGCTGGGAATCCTGCCGGAATCGCGCTCGGTGCTGTGCCTGCCGCTCACCTATGGCGAGACGCTGCTGGGCATCCTGAACGTGGAGAGCCGCAGAGAGAACGCCTTCCCCGAGCAGGAAGTGTTGCTCATGCGCACCCTGGCCGACTTGCTGGCGACCGCGTTGCACAACGCATTCGTCTTCCAGAAGATGCAGCAACAAGCGATCACGGATGGACTGACGGGCATTAAGACGCGCCGCTTCTTCGTAGAAGCATTGCAGTCAGAATGGAAGCGCGCGTCGCGTTCGGGACGTTCGTTCTCGGTAGTGCTGATCGATCTGGACAGGTTCAAGGAAGTGAACGACAGCCTGGGTCATCTGGAAGGCGACCTGGTGCTGGCCCGCGTGGGACGCCTGCTGGAACAGAAGTGCCGGCAGTCGAACGTGGTGGCCCGCTATGGCGGCGACGAGTTTGTCATCCTGATGCCGGAGACCGGGATGGACCAGGCACAGATCCTTTCCGAACGCTTGCGCCTGTGGATAGCCACCGACCCGATGCTGAACGAGCGGCACGTGACGGGCAGCTTTGGCGTTGCCAGCTTCCCGCTGCACGGAGCGACCGTGGAAGATGTGGTGCGCGTGGCCGATGCGGGCATGTACGTCTCCAAACATGCGGGCGGCAATCGCGTGTCGACGGCCGAGGAATTGCCGGAAGGCGAGAACATACTCTTGCAGCGCCAGCAATTGACAGCGTATATCGAAGGATTCATGCAGCGGGAAAACTCCGGGCCGGAATTGACGGAGGAGTTGGTCGCCACGTTGAAGAAGATGTGCGGCTCCGAGGAGGATCCGGCGACGGCAGAAGTATTAACCGACGCGATCCGAGCGCTGACCCTGGCTGCTGAAGCACGCGAGGTCAATTGTGGCGCCCACGGAGAACACGTTGCCCGGTATTCGCGGATCATCGGTCGTGAACTGGGAATGAGCGAAGATGAGTTGAGCGACCTTGTTTTTGCGGCGCAGGTACACGATGTAGGCAAGATACTGCTGTCGGAGCGACTGCTGAACAAGCCCGGATTGCCGGTCGAGGCAGACTTCGAGGAGTTGAAGTTGCATACCGTGATCGGCTCGCAGATCGTGGATGTGATTCCCGGCGTGCATGCTTTGCGGGACATGGTGAAGTATCATCACGAGCGCTTCGACGGCTCAGGTTATCCCGCAGGATTGAAAGGCGAACAGATTCCAATGGGTGCGCGGATCATAGGCCTGGCAGATGCCTATTCGAACCTGATCGCCGAGCGCCCCTTCGCGCCGGCGAGGGAAAAACTGGAAGCCGTTCGCGAGTTGGAAGCGCAAAGCGGACACAAATTCGATGGCATGCTGGTGCACATACTGACCTCACACCTGAGGGGCGAGGCAGCGTCGGCAGTGGGAAGCGGAATGTAGATCAAGGGCAAGAGCGGCCACGGATTTACACGGATAAACCCAGGAACTCTGGGCACACAGCAAAAGGCCACCAGCATCGCGCTGGTAGCCTTTTCGTTTTGATCAGAAGAAAATCCGTGCCCAGCTTTTCGTTCCTAGTTCTATTGAGTCGGAACCCCGTCCAGCGATGTCAGGCGGCCTACGGGATACAGACCGATGTGATCGTCCCACCAGGGAGAACGCTGATAGAACCAGCTCAACCTTGCGTAAGGATTGGCGGCAAACTGCTTGTCGCTGGCGACCTTGGCATCGAATTCTTCTTTGAGCTTCGGATTCTTTGCGATCATGTCGCGCGCCAACTTCTCCAGCACATAGGCTTCGCCGAACTCTTTCTGCTCAAAGATTCCGTCGAACAGTCCCCAGTTCACCGCCGAGTCCGGCCCTTCGGGCTCGAGCCAGTGAATAGCGACTTTGGCGGCGCGCTGGTCGAGCGGGACCACATAATCCCCTGCCTGGAATTCCAGGTGTTCGCGCACAGGCTTACAGGTGAGGCCGGTGCTTTGCTGGTACATCCCCCCACCTCCGGCGATGGGGTGGTGTCCTTCAAAGGGTTGCTGCGACCAGGCGGCGGTGCAGCGGTAGGTTCCCACCTCGCCCGTCCAGGATTTCGACAGCCGTGACATGCGAATGCCGTGCGCGCGAAGAACGTCGATCACCGGGTTCCAGTCAGCAGGCACGATGTAAGCCAGCGGCGGAGCAACCGCGTAGTTAGTCTTCAACTTATCGTAGAGCGGGATGTCGTAGTTGTCGGGTTCGCGCGTGTACTGCACCCAGTTGCCGCCGGAGATCTCGCTCTTCACATCCGTGCGTTTTAAACCGAGATAGTGGAAAGGGACGGACTCATCGGTCGCTTGCAGGCGCAGCGGGAAGGCCGCAGTGGAATCGTATTTCCTGCCTTGCGCGATGGTAGCCGCGTCGGCTTCGCGATTCATCTTCACCAGTTGATCGGCATCGCGATTCACCAGTTCCAGAAGCGCGCGCAGGGTTTCGTAATTGCCGGTCACGCGCGTGCGGTAATCCTTCAGCATATGCATCTCGACGAGGAAGCCGGGGCGATTCTGCAGGATCATGTATCCGGTGGAGAAGCGCGGGGTGTCATGTTGCAGGCGGATACCCGCGGCGGGATTGGCCTCGCCGACGCCTACGTATTCGCCGATGATGTGTCCGGCGGCGGTGACGGATCGCTCCACGTAGGGTTTCAGCGTGCCCTTGATCCACGCGGCCATCGCAGGATTGACGTCGGGGCTGGCGTCGATTGCGTAGGTCGTGTCGTACTGATAGTCGGCGCCGTCGGTGACGTGGTCATCGACAAAGAAATCTGGAAGATAACGATTCCACAAATTAAGGAAGGCTCGCGTTTCAGGTGCGTCGGCTTTTACGTAATCGCGATTGAGGTTGAGTTGACGCGCGGTAGTGCGCCACCCCATCTGCTCGGGGCCATTCTGGTTGATGCGATTGTAGGGACCGAAGCGCTCGTGTCCATCGGCGTTGTAGATGGGAATGACGATGAGCACCGCGCGGTCGAGCAATCTGGCTTGCGTTTTGCTGATGAGGATGTCGCGCAGTAATGCCAGGGACGCATCCTTGCCATCCATTTCGCCGGCGTGGATGGAGTTTTGTATGTAGAAAATTGGGCGATTGGCGGCGTGCAGTTTTGCCGGGTCGAAGATGCCGTCGCGACTGACGATGACGGCCACGAGGTCGCGTCCTTCGCCGGTTTTGCCAAATGTTTCCAGCTTCACCTGCTTCGGCGCGGCCTTGGCAAGTCGCTGCACGTAGGCCATGGTTTCGGCATAGCGAGGCGTGGTGCGGTATTCGCTGACCTCGGCCGGTGTTCGCCAGTTGTCACCAGCCAAGGAACTGGCTGCAGGCTTGGACGATTGTGCGAAGGCTGTGGACGCGAACAACAGAGCAATAGTGAGCAGTCTATTCATGGCGAATGCAGGCCAGTGTACGGGTTTGAAGTGGATGTCGCAACGAGGCCATCGACTTGAGCCGAGGAAGAGGACGAGTTCAAACCCGGCTATCCTGCCAAGACCCGGAGGAGAGAGGCATTCAGGGATTTCACATCTGGAGATACGGCTCCGGTTTTTGTAATTCATCACAGAAGAACCCTGCACACATCACTGAAAAGCGTGGGAGTTTCTGCCCATACTGGGATGTCCGTATAGGAGAATGTGTATGCGTTCTCGAACGGTTCCCGCGTGGTTTCCTACCCATCCAGATTGGATTCGCCATTATAGACGCGGACAGTTGACGTTCATTGCGCTGACGTCGATCGCCATATGCTTGACCCTTCTCGAACTGGTTCATTACCTGCTGCTCGATAACTGGAAGCTGTTTGGACGAGATATCATTCCTGACATCGTCTCCTCGCTCTTGATTGGATTACTCCTCAGCAAAGCACTGAACCTGGCATGGGAGCGGCGGCGGGCGCTGCTGGAACGACTGGACATGATCGGCGAAATGAATCATCACATTCGCAACGCCCTCGAGATCATTCAGCTTTCCGCGCACCAGACACACAATCCCGAGGCGATTGCCCGCATCAGTGAAGCTTCCTCGCGGATACAGTGGGCGCTGAGGGAGATTCTTCCGCACACTATGAAGAACACCGCAAAACGTCCGGTAAAATGACATAATTGCAGTAGCGACAGCCCCTTACTGTCGTGTGTCCTCGCATGGAAAAACTTGTTTATCTGTCCATGGGTTCCAACCTGGGAGACCGGGAGGCGAACCTGCGCGATGCCATCGCTCGCCTGGGAGCACTGGGCACAGTGACGCAGGTGTCTTCTCTGTATGAGACCGAACCGCTGGAAGTCCGCGATCAGCCCTGGTTTCTGAACTGCGCGGTGGAATTGCGAACCGAGAAAATGCCGCGGCAATTGATGTCGGCGCTGCTCGATATCGAGCATGCGATGGGAAGGAAACGCGTGCAACCCAAAGGCCCGCGTCTGATCGATATCGATATCCTGTTGTTTGGACGTTCGATCGTCAACCTGGAAGGCGTGACCATTCCGCATCCCGCGCTGCACGAGCGGCGTTTTGTGCTGGATCCATTGGCGGAAATAGCGCCCCAGGTCCGGCATCCGGTATTGAAACTCACGGCGCTGCAGATGCGTGACGCTTTTCCCGTTGGCTCGCCCGCCGTGCGCAAAATGGGATTACTTAAGTCATAAGCGCACCACATTTAATACGACGGTCATGGAAAGGGAATAGCATCAAAAGGTATGGAAGTCTCCGCACTCATCATCAGCAAGGACGATAAATCGCTGGGCGTACTGCGCCGGGCGATGCTGTCGGTGGGGGTTTCTGCGGAGGCGTCCGGAGGGATCGCTTCCGCGATGAAGGCGGTCGGCACGCGCAAGTTCGACGGCATCGTGGTGGACTGCGATGACCTCGAGGGCGGCCTTGATCTGTTGAAGTCGTTGCGGGCGCAACCCATCACCAAGAGCGCCATCATCTTCGCCATGGTGCACAACACCACGTCCATGCAACAGGTATTTCAGTTGGGCGCGAATTTCGTGATGGAAAAGCCGCTGGCCTACGATCGCATCATGCGTTGTCTGCGGGCCGCCCAGGGATTGATGATCGGGGAGCGCCGCCGCTACTATCGGCATCCCGTGGAAATCGCGGTGTACCTTGACCTGGGAAGCGGCAACATCACTGCGGAAAGCATTGACCTGAGCAGTGGCGGAGTGGCCATCGCAACCGGTCAGGAACTAGCGCCGGGCAAACAGGGCAACCTGCGCTTCACACTGCCTGTTTCGAACGAGAGCGTGGAGGCATCATGCGAGATCGTCTGGGCCGACCGGGGACGCTCAGGTATCAAATTCCTCAAGCTCTCAAAGTCCAGCAAGGCCGCACTCGATGACTGGCTGGCCGAGCGCTTTGATTATTCGAAGGGCGGACGAGCGACGCAATTGACACGATTCGAATGAAGATGCTTGGTCAGGCGCGATCGCGTTTCTAGGCGAGGCCTTCGGCGAGCTGTTCGTTCATTTCCGCTTCCGGTATATCGAGACTTTCGATGCTCGTTAGTTCCCACAACGACTGGTCTTTCAGGATGCGCGAAACCAGCGCCGTGTGCATGGCGTGTCCCGCGCGGTCGGCGACTACACGGCCCAACATCTGATGTCCCAGCAGCGCCAGGTCGCCGATCAGGTCCAACACCTTGTGCCGCACGAATTCATCGGGAAAGCGCAACGGCCCATTCTTTAAACCATCCTTGCTGAGGACGATGGCATTCTCTTCCGAGGCTCCGCGAATCAGTCCCATGTTCTGCAACATGGGGGCCTGCTCGATGAATCCAAAGGTTCGCGCCGGAGCGATGTCGCGGATATATCCACCGCTGGTCAGTTCGACTTCGTAGGTTTCCTCGCCGATGAGGGGATGCGGGAAGTTGATGCTGTAGGAGACCGAGTAGTTTTCGCTGGGATAAACGGCGATGAACTTATCGCCTTCGGAGACTTCAATGGGACGCAGAATGCGCAGGTAATTGCGCTTGCGTCGCTGCCGCCGAATGCCCGCCTCGTGAATCATCTGGACGATGGGCAGCGCGCTGCCATCAAGGATCGGCAATTCAAGGTTGTCCAACTCAACAATAGCGTTGTCGATTCCTACCCCGATGAAGGCTGAAAGCAAGTGTTCGGTGGTGGAAATGAGCACGCCTTTTTTCATCAAACTGGTGGCATAACTTACGCGAGCGACATTGCGGCTTACGGCCTCGACGATGAAGTTATCGAGGTCTACCCGGCGGAACAAGATGCCTGCGCCTGCCGGTGCTGGCAGTATGCGCATGGTTACAGGTGCGCCACTGTGCAGACCAATGCCTGAACAGGCAACTTCTCCCCGGATTGTCTGCTCGTAGCCCAAGAGCCTTCCGTTATGTCTCTATCTGATAATAGATTACAGCGGAATACAGTTCAACTGGATGTGGCAAACTAGCCACAGGACGTGGCAAATTGATCTCATGTTTTGGCGGGTTTTCAGGCACGACTGTGGTCATTTAACCGCAACCACTATTTACGCGGACCGCTGCGCTTGTAGGGATCGAAAGTGATGGTGGCGTCAAACTGGCTGTCGGGAATTTCGACGTTGTAATGCACTTCGGACAGGAAGCGCTGACTGGTCATCATGGAGTTGTGCGAACGGGAAATGGTGTACGCCGTCATGATGCCTTGCACCATGCGATAGTTTGCGTAGGTCTCGTCTTCCACGTCTTTCAACTTATCCACCGGGTCGCGGTACTCGAAGGTACGCTTCACCGGAAGCCAGCTGATCTGATCGATGGAGATGGTCACGGCGTCATTGTCTTTGGAGATCAGAGTCACGTTGTTGACCATCTGCTGGGAGGCCAGTCCGGTGCCCTCGAAAAATACCTGGGTGGCCGGGTCCTTCAGCCATTCACGAAGGACGACTTCCAGGGAGTGTGAGCGACGGCGCAGGAAACCGTCCAGTTGCTCGGGCTCCATGGCGGCTACGCCCTTGAAGGTCTTTTCGTATCCCTTGTCGCCAACGATGATCTGCGTGACGTCGCGTTGCTTGGTGAGTTCGACGCGGTCCTTGTCCGGGTATTTATAGAAACGCCAGAAGGGTGTGCCGACTGAATTCGGTTCACCCTTATAGAAGCCATAGTTGCGGCCAACATCGGCACGCGTCTGGTAGGCGAGGTAGGCCTGCCCGCCAAGAGTGGCAATCATTTTGTCGAGCATGGCGCGGCCCTGTTTCGCGTTGCTGTCGGCGGTTACGCTGCTTCCCTGCTGACGGGCGGGCGCGGCCTGCGGCTCAGTTGTGGGCGCGGATGATTCTTGCGCCAAAGCGAACGGAACACTGAGCGAAATGGCAAGAGCGACGAGAGTGAGGAGAGCAGTTCGTTTCATGGGACTGAGACATTAGAAGCAGAACAGCAGCTTTTCGCTGCTTTATTCCTTGCGGCCAGCTGGCGGTCAGCCCACCAGCACGGCGCCGCCATTCACATTGAAAACCTCTCCGGTGATAAATCCGGCGTGTTCGGTGCACAAAAATAAAATGGGCGCGGCAAGTTCGTCGGGCTTGGCAGCGCGTCCGAGCGGGATGGCGGCAAATATCTTTTCGTTCCTGGACGGATCATTGAGCACCGGTGCCGTCATATCGGTGGCCACCCATCCGGGCGCCACGCAGTTGACGTTTATGCCGTTGTGCGCGAGTTCCGTGGAAAGTCCTTTGACCATGCTAATGACTGCGCCCTTGGTGGCCGCGTAGTCGCAATGGAAAGCTTCTCCGCGCTGCCCGGCGGTGGAGCTGACGATGACAATCTTGCCGCCTTCGGGCTGCTGCTTCATCTGCGCGACGGTGTACTTCACCAGCAGAAAGACGCTGTCCAAGTTAATGGCCATGGTGCGCCCCCACTGCTCGACAGGCATGTCATCGATGGGCTGGTCCTGCGGAGGCCAGATGCCGTGATTGACGACCAGGGCATCGATGCTTCCGTAATGTGAGAGCGTCTCCTGGACGAGCATCTCCTCGCCACCTTCGCCTTCGAGGTCGGCCTGTATGGCGAAACAATTGTATTCGCCGAGCTCCAGCACCAGCGCCTCGGCAGATTCTTTCGCCTGCTGATAATTGAACGCGACGCGCGCTCCGGCTTCGACGAACATGCGAACACAGGCTGCGCCGATGCCGCGCGAGCCTCCGGTAATGAGGGCAACTTTGCCTTCCAGCGATAATGTGACGGCCATAATGAGTCCGCGCGAATTATAGATGAAGCGCAAGGCACAAACCATGCAGCACGCAAATACGCCCGCTGAAGTCAGCGGGCGTATTGCTGGCTGGTGGCTGCGAAGCTGCGGTTAACCGCTAGGGACGCGCTTCGAAGACGAGGTTGAAGGGTGTTTCCGCGGCGCGACGGAAGTGAGTGAACCCTCCCGCAGTCACACAATCGCGGATGCGCGGCTCGCCCGCCTGCGCACCTAGGGCCGCGCCCACTTCCTGCGACCGCGAAGCCGGAGTGCAGATCATGGTGGAGGCCGCGTAGAAGACGCGTCCAACGGGATTGAGGTTGTCGCGGAGATTGTCGTTTGCAAACGGTTCCACGATCATCCACGTGCCGCCTTTGGCCAGAGTAGCGCGAACGTGCGCCGCCGCCCCCGCCGGATCGCCCATGTCGTGCAGGCAATCGAAGAACGTCACCAGGTCGTAGCCTGTGCCGGGAAATTCCTTGGCCGTGGAAACCTGGAATTCAATCCGGTCGGCAACGCCCGCTTTCTCCGCACGTTCGCGCGCCTTCTCGATGGAAGCCTGGTGATAGTCGAAACCGATGAACTCGGATTTCGGATAAGCTTGCGCCATGAGAATGGTGGACGCACCAAATCCGCAACCGACATCGGCCACTCGCGCACCGCGCTCAAGTTTTTCCCTAACGCCTTCCAGCGCAGGAATCCACGAAGCGATCAGATTCGATGCGTAGTTGGGACGGAAGAAACGCTCGGTGCCTTCGAAGAGGGAGGGATGATGCTCGTGCCATCCCACGCCGGAACCGGAACGAAAGGCTTCCGTGACTTTGTGCTGGTCCTTGATCATCGCGGAGACGATCTGGAAGGCGCCGGGAGTGTACGCGGGACTGTCTTCGTAAGCGAGCGCGAAAGCCTGCTCGGGCGTGAGCGTGAACTTGTCGTCGTCGGTCAAGGTCACGTAACCGGAGGCGGCTTGCTGCGATAGCCATTCGCGCACATAACGCTCTTCGGTGGCCGTGGCCTGGGCGAGTTCGGTGCTGTTGAGCGCCTTGCCTGAACGGGCCAGCGCCCTGTAAAGGCCGAGTTCGTCGCCAACGAGAACCAGGGCCGCCGTCATGGAAGCGCCAAGATCGCCGACGAACTTCTGCATGAATTCCTGGAGTTTCTGCGGATCGGGAACAGGACGCGAATCCTGCGTTGCAGCGGGCTTAAAAACACCTCATGGGAAATACGCGGGAAACAGTTTGGAATGGGACCTACACTGGCAAGCCCCACGCTTGCCGAGTGTCACAGATTGTATGTCTATTTTGGGAGGAGCAGGAACTCAGGCGGAAGAAAATCGCGAGCTGCTGTGGGCCAGAGTTGCTGGTTAGTCGCCGAGGGTTTCGAAGTCGGCCTTGGCGGTGCGCGCCGTTTTGTGCCACTCACGAGCAGCTTCTATGAAGGCGCGGAAGAGCGCGCGCGAAGGTTCCTCCTGCTCGTAACTGCGCTCTGGATGCCACTGCACGCCGATGACGAAGTGCTCGGGCGCGGCATTCTCAAAGGCTTCGACGATGCCATCTTCGGGACAATAGGCGACCTTGATGAGTCCGTCGCCTAGCTTGAGCACCGACTGGTGATGGCTGGAATTGACGCAGATCTTCGGCGAGCCCTTCTGCTGATCGATGGCCTCGCGCATGACGCGCAATAAATGCGTGCCGCCTTCGATGATGACGGGGTGTTCGGGATGCCGTTCCTTGGGCCACTCGGCAGGACGCGAATGTTTTACCTGCGTCGTGATGTGCTGGCGCAAGGTTCCCGTGCGCCACACGTTGAGCGACTGCATTCCGAAGCAGATGCCAAGGATGGGCTTGCGCATGTTGTGCGCGTCCTGGATGAGCAGTTCGTCGGCGTCCTCGCGCTTCCCGTCTGCCGCGGCGGAGTGCGAGTCGAGCTCCGCGCCATATTTTTGCGGATCTACGTCAGCAGGACTGCCGGGCAGGAGAACGGCGTCGCAGGTTTTGGCCAGTTGCGCTATCTCGCGGGGAGTGGCGGAGATAGGGATTTCTACAGGCTCTCCGCCAGCGGCTTCCACGGCTTTCGCGTAGGCGGGCAGCGTGCGCGCCGAGTACTCGGCGTTCGAGTTGGGGGTTGGAATGGCGATGCGTGGACGCAGGTCAGACATCAGTCCACCGCCTCTACGCGGTCCGGCGTTGTCTGCTTGCGCGGGTCGGGCGTGTCGGCATGCGCGTAGTAGATGTCTTCCATGGCGGCCTTGGTTTGCGCGGCCAACTTGTCGGCATCGCGCGGCCTGAGTCCGGCAGTGGGGATAGTATCTCCAACAATCAATTTGAATGGACGTGAACGTATCACGTAATGATTCATCGGCAACGCTTCGTAGGTTCCGATGAGCACCAGCGGCACGACGTCGACCTGCGCGCGAATGGCAACAAAGAACGCGCCACCTTTGAACTCCTTCATGGTTCCGTCTTCCGTGCGTCCGCCCTCGGGAAAGATCATCAGCGGCATTCCATGGTGCGCCGTTCTGCTGGCATGTAGAAGGCTGCGAATCGACGCGCGCGCATCATCGAGTTCGAGCGGAATCTGCCCGGAGCGCGCGAGGTGCCATCCCATGAACGGATAACGAAACAGCTCCTTCTTCGCCATGATGCGGAACTGGAATGGCAGCGCCGAATAAAGCGTGGGGATATCTAGCGCGGAAAGATGGTTGGCCACCAGAACGTGCGACTTGCTGCCGTCGAGCTTTTCCAAACCTTCGACGGTGAGCGGGCAAAAGGCCGTCTTCAAGATGAGCGTGGACCACAGCCGCGCGAAGCCATGCTGAATGTTGCCATCGTGGTCGAAGAACGACGCAATCAGCGACAACGTACCGAGCACCACTGTGTACATGTAAATAAGCGGGTCGATAAATCCGAAAGATAGCCAGCGCTGGGCTGCCGTGGGTTTGCTCAGGTTCATGAGGGCCTTACTAGGATAATTTACGCGGGGCGAAATTGACGAGTTTTACTGCAAAGAACTCCCCCGCTATAGTGAAATAGATGACGACCAGCGTACGAATGGATATTTGGCTTTGGGCAGCGAGGTTCTTCAAGACGCGTGCCCTGGCAAAAAAGGCCTGCGAACTCGGCAGGATCCTCTCGCACGGACAGCCAGCCAAACCTGCGCGCGACGCTCGCGTGGGAGACATGTTGCGCGTGACGTCTCCGGCGGGCGACTTCGAAATTGAAGTCCTGCTGCTGAGCGAGATGCGTGGCCCGGCGGCGGTCGCTCAGACGCTCTATCGCGAGACAGACGCGAGCCGGGAGTTGCGGCAAAAAGTGGCAGCAGAACGCAAAGCCATGAACCTGTTCGAGCCCGCGCCTGACAACCGTCCCTCAAAACGCGACCGGCGAAAGATCATTCAGTTCAGAAACCGAGAGTGAAGATGCGCGCACTGAGGCTGCGCATCGTTACGCGGAAGCCTGGAACGACGAATCCTGGGGCGTCGAGACAAAGGCGCTTGAGCGCGAATAGACGAGGAAGCAGAATATAGTGGCGCCGAGCGGCAGCAACATCATGAAGAACCAGAAGACCTGCTTGTATGCAAGTGATTTGTTGTCGAAGAGGAAGAGAAAGCACTCCATTCCTAACATTGTGGCTCCCGTGCTGAGCGCACCGGCCAACAACAGTGCCTTCGCCAAGGGAGCAAAGAACGCCGGTAGAAATCCCATC
Source organism: Terriglobales bacterium (assembly GCA_038236965.1). GTDB lineage: Bacteria > Acidobacteriota > Terriglobia > Terriglobales > Acidobacteriaceae > JBBRZF01. The sequence continues at coordinate 2,909 of JBBRZF010000034.1, read as the reverse complement.
GCCACAAATACGGCGAAGAATAGGAACGCGACCGAGCCTCGCGCCGTGGCGCGATAAAAGCGCCGCGCGAAGGGCGATACGATCCACTCCTTCTGGATGTACATGTAGTTGATCATGGTCGTGAACGCCGCGATTGTAAGCACCTGCAGGCTGTTATCCAAATGAATTTCGAAGCATTTTCGCCCTTCCCCTGATTCGCCGCGATTGGTATGCTTCTTGGCTTGCCTTTGGAGCCCTTTTTATGCGGTCAACCTCAGAACTGATTCATCCTTACGCACTCACAAACCCTATCTCGCTCATCGTCGATAAGCCGCGCGAGGAGTTCACTCGCGAAGACCTCATCAAGGTCATCGAAGAACGCCAGATCGAACGCATCACCTTCCATTACACCGCGCTCGACGGCAAATACAAAGAACTTAAAATCCCCATCGCCAATCGCTTCCAGGCCGAGCGTATTCTCGCCGACGGCGAACGCGTGGATGGCTCGTCGCTCTTTAAGGGCATGGTTGAGACGGCACTCTCCGATCTGTACGTCGTCCCCGTTTACAAGACGGCATTCCTCAATCCGTTTGACGACGGTTCGCTCGATGTGACCTGCCGCTACCTGACGCGCGATGGGCAGCTTGCGCCGTTTGCGCTCGACACCATTCTGCATAACGCCGCCGCGCTCTTCCGCAAGAAGACCGGAGCCGAACTCCACGCGCTCGGCGAGCTGGAATTCTTTCTGCTCAGCGATATGCCGACCAATCTCTTCCCGGCAGACAAGCAGCGCGGATATCACGCCTCAGCTCCTTTCGTAAAAAGCGGCGCCGTGCTCAACGAGATGATGCGCTACATCTCGCAGATCACCGGCGCCATCAAGTACGCGCACAGCGAAGTGGGCTACATCGACAGCGTGCGCAGCGACCTGCCTGAGATCAAGGGCAAGAGCGCCGAGCAGTTGGAGATCGAATTCCTGCCGGCACCGATCGAAGACGCGGGCGACAACCTGGCGATGGCGCGCTGGCTTATCCGCAACGTGGCCTACAAGCATGGATGCGTAGCGACCTTTGCGCCGAAGATCGAAGAAGGCGTCGCGGGCAATGGCTTTCACGTACACATGCAAGTAGTGAGGGACGGCCATAACGTAATGACAGACGATACGGGCGCAGTCTCGACAGAAGCGCGCAAAGTCATTGGCGGACTTTGCACGTACGCCGATTCGCTGACGGCTTTTGGCAACACGGTGTCGTCCGCATACTTGCGACTGGTTCCGAACCAGGAAGCGCCGACGCGCATCTGCTGGAGCGATATGAATCGCTCGGCGATGATTCGCGTGCCGCTTGGCTGGTCCAACGTGAAGCACCTGGCGGGCAACCTGAATCCGCAACAGCTCACGGGCTTTACCGATCGCGAAGGACGACAGACGGTGGAGTTGCGCTCGCCCGACGGGTCGGCCATCGTGCATCTGCTGCTGGCCGGAATCGCCATGGCCGCCGAGTGGGGCATGACGCACGCGGAGTCGCTGGAGATCGCCGACAGGCTGTATGTGCGCGGCAACATCTTCAAGGACGAAACGTTGCTGAAAACCTTGAAGCCGCTACCGAAGAGTTGTGTGGAGTCGGCAAGATTGTTGCGCGAGAAGCGCGGTCTCTACGAACGCGACAGCATCTTCCCGGCGGCGGTGATCGATTACGTCTCCGACCTGTTGGACGCCGAACACGACGAGAACATGAATCAGAGATTGGTGGACATGCCGGCCGATGATCGTCTGCACGAGACGCGCAAAATCATGCATCACGACCTGCACAAACACTAGATTCGCAGTTCCTTAAGCGCGTCTCCCACTACGTAGATCGATCCGGTGATGACCACCAGCGGCGCGCCCGTGTGGGGACGAGGATGAGCACCGGCCTGGCGCGCGAGTTCGAAGGCCTTCTTCAGCGCGGCGGCAACGGGTTCGGCTTCCACCATCTCTGCTCCGCTTGGTTCTGTTGCGGCACGCAACTCTGCAATCTCTGCCGAACGCGGATTGTCGAGCGAACGCGTGAGCACGACGACTTCCGCCAGCGGGAAGAGTATCTGCGCCATTTCTCCGATTGCTTTGTCGCGCATGGCACCGAAGACGAAAAACAGTCCGCGGTCGGGATAGCGTTCCGACAACGCGGAACGCAAGGCCCACGCTCCTGCGGGATTGTGCGCGACGTCGATGACGATTTCCGGGCGTCCACGAGCGGCGTCGGCGGCGATAGCCTGCAAGCGTCCCGGCCACACGCTCTCGCGAATGCCTTTTTCAACTTTGTCGGGCGTGATGGGGAATCCGCATTGCGAAAGCTCTTCGGCCGCGGTGATGGCCAGCGCGAGATTGCGAACCTGGTGGCGCCCGGTGAGCGGCGAATCGATTTCGATCTCCTGCCCCATGACGCTGAGGCGATAGCGCGTGCGCTCACTGCGATTCTCCACCAGCGTGTCCGCGTTGGGCGGATAGGTGCCTGGCAAGGCCCGCCCTCCGGCGATTTCGCCGAGCACGAATTCCTCGAGCGTTTCCTGCTCGTGCGCGTCGCGGGCGACCTCGTCGGCCAGGTGTCGCGGTATCACCACCACGCCCTCGCCGTCGCCGACCAGAACGTCGCCGGGAAACACCGCCACGCCGCCGCATGCGATCGGCAGGTTGATGTCGACCGCGTGATGGCAGACAAGATTGAGAGGCGCACTGCCGCCGGCGCCATACACCGGAAAGTCCATCATGAGGATGTCCTCGCTGTCGCGCAAACAACCGTCGGTCACTATGCCTGCGGCCCCGCGCACTTTCAGCCTCGTCAGCAGGATCTCTCCGCCGGACGCGGCGCGCGTCTCGCGTCTGCAGTCCATGACCAGGACATGCCCGGGAGGCACCGTCTCTATCGCCTTGCGTTGAGGGTGCTCGGGGT
>JBBRZF010000033.1:0-25631 GCA_038236965.1 Terriglobales bacterium | reverse complement strand
CTTGTCGGAGGAGTGGACTCGTCGCGCAGAGGCCAGTGCGTCGTCGAACTTTCCCTGCTTTAGTTGAGCCAACCCTTCCAGGGTGAGCGCGTCGGCATTCTGCGCCTCCACCATCAGGGAGTGGCGTGCGTGCGCCTCGGCCTGTGCGAAGTCCCCCTCTCCTATCATGATGCGCGCAAGGTTACGTTCCGCTCCCGCATTGTGGTCATTGATCTCAACCGCCTTGGCAAACGCCGTGTGCGCGGACGCCTTGTCTCCGCTCGCCATGCAGACCACGCCAAGCGCGTTGTACGCCCAATCGAACTTGTCGTAATCCCGTGTGGCCATGTCGAAATGCTCGCGCGCTTCTTTCCAGTCCTTGTTGTGCATCGCCTCCACGCCCTTGGAATATTCCTTGCGGGCATTCTCCGGCACATTCAGTTGCGCCGCCGAGACGGTGGCCTCGTTCGCCGGAACGTGGTTGTTGCTGACGTTCGGCTTCAGCTTCACCGCTACATACTCGTGATGCACGGTCTCGTCCTGTTCGATGAAGATGTTGGCCGAGGTCGTGTCTTCGATATTCGGCCCACTCACTTTTACCTGGTAGGTTCCCGGCCCCGAAACGCTGAACTGCGCGTGCCCCGTGCTGTCGGTGAAGGTCGTATTGTTCATCTGCCGGGAACTGTTGGACACCAGTTCGATCGATAGCTGCATGTTCAAATTGTGCGAGTTCTCTCCCGTTACCTGGATTTCCAGTTGCGTGGGCCCGCCTGAGCCTCGAAAAACAGGTCCGCGGCGGCTCTTCTGGGAATGGATGGGATACACGGCGATGAGCAGCAGGAAGACAACGAGGGAGATAATGCGCAAAGAGGCGGACACCGAGGTGCCTCCAAAACTGCTTTGATCAGCAGGAGTACTTACGACTGTCTATGGAAAACGATGTCGGCAGGGTAGAGGGGAGATGTCCGGAAAAGCGCGTGGGAGCTGGATTTGCAGCAATAAAGATTTGCGGCAATAAAAAGGCAGACCGTGAGGTCTGCCAGGATTCTTTCGCGCCACGCTCCCGTGTAAAGCGGAGACGCCAAGCCGCGTGCGGATTAGGCACGGCGGTCGGCGCTGGGGGTTTGAAATCCTTACTTCGCGGCTTTGTTGATGCGCGCAGCCAGACGAGCCTTGTAACGCGACGCGGTGTTCTTGTGCAGGGCGCCCTTTTGGACAGCCTTGTCGAGAACGGAAACGGTGGCGCGGAAGCTGGTTTCAGCAGCGTTCTTGTCAGAGGCTTCCATTGCCGATTTCAGGCCACGCAGCGCAGTGCGCAGACGCGACTTATTGTTACGGTTGACCGCCGTCTTGGTTTCCGTTTGACGGGCGCGCTTCAGCGCGGATACATGATTCGCCATACCTAAAGGTTATCCTCGTTAGTTTCTATCCGGCGGGTCCTACAAAACCAGGCGGCCCTAGAGGAGAACTCCGGGTGGGCCATGTTGGAAGCCGAATTGTTATTGTAAGGGAACTCAGGGAAAGAGGCAATGCAGCAAAATCGGCAGCCCCGGAATTCAACCAGTCCACAGGGCAAAAGCCGCTCAGGACGGGCAAATCCGGCGCATGGGTCTGAGATGAAAATGAGTTAATTATCCCGTAGTTAGATGCGCCTTTTTCTTCAAACCACCATCTAAACAGGTGAGGCAGAGTTCATTCGGCGCGGGGGCCGAATCTCCAACTGTCCGGCACGGAACCAGGAGGCAGCCGCACCCGGGCGAGATATCGCCGGGTACGATTTTTCAAATGACCAGTAGGTCGCCTATTGACTGTCCGACCAAGTCGGGCTACTATCCCGCGCAGATGGAGCAAACTCCATGTCTCGTGACCGTGATCGTGACCCGTAAAACGGGACGGATTCGCGACGCGAAGTTTCAAACAACACCGCCCGCCGACGTCACACAACCACCTGTCCATCCAATCCATGTTGAAGGCGCAGCCTTGGCTGCGACCTCAGACGCCTGCGCTTTTGCGCAAGAGGATGACGCCCAACCCTAAATGAAGAAAAAAATCGATATCAGCCCGAACATCGAAACGCTATTCGGTACTCGTGACGAAAACCTGCGCCTTCTGGAAGACGGTCTCAACGTGGCCATCAACCTCCGCGCAGATTCGGTGGAGCTCGACGGAGCTCCGCGCGACGTCTCACGCGTTGAACAGGTTTTCACGGATTTCGAAAGCCTGCAGCGCAGCGGCCACACCTTTCAGAACGGCGATCTCCATTCCCTGCTGAAAGTGGTGATCACGGACGAAACGGCTACGCTCAAAAGCCTCGCGGACGCTGGCAAACAGCGTTCCTTTGGCAAGCGCGCCGTTCAGCCCAAGAGCATCAACCAGCGGCGTTATATCGAGGCCATCGAAAAAAGTGACATGGTGTTTGGCATTGGGCCGGCAGGCACGGGCAAGACATACCTGGCGGTGGCGATGGGAATCGCGGCGTTGCTCAACAAGCGAGTCAGCCGCATCATCCTCGCGCGACCTGCCGTCGAAGCAGGCGAACGATTGGGTTTCCTTCCCGGCACCTTGCAGGAGAAGGTCGATCCCTATCTCCGTCCGCTCTACGACGCGCTTTACGACATGCTGGAACCGGAGAAAGTGGACCGCTATCTCGAAAAAAATATCATCGAGATCGCGCCCATCGCCTTCATGCGCGGACGCACCCTGAATGATTCCTTCGTCATTCTCGACGAAGCGCAGAACACCACTAGCGAGCAGATGAAGATGTTCGTGACGCGCCTCGGATTCAACTCCAAGGCCGTCATTACCGGAGACATCACCCAGATCGATCTGCCCAACGCCAGTCGCAGCGGACTGGTCGAGGCCTCCAATATCCTCAAGAATGTCGAAGGCATCTCGTTCCAGTACTTCGACGAAGGCGACGTGGTGCGGCACCACCTGGTGCAGCGCATCATCCGCGCCTACGAGGAAAACAAGACTCGTACCGAAGCGCAATTGACGTTGCAGCTCGAGGCCGAAGCCAACGGTTCCGCAGCTGCAAGGGGCAATGGCAACGCGGCGGCCAAGGTCGCGAACAACATTGCTCCCCTTACTCCGGAAGCCTCGGTCATTGCTCCCGGATTGAGCGACAATCGCGTTCAGGACTAGAAAACTGGTAACATCCGGCGGGAGGACGTCTCAGGCGTTCTCCCGCTTTCATTTTGTTTTGATGTCGCCGTGGGGAAGAAGTTAACGATTGATCATTTTGCGAAAACGGATTGCCGGAGTCACCGAACCCGCCTTGCGTGGCTTTGCCGCTCGTGCGCGTAAGGCTGCGGGATTGTCCGGCGAATTCAATGTGCTCATCACCTCCAGCGACGAGATACGCGACCTCAACCGCCGCTTCCGTCGCCGTGACAAGCCCACCGACGTGCTTTCGTTTCCCTCGGCAATGCCCGGCGAAGCAGGAGACATCGCCATCTCCGCCGACATCGCTTGCGAAAACGGCTGCCAGTTCGGACACGGCGCGCTCACCGAACTGAAGATTCTCATGCTCCACGGCATGCTCCACCTCGCCGGACTCAACCACGAAACCGATGACGGCGCGATGGCCCGCAAAGAACAGTGCCTCCGCGAATCCCTCGGATTGCACGAAGGCCTCATCGAGCGCGCTCACAGCTCGCCTAACAAAACTGCCGTGAAGAAAACTGCCGCCAAGAAAACGCTCAAGCCTGCTGCGCGAAAATCCTCCGCGCGTAAGTCGCCCGCTCCTACGAAGGCCACCGCTGGAAGCCAGAAGGGGCTAAAGCGATGATTCTTTTCTTCGCTACTCTTGTCCTCATCGGCATCAACACGCTCGTCTCCTATACCGCGCGTCTCCACACCGAAGCCGGAAAATTCCTCTCCCGCGAGTTTCAGGAAAATATCGAGATCTTCGAATCCCAGATCGAGCCGCACCTCGGCGTCAGCAAGCAACGCGCCTATCTGTCGATGGCCTTGCTGGAGCAGCTTTCCATCGCCGGCATCGCGCTGCTCGTCTCCTATTCCGTATTCGCCGATAAAGGCTGGCACGCTTCGGAAGTCGTCCAGGCCTTCATCATCCTCTCGCTCATCATCACTGTCTTTCATCGCTTCCTGCCCTACGTATTCTTCTCGCGGACACGCGGCACATGGCTAGTCACTCTGCGTCCTCTGCTGCGTCTGCTCGTATACCTGGTCATGCCGCTCACGCTGATGCTGGGCTTCATGCAGTCCGTGGTCTCCCTTACGCGCGAGAACATCGAGGAAGAGCCCGAGCATCCTTCCGAAGCCGTCGATGCGCTCATCGAGGCCGGTCAGGACGAAGGCATTCTCGAAGAAGGCGATCGCGACCTCATCCACTCCGTCGTCGAATTCGGCGACAAGCTGGTGCGCGAGGTTATGACCCCGCGTCCCGACGTCGTCGCCGTGCCCATGGAGACCACCGTGGAGCAGGTCACCGAACTAGTCCGCACGCGGGCCTTCTCGCGCATCCCCGTCTACGAAGCCGATCTCGACCACATCAAGGGAGTCCTCTTCGCCCACGACCTCCTTCAGGTCATGGACACCGATGCCTCCACGCGCATCGTTGCCGAGTTGATGGACACCAACGTTTATTTCATCCCGGAAACCAAGCGCGGCAGCGAACTGCTGCGCGAGATGCAGCGCGACAACATCCGCATGGCTGTCGTCATCGACGAATATGGCGGCATGGCCGGCGTCGTCACCATCGAAGACCTCGTGGAAGAGATCGTCGGCGAGATTCGCAACGAACGCGAAAAGGCAGACGTCGTCCGCGAAAGCGATCTCGTTTACGTCGTCACCGGAAACATGGACGTGGACCGCCTGAACGAACTGTTCGAGGTCCGCGTGGACGAGCACGAAGCTACCACCGTCGGGGGCCTCGTCAGCGAGATCGCCGGACACATCCCCCAACCCGGCGAGACCGTGGAGTTAGAAGGGCTGCGATTCGAAGTTCTCGAATCCACCAGCCGTCGCGTCAACAAACTCCGCATCACCGCCATCGGCGAACCCTAGGTGCGCTCCGCCCAACGCAACGACGAAGAAGCCTGATCTTCAGGAGGATCCCTTTGAAAAACAGACACCGGCTGTCAGAGTTCGTTGAGCCTTATCGCGTGGACAAAGGGAAGAACTTCAAACTGAAGGATCACGATCCTGGCGATACAGGCGGGCTATCGGAGGAGTTCAAACCCACGGCTATTGACTTGCTACAGAAGAGTGTTCACCAGCTCGCCGACTTCCAGGACAAGTTATATGCGCAGGACCGCTGGGCACTTTTGCTGATCTTTCAGGCCATGGACGCCGCGGGAAAAGACAGCACCATCAAGCACGTGATGTCGGGAATCAATCCGCAAGGTTGCCAGGTTTATTCCTTCAAGTCGCCGTCCACCGAGGAACTCGATCACGATTTCTTGTGGCGCTCCGTCTCCCGCGTCCCTGAACGAGGCCGTATCGGCATCTTCAATCGCTCTTACTATGAGGAAGTGCTGGTCGTCCGCGTGCACCGAAACCTGCTGGAAGCGCAGCACCTCCCCGATGAGTTGATCAGCAAGAAGATCTGGCAGCAGAGATTCGAGGACATCAACGCCTACGAGCGATACCTGACGCGAAACGGCGTCGTCATCCGAAAATTTTTCCTCAACGTATCCAAGGCCGAGCAGAAGAAGCGATTCCTTGCGAGACTCGACGACCCACACAAGAACTGGAAATTCTCAGAAGCTGACCTGCGCGAACGCGATTGCTGGAAAGAGTATCAGGACGCCTACGAGGACATGATCCAGAACACGGCCACCAAACATGCGCCGTGGTTTGTCGTGCCCGCAGACAACAAGTGGTTCACCCGCCTCGTCGTCGGCTCCGTAGTGGCCGACACGCTGGCAGGCCTCAACCTGAAATACCCCGCCGTCGATGCAGCCAAGCGCAAGCAGCTTGCCGAGGTCAGGGCCAACTTGGTGGAGGAAAAGTGAGCATCCAGCCGCAGCCGACACATCAGCTCTACGTTCACAAGTTTCCACCAAGGCAGTAGCAGCAGAGACAAACTAAGGAGAACACGGATGACAAATCGTTTATGGCAGTTCGTTGCTGCGGGAGTGTTCTGTTGCGGCATCTTCCTTTGCTTAGCCAGCACCTCGTTCGCCGGAACCGACGACGCGAAAACGAAGGCCTTGATCGCACTCGATGATGATTGGTCGAAGGCCGCTGGTGCCCGCGATGTCGATCGCGTGGCATCGTTCTATGCCGACGACGCCAACGCCTATCCGCCCAACCAACCATTGGCGCACGGACGCGCCGCTGCCCGCAAAGTCTGGGCAAACTATTTCTCAGACCCCAGCTTCAATATCTCCTGGAAGTCGACGTCGGCCGGAGTCGAGAATAATCTTGGCTGGACCGCAGGTACCTATGAGGACTCCATGAAAGGTCCCGACGGAAAGATGATCGTCGATAAGGGGAAGTATCTCTGCGTCTGGCGCAAGGGCGCAGACGGCAAGTGGAAAGCGATTCAGGATATGTGGAACAGCGATTCCAAGTAAACAGACTTTGCTTTGGTGTTGCCGTTGCTCTTGCCTGAATTGGGCCCGGACGCCCTCGTCCGTGGCGGGCGAGCAACGCTCGCCTTGGTGTTGCTCTTGCCTCTGCCGTTGCGCTTGCCGTTGCCGTTGCTCGATGTAGCGCGAGCGCCCCCCGCTCGCGGTCGTTGGCCTTCACTCGGCAACTCTGCGCCACTCAAGTACGAACCTCAACTACGAACTTCGTATCAAAGCTCCGCGCTCTTGAAGAACGAGCTCTGTATCAGGGCACGACTTCAGTCGTGCCAGCCAAACGCCACAACGGGGCTTTAATCCCTGCACCTTAGCATCCGCGGCGAGTCGCGCAGGGAAGCGGGCGACATCCTGTATCATCAAGACTCATGGCATTTAGATCCGGATTCGTCTCCATCATCGGGCGTCCTAACGCCGGCAAGAGCACGCTGCTGAACGCTCTCGTAGGCGAAAAGCTCGCCATCGTCACGCACAAGGCGCAGACTACGCGCAACCGCATACAAGGCATCGTCCACGTCAAGAAGCAGGGCAAGCACTCGCCCGCGCAAATCGTGTTGGTCGATACGCCCGGCGTACACAAGCCTGAGAACGCGCTCAACAAGCGCATGATGCAGGAGGTCTACGACTCGCTCGAAGGATGCGACCTGCTGCTTCACATCGTCGACGCGGCCAGCAAGTTCGGCGCGGGCGACGAGTTCGTGCTCGACATCATCAAGCGCAACCAGACCAAGACCTTTCTCCTGCTGAACAAGATCGACCTCGTGGAGAAAGAGAAGCTGCTGCCGCTCATCGAACTATGGGCGAAGCGCAATGATTACGCGGCCGTCATCCCCATCTCGGCAGAAAAGGGAAGCGGCCTGGAACGCCTGCTGGGCGAGGTTGTTGACGCATTGCCGCCAGGCCCAAAGTATTTTCCCGAAGACCAATACACCGATCAGCCCGAACGCTTTCTCGTCGCGGAATTCATACGCGAGCAGGTGCTGGTGCAGACGATGGAAGAAGTTCCCTACGCCACCACCGTACTCATCGAGGCGTATCAGGAAGGCGCAAAGCTGACGCGCATCGCAGCCAGCATCGTAGTGGAACGCGAAGGACAGAAGGGCATCGTCATCGGCAGCCAGGGCGCCATGCTGAAGAAGATAGGCACCGCCGCGCGTCTGCAGATAGAGAAGATGCTGGGAATGAAAGTCTATCTGGAACTCTTCGTTAAGGTCAGCGCCGGCTGGCGCGATTCACGTCAGTTCGTAGATGAGTTGGATTGGCGCAAGCAGATGGAATCGCTGGTAGAGAAGCTGAAGAACCCGGACCAGAAGCAAGCCGCGGTCAAGATGAAGAAGCCCAAGACGAAGCAGCAGCCCACGACGAAGCAGAAGAGTTAGCAAATCATCGATTGCACGGATATTTCTTAGCCACTACCCGCATGGGCAGTGGCTATTTCTCTGCGCGCTATTCCTTCACGGTAATGCCGAGCGCCTTCATCTTGCGATACATGTGGCTGCGCTCCAGGCCTAACACTTCGGCGGTGCGGCTTACGTTGCCGTGATTTTCATCCAGTTTTTTCAGGATGTAATCGCGTTCGTAGGCAGCGCGCGCCTGATGCAATGTGCTGAAATCCCCAAGCGCGCGACGCGAGCCTTCGCGATAGACCAGCGGCGGCAAGTGCTTGCGGTCCAGCTTATGCACCGTGGGATTCATGATGACGATGCGCTCGATCACGTTCTTCAATTCGCGCACATTGCCCGGCCACGAATAACGCATGAGCGTATCCACGGCGTCGTCCGTGATCTCCTTGGTGCGACGGCTGTAGGCGGCGGAGAACTCACGCAGAAAATGGCGCGCCAGCAATGGCGTGTCCTCTTTACGTTCGCGCAACGGCGGCACGTAGAAGGGAACTACGTTGAGCCGGTAGAACAGATCCTCGCGGAAATTTCCCTTGGAGATCTCTTCTTCCAAATCCTTGTTGGTCGCGGCGATCACGCGCGAATCCACGGTGATGGTTTCGTCGAGTCCGACGGGAGCGAAGCGTCCTTCGTCGAGTGTGCGCAAGACTTTCGATTGTGTCTTCAGGCTCATATCGCCGACTTCGTCGAGGAAGAGCGTGCCGCCATCGGCCTTCTGGAATTTTCCTTCTTTGTCAGCGCTGGCCCCGGCAAATGCTCCGCGCTGGTGTCCGAAGAGTTCGCTCTCGATGAGGTCTTCGGGAATTGCCGCGCAATTCACTTCCACGAACATCGCGTCCTTGCGCAGGCTTTGCGCGTGGATGGCGCGTGCGACCAGTTCCTTGCCGGTACCGCTTTCGCCGAAGATAAGCACGCGCGCATTGGTCGGCGCCATGAGGCCCATCTGCTGACGCAGGGCTTTCATCGGAATGCTGTCGCCGACGATAACGCTCTTCGAGAGCGTCTGCTTTTTTAGCTCGACGTTTTCGCTCCGCAGACGCCCTGCGTCGGCGGCGTTCTTCACCAGGATGAGTGTCTTGTCGATAGAGAGCGGCTTTTCCAGGAAGTCGTATGCGCCGAGCTTGGTGGCGCGGACGGCGGTTTCGATACTGCCGTGTCCGCTGATCATGACGACTTCGGGCGCTTCGTCGGATTCTTTGAGGCGCTCGAGTACTTCGAGACCATCGATTCCGGGCAGCCAGATATCGAGCAGCACGACGTCATAGTGGTTCTTATCGACCATTTCGAGGCAGGCCTCGCCGGTCGCGGCGAGGGAGACCTTGTAGCCTTCGTCTTCCAACACGCCGCGCAAGGAATCGCGAATTCCCGCTTCATCGTCAACCACGAGTACGTGATACATTCCGTTGATTGTAAACCTACTGAGGCAGGAAAACCACGGGCAGTTGCAGGAAAGACACAACGGGAGGATTGCGAATTGCGAAATGCGAAATGCGAATTTAGGGTCAAAGGCGAGAACTAGGGCTAAGGACGCGAGGCGAGGGGAATTGAAAATCGCAATTCGGAATTTGCGATGCGCTCTAGCTGACGGACCGCGAGGCAGAGTCGGGGTAGCGCTCGGTTTTCTCGGCTTCGGATGCTACGGGGAGTTCGAAAATGAAGCGAGCGCCGACCGGCTGATTTTCTTCCACGCGGATGGTGCCGTGATGGTCTTCGATGATGCGGCTAACGATGGCCAAGCCCAGTCCGGTGCCGCGTTGCTTGGTGGAGAAGTAGGGCAGGAAGAGACGTTCCTTCACCTCGGCGGTGACGCCGTGTCCGCTGTCGGCAACGACGATCTCCACGATGTCGCGGCTGGCGAGCAGCGATGTGGAGAGGGTGATCTCTCGAACCAGAGAGTCCTTGGTGGACTCGGCGGCATTGTCTACCAGGTTTGCCAGCACGCGTTTTATCGCCTCAGGATCGGCCATGACGTGCGGCAGACTGAGAGAAAAATCGGTACGCACGCGGATTCCGTCGAGGCGCCCGTCGAAGAGCGAGAGCGCACTTTCCACGATGGCATTGATGTCCGCCGGTTGCGGCTGTGATTGCGGGAAGCGCGCCATGGCGGAAAATTCGTCTACCAGGGTGCGCACCGTTTCCACGGCTCCTGCGATGGTTTCTGCGCAACCGTGAATGATGGCGAGTGACTGCTCATCGGGCGTGCCGCGACTTAGATGGCGGCTAATGCGGTCGGCGGAGAGAGTGATGGGCGTGAGCGGGTTCTTGATCTCGTGGGCGATGCGGCGCGCGACCTCTCGCCATGCAGCCTGTTTCTGTGCCTTCAGCAGGTCGGATAGATCTTCGAAGACGATCACGTAACCGAGTCGTTGCGCCGGAGTGCGGGCCATCCCCGTGCGCAGACGCGCGTCCATGGAAGCGACGGTCACGGCGACCTTGGTGGGCGCGTGTAGCACCTGTATATCCATCTGGCTGGTGGTGGTGCCCATGCGATCGGCCTTGCGGAGGAGGTGCTCCACGTCGTCGGCAACTTCGGCGGGCAGCAGGTCTCGGAGGGAAGCGCCGGTGGCGTATAGGGGGATGGGAACTCCCGGAGGATGGAACATGCGCATCAGCGCGTCGTTGACGCGCGTGACGCGGCCATCGCCATCGAGCGAGAGCACTCCGGTGGGGATGCTTTCGAGAATGGTCTCCAGTTGGCGTCGGCGCTCTTCCAGTTCGACATTGGCTTGAGCGATCTGCGCGCTACTGGCATCGATCTGCTTGCGATTCGATTCCAGTTCGGCGGCCATGCGATTGAAGGAGCCGACGAGTTCGGCAAGTTCGTCGCCACCGCCGAGGACTTCGACGCGGTAATCAAGGCGTCCGCTGGAGAGTTCGTGGGTGGCCTGCGCCAAGGCGGAGACAGGACGCGTAACGGCTTTTGACAGGAATAATGCGAACCAGGTGGCGGCGAAGAGCACGACCACCGTCAGCAGCAGAAGCGCCTGCATGTATGTCTGGCGGATGAGTTTGCGCTCGACGCGGAGTGCGTTGTATTTGCGTTCGCTGGTTTCGAGTTCGCGGAGTGCTTCGCTATAACGAGCGGGGAGCGGGATGGCGACCAGTATCTTTCCGCCAGAAGCCAGGTCAGACGTGGCCACCATGAAGTCGTGCTGGTCGAGTGTGAAGACGCGCGGTGTTCCGGCGCGCATGGCTGCACTTGGAATCTTGCTGCGGAGGATGGGCCATGTATCGGGCGCGTGAAAGCTGGCCTCTGCGTGATCTTCCAGAATAGCGACGGCAAACCCGCCTTGCAGGGTAAGTTCGCGGCGATTGAACTCCTGCACAACGGGATTAAAGTTGCCCGAGTGAAAGGCTTTCTGGACTTCGGCTGTGGCCGCGATAGCCTGCGCTTCGGCAAAGGCATTCTGTCCCGCGTATGCGCTCAGCAAGGAGGTGACGGCCGTTGTGTGCTCGCGCACCTCTTCCGTGGGACGCGAAAACCATTTATCGATGGAGCGGTTCATCAGTCCATACGAGAAGAGGAACATGGCAATAACCGGGCCGAAGGAGAGGACCAGCGCTCCCAAAACCATCTTGGTGCGGAACTTCGAGCCGAGAACGCCGGACTCCCGCTCGAAGTAAAGCTTGACCAGAGTGCGCAACAGGACAAATGTCAGCGCCACCAGCAACAGGAAGATAAGCGCGGAGATTGCGGCGAAGACCAGCGTCTGTCCAAGCGTGTCGGGACGCAAGAAGGTGAGATTGAAGGCCGCCTGCGAGAAGACGATTCCGAAGAGCAGGAAGATGGCGAGCGCAAGCAGGACTAGCGTGATCCGTCGTGGACGCTTAGGCGCAGGACGAATTGGAGTCTCGTCAGCCAACGTGAATTTGATTATACGAGAAGGGTTAAAGCTTCAACCTCGGAGTCAAAACGCAAAAGTCAAAAGCGTTAACGCAGAGAACGCGGAGGAACGCAAAGGGAAGCCGAGGAACCTTGAGCTACAAAGGTTTTGACGCTGCCCGGTGTTTCGGACCCTCGGGTGGGAGCAAGGGTTGAAGAGGGCAGCCTTCGCAAAGGGGGATGCTCTTCAGGCAATGATGTTTTCCCGTTTGCACGATCAGTGCGTGGAATTCGTTAAAGCGTTGCGCGAGTGGAGAGCGCTGTATTTGCGACATTGTCGACGGTGCGTGGAGGGGCGGGATTGGGTGCTCGGGAGCTTCGATGGCAGGACCGGGGCCAGGTTCGATCATGTTGCTTGGACGAAAAACGATAGTGGCGGAACCAGGAAGCACGTTGGTGGGGCCGTCGCGCAGGTCGGTTTCGACGAGGGCGCGAATCTCGTCGTAGGTGGCGTTTGCTGAGACCAGGGCGTGGCGTTCGAAGATGCGGCGGGTATAAGCGTCCACCACGAAGACCTCGTGCTGGGCCGCGTAGAGCAGGATGGAGTCAGCGGTTTCTGGTCCCACGCCGTTGAGTTCCAGAAGTTCGTCGCGCAGCTTCGAAGTCGGTGTCGCGAACATGCGAGCCAAATCGCCACCACAGTTTGAATCCAAAAAGGCGGCAAAAGTCTTGAGGCGTGCCGCTTTCTGGCGAAAGTATCCGGCGGGACGGATTAGCTGCTCAAGTCTCTCAAGCGGAAGCGAGCGAATGCCGTTGAGATTCAGAGAGCCATCGGCGCGGAGATTCGTCATGGCCTGCTGGACGTTGGTCCACGCGGTGTTCTGGGTGAGGTAGGCGCCAACAACGATCTCGAAGGGCGACTCAGCGGGCCACCAGTGTTGCGGGCCCCAAAGGCGGTAAAGAGCTTCGAGATAATTGCGTATTGGCACAAGACTGTTGTATCAGGAAGGATGTGTCTGGCACGAACGGACATGTCCGTAAGTTGCAGACCTTAGGTATACCTACGGTGCCGAATCATTAACCTATCAGCAACTATTCTGGATTGACAATTTGTGTCAACAAACTTACGATTCGCCCTACTCACGTACTTTGTCGAATCGTCTCCAAAGACATTAGCAGGGCCGAGCTGGACCAAGAGGTCTGCCGGAAGAAAAGGGGGTCAGAGGTATGTCTCAACGGCTGGGAGACCTGCTCGTTCGCGAAAAGGTCATTACCCCGGAACAGTTAGATGATGCCCTGAAGGTGCAGAAGGAGTCGGGCAACCGGCTTGGCTCGGCATTGGTGAAGCTCGGCTTCCTGACGGAAGAAGATGTAACCAACTTTCTTTCACGACAGTATGGCGTTCCTGCTATCAATCTTGCCTATTTTGAGATCGATCCTGCAGTGGTAAAACTTATTCCGTATGAGACCGCCCGTCGTTACCAGATACTTCCGCTGAGTCGCGTAGGCGCGTCGTTGACCATCGCCATGGTGGACCCGACGAACGTCTTCGCGATGGACGACATCAAGTTCATGACCGGCTTCAACATCGAGCCAGTTGTGGCGAGCGAAGCAGCCATTCTGGCGGCCATAGAAAAGACCTACGGTTCCACCCAAGAAGAAGATCTTGAAAAGGTGATGCAGTCGATCGGCGAGACTGATACCGATATCGAACTGCAGGACGAAGATGCGGAGATGGCGCTGGCGGAGTTGGAGAAAGCCGCCGACGAAGCGCCCATCGTGAAGCTGGTGAATCTGATCCTCACCGACGCAGTGAAGCGCGGCGCCAGTGATATTCACATGGAGCCCTACGAAAAGGAATACCGCGTACGCTTCCGCATAGACGGCATGTTGCAAGCCATCATGTCGCCTCCGATGAAGCTGAAAGACGCCATCACCTCGCGCATCAAGATCATGGCAAAGCTGGACATCAGCGAAAAGCGTTTGCCGCAGGATGGTCGCATCATGCTCAAGATGCAGATCAACGGCCGCCGCAAGCAACTGGATTATCGCGTGAGCACGCTGCCGACCCTGTGGGGCGAGAAGGTCGTCATGCGACTTCTCGACAAGGAGAACCTCCGCCTCGACATGACCAAGCTGGGCTTCGAGCAGGAGTCGCTGGAGAAATTCCAGCGCGCCGTGCTGCGTCCCTTCGGCATGGTGCTTGTGACCGGGCCTACGGGTTCCGGCAAGACGAACACGCTGTACTCGTCCATCTCGCTGCTCAACAAGCCGGACACAAACATCATGACAGCGGAAGATCCGGTCGAATTCCAGTTGGCTGGCGTGAACCAGGTGCAGATGAAGGAACAGATCGGTCTGAACTTTGCGGCCGCGCTGCGCTCCTTCCTGCGACAAGATCCGAACATCATCCTGGTCGGCGAGATTCGCGATTTTGAAACCGCGGAAATCGCCATCAAGGCCGCGCTTACCGGCCATCTTGTGCTTTCCACGCTGCACACCAACGGCGCGCCGGAAACCATCAGTCGTTTGATGAACATGGGTATTGAACCCTTCCTGGTGGCAACCTCGGTCCATCTTATTTGCGCACAGCGCCTGGTGCGCCGCATCTGCGCGGGGTGCAAGGAAGAAGTAGACCTGCCGCCGCAAGCGCTCATCGAGGCCGGATACACGCCGGAAGAGGCTAAGGTCGGACGCGTGTTCAAAGGCAAGGGCTGCTCCACCTGCAACGGCTCCGGATACAAGGGCCGCGCCGGCCTTTACGAAGTGATGGAGATGGACGACGAACTTCGCGAACTGATCCTGGTGGGTGCGTCGGCCATGGAGATCAAGAAGAAAGCTATCGAACACGGAATGATCACCCTGCGCCGCAGCGGCTTGATCAAAGCACTACAGGGCGTGACCACGCTGGAAGAAGTTGTGCGCGAGACCATGCACTAGGCCTTAAGTTTTTTGCAGTATGGAGAAGAGTAAGCGATGCCGGTAACACTAAGCGATCTGTTGAAGAAGATGTTGGAATTGAACGGAAGCGATCTCCACATCACCACTAATTCACCGCCGCAGGTTCGCGTCTACGGACATTTGCAGCCGCTCGATATGCCCCCCATGTCTCCAGCGGAGACCAAGCAGTTGGCCTACAGCGTGATGACGGATGCGCAGAAGCATCGTTTTGAAGAAGACCTGGAACTGGATTTCTCGTTCGGATTAAAAGGTCTGGCGCGTTTCCGTGCCAACTGTTTCAACCAGAGAGGCGCGGCCGGTGCGGTTTTTCGTGTCATTCCCTTCGAAATCAAGTCCTTCGACCAACTGGCTCTTCCGGCTACGGTCGCAAAGTTATGCGATCGCCCGCGCGGTCTGATCCTGGTGACAGGACCTACGGGTTCCGGCAAATCCACGACCTTGGCCGCCATGTTAGACAAGATCAACGTGGAGCGCCACGAGCATATTCTGACTGTCGAAGACCCTATCGAATTCGTTCACCAGCACAAGAGCTGCCTTGTGAACCAGCGCGAAGTCCACTCCGATACCAAGAGTTTCACGGCCGCTTTGCGCGCCGCTCTCCGCGAAGATCCGGACGTCGTGCTCATCGGTGAAATGCGCGATCTGGAAACCATTGAAGCCGCGCTGCGAATCGCGGAAACAGGTCACCTCACGTTTGGCACCTTGCACACGAACTCGGCTGCATCCACTATCAACCGTATCATCGACGTTTTCCCGTCGCACCAGCAGTCGCAGATCCGCGCCCAGTTGTCACTGGTACTGGAAGGTATCCTCTGCCAAACGCTGTTGCCGAAGGTCAGTGGACAGGGTCGCGCGATGGCCATGGAGATATTGGTTCCCAACGCGGCCATCCGCAACCTAATCCGCGAAGACAAGATCCACCAGATTTACTCGTCGATGCAGACAGGCCAAGACAGGTTCGGAATGCAGACCTTCAATCAATCGCTGGCGGCGTTGTACTTCCAGAAACAGATCACGCTGGAGATCGCCATGGCTCGTTCTTCGATGCCGGATGAATTGCAGGAAATGATCCACCGCGGGCAGATCGCTAAAGGCGCCTCTGCCACGCCGCAGAAAAGATAAAAGTCATCCCGGGTACTATGCCGGGCAGGTTTCGAAGACCCCCGGACCACGGTCCGGACGGAGGTTGGAATGCCGGTTTTTACATACGCTGGAACAAATGGTGCAGGCGACAAAGTATCGGGTGAGCGCCAGTCGGCGAACAAGCAGGTTCTCTCTGCGCAGTTGCGGCAGGAACGCATCACCGCGACCACGATCAAGGAAAAGGGCAAGGAATTTGCCATGCCGACCTTCGGCTCCGGCAAGGTTGCGACGAAAGACATCGCCATCTTCTTCCGCCAGTTCTCGGTCATGATCGATGCCGGCCTGCCGCTGGTGCAATGCCTGGAGATCCTGGGCGCCAATCAGGAAAACCCTGCATTCCAGAAATGCTTGAACGGCGTTCGCGCCGCTGTGGAAGGCGGCTCCACGCTCGCCAACGGCATGCGCGCGTATCCCAAGATCTTCGACGACCTCACGGTCAACATGATCGAAGCCGGCGAGACCGGCGGTATTCTCGACACGATCCTGACCCGCCTTTCGCAATACGTGGAAAAGGCCGTGAAGATGAAGGCCGCCGTGAAGTCGGCGCTGATCTACCCGGTATCGGTCGTCTCCATCGCCGTTCTGGTCGTCGGTTGCCTGCTCAAGTTCGTGGTGCCGATCTTTGCGAACCTGTTTGTGGGACTGGGCGTTGACCTGCCATTGCCAACGAAGATCGTTATAGGTCTCAGTAATTTCATCGGACGCTTCTGGTGGGTGATGTTCGGCGGATTGGCGGCTCTGTTTTTTGGCATCAAGCAGATGCGCAAGAGCCCGCAAGGCCGTTTGATCTTTGATCGCATCATGTTGAACCTCCCGGTCTTCGGTATGTTGCTGCGCAAGATCGCCGTGGCACGTTTCACCCGCACCATGGGTACGCTGATCACTTCGGGTGTGCCGATCCTGGAAGGTCTCTCCATTACCGCACGCACGTCGGGTAACGCGGTGATCGAAGAATCGCTGATGAAGGTTCGCAAAGCCATCGAAGAAGGCCGCACCATTGTGGATCCGTTGAAGGAAAGCGGCGTGTTCCCGAACATGGTGACGCAGATGATCGGCGTTGGCGAAGCTACCGGCGCAATGGACGCCATGCTGCAGAAGATCGCTGACTTCTACGAAGACGATGTGGATGCAGCGACCAAGGATATGTTGACCTTGCTGGAGCCAGTGATGATCGGCTTCCTCGGCGTGGCTGTCGGCGGCATCGTTATCTCGCTCTACATGCCGTTGTTCTCGATGATCGCAAAACTGGCCGGCTAGTCCGTCCACTCAATTCGTATTCGAGGTGCGCGTGACCTGCGGGACGTGCGCGCACCAGACCTTCTTGTTCTGTCCAAAACGTCCGCAGACTGGCAACGACCTTCATGGCAACAGGCTTCAACGAGCGTACCTGGCTGGAATGGCTGGTCAAGGTACGTATCATCATCATCACCTTCCTTATGGCGATCGAACTCGCCATAACCACGCTGACGACGACGAATGTGAACCGCCGTCTGTTCGTGACGGTGATCTTGGCCTGGTATGCCGTCTCCATTTTTCACGTGGTCATGGTGCGCGTCTGGAACGACGTGGCGGGGAAGCCTCGGCTGCAGATACTCTCCGACCTGTTCTTTGCCACCGCCATAATCTACGTAACCGGCGGCATCGACACGTCCTTCAATTTCCTCTACCCGCTCATCATCATCGTCGCCAGCATCCTGCTCTCCGAGGCATGGGCTTACCTGACAGCGGCGCTTTCTTTCATCTTTTTCGGCGCCATCCTCGAATTCTCGTACTTTGAACTGATCCACTCGTTTTCCAGTTCGCGTTCCGACCTGAAGTCTCTGCAGACGGTCATCTTCATCAACCTGTTTGCCTACATAGCAATCGCATATCTGGCGGGGCGATTGAGCAATCGACTGCGACAAGTGGATGTGGAGTTGGCGGACAAGAGCGACGCACTGCAGGATCTGCGCGCACTGCACGAGAACATCGTGAACTCCATCAGCAGCGGGCTCATCACCACTGATCTCGCCGGACTCATCCAGGTTGTGAATCCGGCTGTGCCGAGATTGCTCGATCGCAAGGAAGCGGACCTGATCGGAACTCCGGTGCAGGAGCTGTTTCGCGACAAGCTTCCGCAGGTGACGCAGGTAGCACCCACAGAGATGCTGACGGTGACACCTTCCGGCCACGAAAAGACGGTCGACATCACCGTCGCGGAACTGAATGTTCCTGAACGCGGCATGATCGGATTGATCTACACCTTCGACGACCTCACGGTGATACGGCGACTGGAGCGCGAGATACGCATGCGCGATCGCCTCGCCGCCGTCGGAAGACTAGCCTCGGGCATCGCCCATGAGATACGCAACCCGCTGTCGTCGATCGCGGGTTCGGTGAAATTGCTGACGGGTATTTCCGCATTGAACGAGGATCAGCGCGCGCTGGTCGATATCGTCACGCGCGAGTCGGATCGCTTGAACACCATCATCACTGATTTTCTGGTTTACTCGCGCGAAAAGCAGTTCCAGATGCGCGATGTCGACCTGGTACCGCTTCTGAACGACACCTTGATGCTGCTGGTGAATCATCCCGAACTGAAGAGCGAGGATGGCCTTGGGGCAAAGCTGAAAGTGGTCCGCAAGTTCGAGGTGCGGTCGGCGATGGCCCGCGGCGACGGCGACAAACTCAGGCAGGTGTTCTGGAACTTCTGCGAGAACGCCGTGCGTGCCATTGTGCAAGCGCATGTAAACGGTGAGGGAAGGAGAGACACCCTGACGGTCTCGCTTTGTGAAGACGGCGATGACTGGCTCGTTACGTTTGCAGACACCGGCGCGGGAATGACCTCGCAGCAGGTTGACAAGATATTCGAGCCCTTTCAGAGCGCGTTCGAAGGCGGAACCGGACTGGGCCTGGCCATCGTTTACCAGATATTGCAGGCGCATGGAGCGAAGATCTACGTGCGTTCCGAACGTGGAAGCGGCACGGAATTCATGGTTCGCTTCGGTCGGGAAAAGAAAGAAATGCAGATGTCGCGGGCAGCCGCGGTGAGCAAGTAAGCAGGGGAACAGCAGGTTATGGCGAATATCCTAGTGTGCGATGACGAGCGGTCGATCTGCCGGATGCTGGAGATTGCGCTGCGCACCGGCGGACATCATGTGGAAACCGTCACCAGTGGCGAACAGGCGATGCGCAAGGTGGACACCGCTCTTTACGACGTCCTTATCACGGACGTGCGCATGCCCGACGTAAGCGGCATGGATGTGTTGCAGTACACTCGCCGCGTCTCTCCGGAAACGCTGGTCATCATCATCACCGCGGTGGACGACGTGGACATTTCTATCCAGGCGCTGAACGCGGGAGCGTTTTATTATGTGCGCAAATCGGGCGCCAACCTGCCCAGCGACGTGAGCGCAGCCGTGCAGCTTGCGGTGGACAGACAGACCATGCGCCGCCAGAACCAGGCGCTGAAGCGCGACGCTGTGACCCGCAACTCGCTCGACCCGCTCATCGGTGAAAGCCTGGTGATGCAGAAACTGAAGGAGACCATCCGGACCGTGGCCTCCACCACTTCCACGGTCATCATCACGGGAGAAAGCGGAACCGGCAAAGAACTGGTGGCGCGCGCCATCCACGGTTGTTCGACTCGAGCCAACGATCCTTTTGTCAGCGTCAACTGCGGAGCATTCCCGGAAACGCTGCTGGAGAGTGAACTCTTCGGATACGTAAAGGGCGCCTTCACGGGCGCGAATCAGAACCGTCGCGGCCTGTTTGAGATGGCCACCGGGGGAACCATCTTCCTGGACGAGATCAGCGAGATGACGCTCTCCATGCAGGTCAAGTTGCTGCGGGTCCTGCAGGAACGCTGCGTGCGTCCAGTCGGTGGATCGCAGGAGACGCCCATCGACGTGCGCGTGATCGCCGCCACAAACAAGGACCTGGACAAGCTTGTCGCTGAAGATCAGTTCCGCGAAGACCTGTTCTACCGACTCAGCGTGATTCCCATCGATACGCCTCCCTTGCGCGATCGCGGTGACGATGTTGCATTGCTGGCCAATGCCTTCCTGAAGAAATATGCGGCGCAGATGCGGAAGAGCATTCGCGGCATCGACCCCGAGTCGATGGAAACGCTGAAGGGCTACGATTGGCCCGGTAACGTGCGCGTGCTGGAGAACACGATCGAGCGGGCCGTCGCCATGGAGGCTACTGACATGCTGCGCATAGAGCTTCCCGGCGACCGTCCCAAGGCGCGAGCGGCGGCAGCGGCTGCCGGTATGGGAGGGCCTCCGGGCGTCGCTCTACCTTCCGATGGATTGGACCTCGAACGCTATGTCGCCGACATCGAACGTTCGCTTCTGCAATCTGCGCTGCGCCGTTCCAATGGTGTGCAGACACGCGCAGCCGAGATGTTGAAGCTCAGCTACCGAAGCTTCCGCCATCTCTTGAAAAAATACGAATTGTAGATCGCGCGGCGCATTCGCGGCGGTCTACGAGCTGCGGATATACTGAGAGCAAGCATGTGGTACATCCTTCGATTTCTCTGGAACGCGACGCGAGGCCATCATCTGGCCCCATGGAGGAGTCCGTATCTTCGCTGGCGACTGGAAACCTATACCGGCGTGAAGATGCACGCCATCGGCTTCTTTGAGTTTTGGGGATTCATGTGGCGCGAGCGCTACGA
This sequence comes from Terriglobales bacterium, assembly GCA_038236965.1. GTDB lineage: Bacteria > Acidobacteriota > Terriglobia > Terriglobales > Acidobacteriaceae > JBBRZF01. The sequence goes on along the minus strand of JBBRZF010000033.1, from coordinate 5,111 downwards.
ACTGGTGCGCTTCCTGAAGTGGACCGGCGAGATGGAAAAATACGCGCGCGTAAATCCCAAAAATCCCTAGTGCTGAATTTCGGTCTCACGCCTGCAACTCCTGTTTACTTAACTTGTGACCGTCGGCGTTTCGAATTGCGGAGTCGCAAAAGTGATTCCGACCTCACTGCCTTTGCCCGCCTGTAGCAGAGATGCGGCGGCGCCGCGATTCGCGCAAATCTCCAGAAAGCCCATGCTGCCGACGATACCGAATATTTCGCCCGGCGCACCCTGCGCATAAGCGCCCACCACACGCTTGACCTCGCCCTTACCGACGGCGATCTTGAATTCCGGCGGAGTTGCCTGGAAAAGCTGCGGCAGATCTTCGGGACGGATGTTGGTAACGAGGTTACCGAATTTATCGACCTTGAGCACGACGCCCTTCAGTAATTTATCTCCGAGCCGTTTCGGCTTGGGAGCAGAGAAGCGCACGTAGTCGGTGATCTCTTCGCCGAACTTTGCGATGTCCAAGCCTTTACTGAGCCATCCGGCGATGGCGGCGAAGATGTCGCGTCCGTGGAAGGTGCTGGAAACGGGCTGCAGATAGTAATGCTCTGCCGTGATCTCACGGACGCTGATGCGTTCTTCGCGTTCGTAGACCAGGGAAAGCACGCCATTGTCGGGCGCCAGGAACAGGTGTCGCTCGGTGCGTACCAGGATGGCGCGGCGTGACGTGCCTACGCCGGGATCGATGACCACCACGTGAATGGTGTCACTTGGAAAATAATGATAGGCCTGCGAGATGGTCAGCGCGCCGTCGAGCACGTCATACGATTGCACGGAATTGCAGATGTCCACGATCTTTGCGTCGGGATTGATGTTGAGAATGACGCCTTTCATGGTGCCGATGTAATGGTCGTTTATGCCGAAATCAGTCGTGAGGGTGACGATGTGCTGGGTCAAGAAGATCTTCTCCGTAATGAGTAGCGCGAAAGTATCGCGCCGAGCGGCATCAGGTCAAGCCCCGCGCATCTGAAGTGGATGGCAAAGCAAAAGGGCACGATCGCTCGTGCCCTTCTGCGATTTCTTTTTGTCGGCTAACGAACTTCGATGTCGCCCGAACTGGTTTGCACCTCGATGAGGTTTCCGCCGCCGTTCACCTTGCCCCGCATGTGATGTCGGTCAGAACGCTCGGTGGTCATCGGTTGAGAGGTACGGATCTCGCCCGAGCTCGTGCCGGCATCGAGATCGAACTTGGCGTTCGGCCCTACATCGGCGCGCACATCGCCGGAGGCCGTATGCAACTGCCAGCTTGATGTCGCATCGCCCTGCACGTGGACGCTCCCGCTGCCGGTTCGCGCATGCACACCGCCCCGCAATCCACTTACTTCGATGTCTCCGGACCCGGTCGTCATGTCGGTAGTGCCGACGTTGCGTGCCTTGATGCCTCCGCTGCCGGTCTGCGCGCTAACGCTGCCGTTCACGTCGCTCAGTTCGATGTCGCCGCTGCCGGTAGACAATCGCACGGATCCACTGATCGAACTCACGCGGATCTGGCCGCTTCCGGTCGTCGCCTTCAGTGGGGACTTCAACCCGCTGATGGTCTGGTCTCCCGATCCTGTGCTGGATTTCAAAAGTGTCTCAGCCGGAACCACTAATTCGTATCGGATGGAAACGTTTCGCATGATGTTCTGATCATTGCCGTGACCGATGCGAATGATGCCTCCGGTCTGCATGATCGGCGGGTTCTGCACCACGCGATCAACTCGTTCCTGGCTGCCGAACATCATAGAACTGCGGACGTATCCGGTGATCTGCACCGTCCCCGAAGGGCCGGTGCGTACGATGATATCTCCAGCCCCGGTCGCGATCTCCAGATCGACCATGCCGGGGACTTTGAGTGTCCGTTCAAACTTGCCTTCCGCGGTCGCGCTGGCGGCAACCGCCGTCGTAAGCAGCACGATAAGGACCAGGGCCGAAAAAATGCGTCGCTGCATATCTCACTCCTCCTGCTGAAAACAGCATGACGGCCGCGCTTGTGGGCACGGCCGTTAAGGAAAAATTATTTGGTACGGCTGTTACTGAAGGACAACTTCATCGCTCTCCTTCAGGCCGCTGAGCAACTCGGTTTTGGCGCCGTTGGAGATGCCGACCTGCACCGGGACCTTGCGCTTTCCGCCTTGTGCCTTACTGTCGGGTACTTCGATCGATGCCTTCTTGTCGCGGTCATAGACAATGGAAGCTTCCGGGACCATGAGGACGTTTTTGTGTTCTTCCATGATGACTTCCGCGTTGGCCGTCATCGCCGCCTTGAGTTCGCCGCCAGGATTGGTGATGCTGACGCGTACCTCAAAGGTGGTGACGTTATCTTTTTCCACGCCCATCGGCGAGATCTTCGTCACCTTGCCGGTGAAACTCTTGTCTTTGAAGGACTCCACCTTAATGCGGGCCTGCTGGCCAAGATACACCTTGCCTATATCGCTTTCATCCACCTTGCCTTTTACATAAACCTCGTTGGTATCGCCAATGGTCATGACTAATGTGGCGGAGGAGCCGAGCACAAGGATGGAGCTGACCGCGTCGCCAATCTCCACATCGCGCGACAGAACGATGCCCTCGATGGGCGCGACGATGGTGGTGTAGCTAAGCTGCTCCTTCAACTGTTGCAGGTTGGCGCGATTGCGCTGCACGTCGGCGGTGGCCTGCGCCACTTTCGCCTTGCCCACCGTAAGCTGAGCGCGAGAAACATTCTGTTTGTTGACCGCAAGTTCGTAGGCTTTTTCCGCGTCGTCCAGATTGGCCTGCGAGACTACGCCTTCCTTTGCCATGTGTTGTGCGCGTTCGTAGGCACGCTTCAGCATGGGAATATCCACGCCCTGGGCGTCAACTTCGGCGCGCTTCAAGTCGGCTTCGGCGGCGCGCTGGCTGGCTTCCGCAGAGAGCAACTGGGCTTCGGAGGAGCGCACGGTCGCCTGAATCTCATCGCGGTCGAGTTCGGCGAGAACCTGTCCGGCCTTCACGTGGTCGCCAGCTTCCACATAAAGCTTTTTCACGATTCCGCTGGCCTTGGATTTGATCTCGACCTTGGTGATGGGCTCGATCTTTCCGGTGGCAACGACGCTCTTCGCAATGTCTCCGCGCTCGACCTTTGCGAGTTTAGAGGAATCGATCTTGGTGCCGGTGCTCTTGGCGGTCACAACGCCCACCACGATCAATAGGACGAGCAGAATAGAACCCAGAATGATCCACATTCTTTTGCGTTTGTTTTTGCCGTTTCCGTTCGCCACGTCGCATCTCCTGAAGGTTTATACGGTTAGTACGCCGGGGCAGCAATCGCCCTTGCTGATGCTGGATACGCAAAGCCGGGGCAAATGGTTCCCTTACTTGTCAAAAAAGAGGATGACTATGGCTGCTTTGTTTCCATGCGCTTTTGTCCGACTATCCGAGTTCTTAGACCCTCGATCAGGAGAAAGGGAAGCGAGCGATGGGAAATTCTGGCGCTGGTCGGGTAAAATCGGCAACGTATGGTTAGTTTTGTGCTGCTCCGGTTGCTAGGTGTGTTGCTGCTGGTTGCCGCCAACGCATTCTTTGTCGCTGCGGAATTTGCGCTCGTAAGCCTGCGTGATACGCGCATCCAGCAATTGATCGATGCTGGACGGATCGGTGCGCGCACCGTACAGCGGCTGCACCATCAACTGGACAACGTGCTGAACGGCGTACAGTTCGGCATCACCGTAGCCAGCCTGGCTCTTGGCTGGGTGGGCGAGTCGGCGCTCGCGCGGGTTCTGGAACCTGTGCTGCAGCGCATCCCTTACGCCAACCTCTACGCGCACGGCATCGGCATCGCCTTCGCCTTCATGCTCATCACCTATATGCACGTCATCCTCGGCGAGGTCGTGCCGAAAACGGTCGCCTTGCAACGCGCCGAGCGGGTGGCGCTGGCCGTAGCCGCCCCCATGGACGTCTTTATGACGGTGGCCAAGCCCTTTCTGGCGATCATGACGGCTTCTTCGCGCTTTGTGCTTCGCCTGTTCGGTTCCAGGGAAGTTCGCGATGGCGGCATCCATTCCTCGGAGGAGTTAAAGCTCATCGTCAGCGCCAGTCGCCGCGTGGGGTTGATTCCAGAGTTGCAGGAGGAAATGATCCACCGCGCACTGGAACTGGAGAACGTGACCGTCCGCGAGGTCATGGTTCCGCGGCCTGACATCTTCTCCCTGCCTGGCGACATGGTGCTTGAGGACGCCTTGCGTAAGGTAGTGGAAGAGCAGCATTCGCGCGTGCCTGTCTACGACCCGGCACGAGGCCAGGAACACATCATCGGCGTGCTCTATTCAAAAGACCTCATGCGCTGGATGCAGTTCCGCATGAACCGCCAACTGAGCGACGAGGCTGTGCGCAGGCCAACCACGCTGCGACTGCGGCACATCATGCGCGATGTGCTGGTCGTGCCCGAGACCAAGGGATTGCCCGAATTGCTGGTGGAGTTCAAGAAACGTAAACGGCATCTTGCCGTCGTCGTCGACGAATTTGGTTCGACCGCCGGCGTGGTCACCGTGGAAGACGTGCTCGAACAACTGGTCGGCGAGATAGAGGACGAATTCGATATTCCGCCCGAGGCACTCACTCCGGGCGCAACCACCATGGTCCTCGATGGCGCCACCAATATCCGCGACCTCGAATCTCATTACAAGATACCGTTGCCTCGCGACGAAGGCTTCGAAACTCTCGCCGGATTCGTGTTGACACAGTTGCAGCGCATCCCGGAAACTGGCGACGCCTTCGAGTACGAGGGCCGCAGCTATACCGTGCTGGAGATGGACGGACGCCGCGTGGAAAACGTGAAGATCGAGTTGATCAAGACCGTAGAAGATCCGCAGCCGGCCAGGTAAGCCAATCGCGTTCACTGGGAAAAGTATTTGTTCCGATACGTCCTAACCCGCCTGCTCTACATGCTGCCAGTGATCTGGCTGGTGGTGAGCGTCGTCTTCCTGCTGATCCACATCGTGCCGGGCGATCCCATACAGCAGATGCTCGGTGAAGGAGCGGCCAGCGCCGATATACAGGCAGCGCGTCACGCTTACGGGCTCGATGTTCCGCTCGGGACGCAGTATGTTCGCTACTGGAAGGGTGTG